>JBDSHF010000388.1:0-13653 GCA_039918595.1 Thermoanaerobaculia bacterium
GTCCCGGCTATTGACGGGGTTCTGATTGACCACCTCGGAAAAGCCCTGAAAGCCCGGGGACTGGTTGGCCGCGTTGAACCGCTGCAGGAGGATGAGGTCGCCGTCGAACCGGGAAACCGCCCAGACGACCACCGCGTTGCCCGCCGCGTCCACCGCCACGTCGGGCGAATGGAACAGATCCGAGGGGATCTGCCGGGTGGTGCTGACGCTGCCCAGCGGCTGGCCCAGGCGGTCGAAGCGCCGCACGAAGATGGTGTGCGAGTTCCCCCAGACGACGGTGAGCTCCCCCAGCGGCGTCATCGCCACGCGGGGGTGCGAGATCATCGGCTGGCTCTCGATTCCGACGATGAAGCTGAGCCCCCGGGGCTTTCCCGCGGGATCGTAGACGCGGGCCAGCACCGCCTGCGGCGCGGTGCCCTGGTCGACCCAGACGAACACCGTATCGCCGGCACTGTCCTGGGCGACGTCGACGTCGAGCTGCGGCCCTTGAGTGCCGACGTTGACCTGGAAGTTCGGGCCCACCAGCGGCGCCGGCGCCTGCGCCAGGATGGGGCTCGCGCCGAGGACGGCGGCCAGCGCGGCGAAGGAAAGCAAATTTCTCTTCATCAAATCCTCCCGATCAAAAAGCGGTGAGATCGGCCCCGCTGGCCAGGTGGTGGGCGGTGTTGTGGTACGTCCGCGACGCACCGGTCCCCCTGTCGGTCACCGTGATCGTGTACTCCACGTCCGAGAGCGCGCCGTAGAAGACCCAGAAGTGGCCGTTGACCCCTTGGGCGTCCAGCACCTTTACCATCAGCTCGAGGTTCGCGGGGTCGAAGAACCAGAACGTTCCGGTGTCGTCCGTGAGCGGCACGGCCTGGGCCTGGCCCGTGGCGCCGGTGCGCGGATCGACGAAGCTCACCCGCAGCTCGAAGCGCCTCTGGTTGAGGCAGAGACTCTGGCCCCAGCCCGCGCACGGCACCGCCGGCGAGAGCTTGAGGGGGGTGGTGGGAACGCCGGCGACCTCGAGAGGCGTGGCGGCGGCCGGCGCCGAGGGGAACGCCTCGACGTCCGCCCGGCTGACGAACTGGAAGGGGGCGTTCTGGTAGGTCTTCGCCGTTCCAGTGGAGGTGTCGGTGACGGTGATCGTGTACTCGACGTTCGAGAGCGATCCGTAGAAGACCCAGAAGTGGCCATTGACGGCGCCGCCGTCGAGCACCTTGATCATCAGCTCGAGGTTGGCCGGGTCGAAGAACCAGAAGGCGCCGGTGCCGCCGGTGAGCGGCAGCGCCCTGCCGGTGCCGGTCTGGCCGGTGAACGGGTTCTTCCAGTTCACCCGCGCCTCGAAGCGGCCGCCGGCGCCGAGGCAGAGGATCTCCGAGCCGGTGCCGCAACGGGGATCGCCGAGGCGCCGGCCGAAGATCCCCCACGAGCTGCCGTCGGTCCCCTCTGGCGCCGGCACCGAGGGATCGCTGACGCCGCGGGACCAGACCGCGAGAAAGCCCCCCGCCGAGGCCGCCACGGCGGGCTCGGCCTCGGGGGTCAGGCGGGGCTGGTGAAGGAGCAGGGGCTGGGTCAGGGGGTGCCACGAACGGTCGAAAAGAGTGGCGTAGATGCCGGCCACGGGAGGGCCCGAAAATCCTCCACTGTCGGTGACCACCAGCGCGTTGCCGTCGCGGTCCACGGCGACGGCGGCGGGATCGGTGGAGTCCTGACCGGTGAGCGCGACGCTGTCCCCCTCCGGCGTGCCGTCCGCCCGGAAGCTCCGGCCAAAGAGCTCCGGGAAGCTCGGGAAGAGGGCATCGGCTTTCGTCCAGATCAGCAGGAAGCTGCCGTCGGGCCGGGAGGCCAGAGAAAAACTGAAGTGACGGGAGCTGTCCGGAGGGGTCAACCGGAACCGCTCCCCCCAGGAGTGGGTCACCGGGTTGAAGCGCCGCGCCCAGACCGAGTCGCCGGGCTCGGGCCCCGGCTCCGACCAGGCGGCCAGGAAACCGCCGTCGGGAGCCGCCGTCACGCTGACCCTGGCGTTCGTGAGGTCGATGCCCGAGCGGAGCGCGAACGGTGCCGCGAGCGGCGCCCCCTGGGCATCGAACCGGCTGGCGAGGATCTGGCTGGCGGCATTTCCCGTCGCCGAGAGGATCATCACCTCGCCGGCGGCGTTGACCGCCACGCCGGCGTCGACCGCCGTGTTCGCGGGATTGCCGATCAGGATCTGCGACCCCCACGGGAGGCCGTCCGGTCGAAGAAAGCTGGCCCGCGCCACCTGCGCCAGCCAGACCGCCACGAAGCCGCCGTCCGGGAGCACGGCGACCCGGGGACGGCTCGCGTTGATTCCGGAGCTGATCTGGAGCTCCCCGCCCCGCCGGTTCCCCGTGGCGTCGAAGCGCTGTCCGAACACTTGCCGGTTGCCGTTCCCGGCCGGGTCCGGCCCCAGCCAGACCACCACCGAGCTCCCCTCGGGAGTGCTCGCCACCGCGGGGGTGGTCTGCGCGCCCTGGGTCGTGGTGTTGACCCGGATCTCCGGGCCCAGGAGGGAGAGGGGAGTGCCCGCCGCGGCTCCCAGGGGGAGAGCGAGGAAGGCCAGCACGAAAACGAGTCTCTTCATACCAACCCTCCCCCTGAGAAGCACGCGATCAGAAAGCGGTGACGTCCGACAGGCTGGCGAGGTTGTTGCGGGGGTTGTGGTACGTCCGCCGCTCCCCCGTCTCGGTGTCGGTGACGGTGATCGTGTACTCGAGGTCCGACAGCGCGCCGTAGAAGACCCAGAAGTGGCCGTTGACCCCCCGGCCGTCGAGCACCTTGATCATCAGCTCCAGGTTGGTGGCATCGACGAACCAGAAGACCCCGGTGTCGGCGGTGATCGGCAGCGCCCGCGCCTGTGCCGCCAGCCCGATCCGCGGATCGGTCCAGACCACCTCGACGGCGAAGCGGCCCGCCGCCAGGCAGAGCGCCGTGGCCGTGGGAGCGCAGGAGCCCGCTTTCGGTGTTAGAGGCGATATTGGCGGCGGCGCGGCCGCCGTCACGGCGGCGGAGCTTGCCGTCAGGCCCGCGGGAGCGGCCTCCGCGAAGGCCGAGACGTCCGCCCTGCTGGAGAGCTGGAACGCGGGATTGTGGTAGGTCCTCACCGCTCCGGTCTGGGTGTCGGCGACGGTGACCGTGTACTCGACGTTCGACAGCGCGCCGTAGAAGACCCAGAAATGGCCGTTGACCGCGCGCGCGTCGAGCACCTTGATCATCAGCTCGAGGTTCGCCGGATCGAAGAACCAGAGGGCTCCGGTATCGGCGGCCAGCGGGTGGCTGTGAGCCACGCCGGTCTCTCCGGAGAAGGGGTTCTTCCAGGTCGCCCGCACCGCGAAGCGGCCGCCGTTCAGGCAGAGGGTGTCGCCGTCCGCCACGCAGCCGGCCAGGGAGAAGCGCTGGCCGTAGACGCCGAAGGAGCTGCCGTCCTGCCCCTGGTACTCGCCTCCCGGCGGGGTGGTGGGGACGAACTGGTCCTCGCCGCTGCTCCAGACCGCCGTGAAGTTGCCGCGGCCGTCCACCGCCACGCTCGGCTCCGTCTGGCTCCACTGCGTGTAGGTGTTGACCTCGAACAGCGCGCCCGCGGGCCGCCACTCGCCGTCGAACAGCCGCCCGCGCACGCCGGCGTCCGGCCCGAGCTGGTCGACGCCGGCCCAGAGCACCAGCAACCCCCCGCTCGGGGCCACGGCCACGGCCGGCGCGGAGGGGGCGTAGAAGCCCTGCTCCAGGCTGAGCAGGACCGCCCCTCCTGCCCGGGAGCCCGCGGCGTCGAAGCGCTGCGCCAGGATCTCCAGCCGGGAGACGTTGAAATTGCTCCAGACCACGGAGAACCCATCGTTATGGAAGACCGGCATTGCGCCGAGCGCCTCGCCCCCCTTGTCGGTATCCACCAGGAATTCGGGCCCCAGGGGCTGGCCCGAGGCGTTGAGGCGCCGGGCCCAGACATCGGGGTTCTCAGTCTCCCGCTGGTCGATCCAGGTGACCATGAACCGTCCCGATACCGGGTCGACGGCGACGCGCGGATCGTCCTTGCGCCCGCCGCTCTCCGGGCTGACCACGAGGGCGCCGGCCCGGGGCGCCCCGAAGCTGTCGAACCGCTGGATCAGGACCCGGAAGGCGCTCGTCTGCACGCTCCAGCAGAGGATGAAGCCTCCCGCGGGATCGGCGGCGACGTCGGGGCTGAACGCGGAATCGATCGGCTCGTCATAGGCGGTGAGGGTGTCGCTCAGCGGCTGCCCGAGCGCGTTGAAGCGGCGGAACTTGATCCCCCGGCCGTTGGGGCCCCCCCAGGTGACGATGAAGTCGCCGGGGCCGAGGGCGGCCACCCGCGGCCGGCCGTTGAGGTTGATCCCGGAGAAGCCCTCGATCGCGATCTCTCCGCTCACCGGGGTCCCCGAGGCGTTGTAGGCGCGCCCCTTGAGGCCGATATGGCGGTTGTCGATCCAGGCGACGAAGGTGTTGCCGGCGCTGTCGCTCGCCACCGCGGGGCGGTACTGGCTGCCGAAGGTGCGGGTATTGACCGCAAACTCCTCCCCCTGGGGGCGCCAGGGGCTCGCGGCGCGCGCCGGCAGGGCGAGGCCGAGGAGCAGTGGAAGGCAGAGCAAGGCCGTGGAGCGCAAGGGGGAGGAACCTCTGGTCATGATGAGCTCCTTCTCAATGTGGTGCTGCTGAAATGCCACTTTAGCATAACAAGCCGAAACACGAGGGAAGACCGTTGCGCACAGCAGCAGCGATCTTCATGAAAGAGATGACCAGACTAGAAAAGCATTCCCTTTCAAAAGGCCGCGGTGTCCGACCGGCTCGCGAGCTGGTGCGGCGCGTTGCGGTAGACCTTGCTCTTCCCGGTTTGCGTGTCGGTGACGGTGATCGTGTACTCGACATCCGAGAGCGCCCCGGCGAAGACCCAGAAGTGGCCGTTGAGGGCGCGGCCGTCGAGGATCTTGATCATCACTTCGGCGTTGCTGGCGTCGAAGAACCAGAAGGCCCCGGTGTCGCTGGTCAGCGGCATGGCCCGTCCAACTCCGGGCAGACTGGAGCGCGGATCGACGAACCGCACCTCGACGCGGAAGCGGCCGTTCAGGCAGAGCTGGCGCGGGTCGAGGGCGCAACTCGCGGTGGTGAAGCGCTGGGCGTAGATGCCGTAGTAGCTGCCGTCCTGACCCAGTTGCTCCAAGCCGGGGGGCGCGAGGATCGCCGGGTAGTCGACCCCGCTCTGCCAGGCCGCGACCAGGGCGCCGGAGGCGTCCGCGGCCACCGCCGGTCCAATCTGCTGGGCCTGGGTGTAGGTGTTGACCCGGAGCTCGCCGCCGATCGGCTGCCAGGAGGAGTCGTAGAGGCGCGCGAAGGTGCCGCCGTCGAGGTCCTCGGTCCGGCCGTACTCGCTCCAGAGCGCCAGCGTCGCTCCCGAGGGGAGGACGACGGCGGCGGGCGCCCAGTCCCCGATCGCTTCCCGCCGCAGCACGATGACGTCTCCGGCCGGCTCGCCGCTCGCGGTGTAGCGGCGGGCGAAGAGGCCGTGCGCGCCGGGCTGGTTGTTGAAGCTGACGCTCGTCCACAGGATGGAGAAACCGCCGTCGGCATGGAAGACCGGGACCGCCCCATACTGAAAGCCCGGGTGGCGCGCGGCGTCGACGTTGGCCACCAGGGCCGTGGCGCCGAGCGGCCGGGCCGCGGCGTCGAGGCGCAGCGCCCGCACGTTCGTCTCCAGGAAACCGGCGCTCTCGACCCAGGAGATCAGGAAGCCCCCCTGCGCCACCGGCGAGGCGGCCAGGCTCACGGCGCTGCCGCTCCGCAGGAGAACGATCTCGTTCCCCACCACATTGCCCTGGAGGTTGAAGCGCTGCAGCCGCAGGCTGCCGGTGTCCGCGGCGTCCGGCCAGCCGACCAGGAAGCCGCCGGCGGGATCGCCGACGATCGCCGGCCGGCCCTGGGGACCGGCGGTCGCGCCGATCCGGATCTCGCCTCCGAGCGGCTGCCCATCCTTGCCATAGAGGCGACCCACGACGTGGTCCTCGTCGTTCCAGACCGCCATGAACCCGCCCGGGCCGGCCGCGACCCGGGCGCCCGACCGCGCTCCCGCGGTGGCGGCGTTCAGCCGGACCTCGCCGCCCCGGGGGCTTCCCGCCTGGTCGTAGAACCGGCCATAGACGGTCAGATTTTCAAACGGGTTGTCCGGGGGGGCTGGAGGGCCGGTCCAGACGACCATCGTGGCGCCGCCGGGGCTGACCGCCACCGCCGGATCGCTCTGCGAGTTCTGGGTCATGACGTTGACCCGGATCTCCTCTCCCAGGCGCAGGAGCGGCGGCGCCTCGCCGGTCCCGCCGGGACGGACCGGGCCCGGAGCGGCGGCCGGCTCGACGTCGAAGGCCGAGGTGTCGGACCCGCTCGCCAGCCGGCCGGGAGGGTTGGTGTAGATCTCCCGCACGCCGGTCCGGGTGTCGGTGATGGTGATCCGGTACTCGACATCCGAGAGCCCGCCGTAGTAGACCCAGAAGTGGCCATTCACCGGCCGGCCGTCGAGCACCTTGACGATCAGCTCGAGATTGGAGTTGCCGAAGAACCAGAACAGGCCGGTGTCCGCCGTCAGCGGCACCGCCTGCCCCTTCCCCGGACCGCTGGGGAGCATCCAGTCGACATCCACCTGGAAGCGGTCGCCATTCAGACAGAGGTGCGTCGCGGTCGGATAGCAGCTTCCCTGGCCCCGAGCCGGCAGGGGCGCGAGAGCGAGCGCCAGCAGGAGGATCAGAATCAAGATCTGGACGGGAAACCGGGCGAACCGCGTACGGCTTGCTGCGTCGACACCTGAGGCCATGGGGCTTCCTCCTGACGGGTTGATGCGACATTAGCATAAAAATATCGTCATTGCCTCAGGAAGAGATCCTTGCTGCGCCGCGCCTTTTTTCTTGACACACTGCGGCAAAGATTCCTACGATGCCGCCCATGAGCGTCATCGAAGCCGATACCCGCGTGAAGAATGCCTCCGATCCTGGCGCGCTGGCCCTCGAGGAGGGGATCGCCTGGCTGCGCCTGGATGATCCCGGAAAGAAGGTCAACACCCTTTCGACCCGTCTCTTCGAGTGGTTCGAGACCCAGGTCGACCGGATCGAGCGCGAGCGCCCGGAAGGGCTCGTCATCTACTCCGGCAAGCCCGACGGCTTCGTCGCCGGCGCGGATCTCGAGGAGCTGCTCGCGCTGGTCGATCCGGCGGACGTCCACGCCATGCTGCAGCGCGGCCACGAGCTGATGCAGCGCCTGGTCGCCCTGCCGTTCCCCACCGTCGCCGCGATCCATGGCGCCTGCCTCGGCGGCGGCCTCGAGCTCGCCCTGGCCTGCAAGCGCCGCATCGCGACCGAGCACCCGAAGACGAAGCTGGGCCTCCCCGAGGTGCAGCTCGGCCTTCTCCCCGGCCTCGGCGGCACCCAGCGCCTGCCGCGCCTGATCGGCGTGCCCGATGCGCTCGACCTCATCCTCACCGGCCGGCAGGTGGACGCCCGCAAGGCGCGGCGCCTCGGCTTGGTGGACGACACCTGCACCCCCTTCGACCTGCGGACCGCGGCGGTGCGGGCGGTGCGCGACCGCGGCGAGGCGCTCAAGGGGGGAAACAAGCCGGTGAAGAAGCCGATCGCCTCGCGCGCCGGCAACTTCCTCTCGCGGACGCCCCTCGGCGGCCCGGTGGTCTGGGACAAAGCCCGCGCCGGCGTGATGGCGAAGACCGGCGGCCACTACCCGGCGCCGCTGGTGGCGATCGACATCGTCCGCGAGGGGCTGAAGCTGCCGCTCCGCCGCGCCCTCGACCTGGAGGCCGGTGCCTTCTCCGAGCTGGTCACCTCCGAGACCGCCAAGAACCTGATCTCGATCTTTTTCGCCAAGAACGAGGTCGAGGCCCGCGCGGGGAAGATCGCCCGCGCCGCCCGGCCGGTCGGGATCGTGGGGGTCCTGGGAGCCGGCTTCATGGGCGCGGGTATCGCCCAGGTGCTGGCGCAGAAGGGGGTGCCGATCGTCCTCAAGGACAAGGATCTCGCCGGCGTGGGCCGCGGCTACGCTTTCGCCCAGCAGCAGTTCCGGGAGCGCGTCAAGCGGCGCCGGATGACCGACGCCGAGGCCAAGCGGGATCTCGGGAAGATCCTGCCGACCGTCGAATATGAGGCGCTGCGGCGGGCGGATTTCGTGGTCGAGGCGGTCTTCGAGGATCTGGAGGTCAAGCGCGCCGTCCTGCGCGAGACCGAGGCGGTGGCGCCGGAGAGCCTGATCTTCGCCTCCAACACCTCGGCGATCCCGATCGCCCGGCTGGCCGAGACGAGCCGCCGGCCGGAGCGGGTGGTCGGGATGCACTTTTTCAGCCCGGTGGCCAAGATGCCCCTGCTTGAGGTCGTCCGCCATCCCGGCACCTCCGAAGGTACGCTGGCGACCACGGTGGCGGTGGGGCGGACGATGGGGAAGACGGTGATTGTGGTCGGCGACGGCCCCGGCTTCTTCACCTCCCGCGTGCTCGGCGCCATGCTCAACGAAGCCGCCTGGATGCTTGCCGAGGGGGCGGACATCGAGCGGGTGGACAACGCGATGACCCGTTGGGGGTGGCCGGTCGGTCCCTTCTCCCTGCTCGACGAGGTCGGGCTCGACGTCGCCCGCCACGCCAGCCAGGTGGTCCGCGACGCGCTGGGCGAGCGCGTGGCGCCGCCGCCCATCTTCGAGCGGATGATCGCCGACAAGCGGCTCGGACGGAAGGGGAAGCGGGGCTTCTACCTTTATGAGGAAGGAAAGAAGGGGAAGGGATCAAAGCGCGTCGATCCCGCCGTCTACCCCCTTTTAGGCTGGAGCGAGGCCCCCATCTCCGATCAGGAGGTGGTCGAGCGCTGCTGGCTCCAGATGCTCAACGAGACCGCCCGCTGCATGGAAGAGGGGATCATCACCAACCCGGCGGACGTCGACATCGGCGTCATCTTCGGCTTCGGCTTTCCGCCCTTCCGCGGAGGCCTCCTGCGCGAGGCCGACCGCCAGGGCCTCGCCTGGGTCGTCGAGACGCTGGACGGCTACGCCGAGCGCCACGGCGAAAGGCTGCGTCCGGCGCCCCTGCTGTGCGACATGGCGGGGCGGGGGGCACGGTTTTATAAGGGGTAGGGCGGGTGAGCGAGGTGTAGGCGCAGACGCTACAATGGGCCGAGTGCCATGCTAAGCCCTCGACTTCATACGCTGCCGTCCTCTCAGCGCGAGCTCTGGAGCGAGCTGGCCGCCACTCCTCCGGAGTTCGTGCTCTATGGCGGGACTGCCCTGGCCCTGCGGTTGGGGCACCGGACCTCGGAAGATTTCGACTTCTTTTCCAATCAAGGTTTCCAGCCGGACGAGTTGGAGCGGCGTACCCCCTTTCTTGGAGGTTCCACGCGGCTCCAGTCCTCTCCGAACACCCTGGTCTCGCAGGTGGATCGGAAGGGGCCGGTCAAGGTCTCTTTCTTCGGTGGATTGACGATCCGGCGCGTCGAGGATCCGGAGACTGTGGAGGGCCCCGGGTTCCTGGTGGCGTCTCTCCTTGATCTCGCGGCGACCAAGGTCAAGGTCGTTCAGGACCGCGCCGAGGCGAAGGACTACATCGACCTCAGCAGGCTTCTGGAGGAAGGGGTCGATCTCGCCAGGGCTCTGGGGGCCGCTCTTGCCGTCTACGGCAGCTCCTTCAATCCGCTCCTCAGTCTCAAGGCGCTGAGTTACTTCGCGGACGGTGACCTTTCCTCTCTGCCTTTCGGGATCCGGTCGAGGCTGGGCGACGCCGTCCGGAAGGCCGACCCCAACCGGCTTCCGGAGATCCAGGCGCTGTCCGAAGGGATCATGCCGTGACTGATCTCGAGAAAGTGGCCTCCCGTCTCTTCTGGTGGAAGCAGACGGAGGAGGCGCTCGCGGATCAGAACCGTTTTCTCGCTCAGGTGATGACTTACGGGACCATCGAAGATCTCGGTATCGCCCGGCGGCATTTCCCGGAGAGCGCTTTTCGCGAGGTGCTCGCCAATCCTCCCGCGGGGGTGTTCGATCCGCGGTCCTGGAGTTACTGGCATGTACGTTTCGGAATTGAGTCGCCACCGGAGCTTCCGAAACGCCACTTGCCCTGATCACCGCGTTCGCTACTCCCTCCACCACCCCTGCCATCCGCCGGTAATCCAGCGTCCCCGCCGTATCTCCCGGCGCGTGGTAGTGCGGATTCCGGAGATCTGACGTATCCGTCACCATCACCGCCGGGATCCCCTGATCCCAGTAGCTCCGCTGGTCCGAGGCGTCGATGCCCGCATCGCGCGGAGCGGTGAAGCTGACGGCCGGGAAACCCGTTCCGCGGATCGCCCGCTTGACGTGCCGGGCCAGATCGCGGTCGCTCCAGCGGCCGGCGACGGCGATGAAGTTTCCCCGTTTCGGGTAGAGGAGGCGGAAGAGGAGGTTCGGCGCGGGCTGCCTCGCGGTGAAATAGCCGATCATCTCCAGGCAGATCATCCCTCGCGCGTCCTGGCCCCTCAGGGACTGAGCGTGGACGGCGCTCCCCATCCAGGGGGACCCGAACCAGGGGGGCTCCTCGTTGGCGTAGGCGACCAGCTCCACGCGTCCGGACGGAGGCCGGCCATCGAGGAGGCGGGCGAGCTCGAGGAGGCCGGCGGTGCCGCTGGCGTTGTCGTCGGCGCCAGGGTTGGGCCCGAAATCTCCGAAAGCGTCGTAGTGGGCGCCGACGACCAGCAGCGGACCGGCTTCGGGGCCTAACGTGGCGATGACGTTGCGATAGGAGCGCCCCCGGACCTGGAAGACCTGATCCCGGACCCGGGCGTGGGTCCGCGCGAAATCATCCCGGATGTAGGCCGCCGCCCGGTCGAGGCTCTCCGGATGGTCGCTGTCCCGCGGTGCCGCCTGGACGGTCAGGAACTCGACGTGCCGCCGCAGGCGATCCGGATTGGCGGCCGGCCCACAGGACGGAGGAAGCGTCCCGAACGTGGGCTGCGTGATCGCCGCCGCCGCGAGGCCGAGTAGGACGGCCAGAGCCGCGAGCGTGGCGATGAGGATTCGAAGGAAGGATCGCATCTCCTGGGCCTACGGATGCCGGAGGCGATCCATCCAAGGCTGGCAGATCTTCATCTTGGGATACGCTCTCCCGCGGGAGTTGCTCTTGGCCTGGAGACACCCGATCACCCGAGCCTTTTTCTGCTGGATCGCCCTCGCCCTCTGCCTCGGCCTGGAGGCGCTGGCGATCCATCGCGAGGGCCTTGCCCTGGTGACCGGGATGACGCGGCCGCAACGGCTCACCGAGCTCTTCGCGGGATTTGACGGGGACGCTCCCGGCCTCGCCGTCGAGGTGGTCCGCAACGGCGAGGTGCTCTTCCAGGGCGGATATGGCCTCGCCGATCTCAGCCGCGGGACGCGGATCGACCCGGACACGGCGTTCCACATGGCCTCCTGCGGCAAGCAGATGACCGCGGTGGCAATCCTCATGCTGGCCGAGGACGGCAAGCTCGATCTCGACCAGCCCGCCGCCAGGTACCTCCCCGAGATGCGCGGCTGGGCGGGAAAGGTCACCGTCCGCAACCTGCTGCAGCACACCGGCGGCATCCCGGACACTTATGGAACCCTCGAGGAGCAGGGGGGAGTGCCCACGGGCACGGATGCCCTGAAGCTGCTCGCCGGCTGGAAGCGGCTCGACAATCCGCCCGGTACCCAATTTGCCTATAGCGACGCGGGATACGACATCCTGGGCACGCTGATCCGGCGGGTCTCCGGCCATTCCTACCCCGAGTTCCTGGAGGAGCGAATCTTCCGGCCGGCCGGCATGAAGGCGACCTTCGTCTATGACCCGGAGCGCCTCAAGACCGCCAGGAGAGCCCTGGGCTACGACCGGGCGTTCGGCGGCAGGTGGGTTCTGGATGACGACAGCCCGCTCAACCTCCTCTACGGCTCGGGCGGCGTCTACTCGACGGTGCGGGACCTTGCCCGTTACGACCGGGCCCTCTTCGGCAACCAGTTGATCCGTCCCGCCTCGCTGGCGGAGATGTTCAAGCCCACGGTCCTGGCAGACGGCGGCATCATTCCCTACGGCTTCGGCTGGTCGCTGAGCACCACCGCGGACGGTACCCCCTATTACGCCCATTCGGGGAACTGGCTGGGGTATGCCGCCTACTACCTGCACGTCCCCAAGGACCATCTCGCCGTGATGATCCTCTCGAACCGCTCGGACGCCGACACCGAGGAGCTCGCGACCACGCTGGCGGAGATGTTCCGCGCGCCGACACGTCAGTGACATGTTCCTGACGTGTCGGCGTGGCCCCTCCGAAGGTTCATCAGATCGCAAGTCATTGATGCATTGAGACTTGCTCTCCTGTCTCAGCGGGCATGGCCGCTGCAGTGCCAGGGGGCAGGCAATCCAGCCTTTCTTTTCTGGTGGGAGAGTTTTCATGAAGAAAACGAGAGGGTCATCGTCCCTGGGGAGGATCGCGGCCGCCGCTCTGCTGGTCCTGGCGATGGGCGCCGGGCGGGCGGGGGCGCAGAACTGTGGCGCGAGCGTCGCCTGGTTCACCAATCCGAGTATTCCCACGGAGGTCAGCGGTGGCCTGAACGCGAACAACTGCGCGTTCCACCAGCTCGCGTGGCAGGCGTTCGCCGCCTTGATCCAGCCGCAGACGCCCGGCGGCGTGCTCTTCGAGACCTGGATGCCGGACTACGGCGTCTTCCCCGCCTCGGGGCCGCCGACGCCCTGGGGGCAGGATCCGATCACACCTTGCACCAACGACTCGCCGACGGCGCGCAGCCGCTTCGTCTTCCGGCCGCGGGTCTCCAAGACGGCCAACAGTGCGATCAATCCCAATTCCACCGACCAGGCGTTCGGCGGCGCGATCTACGACCAGAATGACAACGTCGTCTACTACGGGGCCTGGGTGAACCAGACCGAGTACAACTTCATCACCGGCTGCCAGTTCTACGACAAGAGTTGCATCGCGGTCGCGCCGGTCAACGTGGCGCTGCCTCCAGGCTCGATCGAGCTCAAGACCTCCTGGCGGGTGCTCCCCGGCGGTCCGTCGCCGAGCTACTACTCGGTCCAGGGGCTGGTCGGCTCGAGTTGCACGCCGGTCACCCTCGGGCTGGTCGGCTTCCATCTGGTGATCAACACGCCAGACCATCCCGAGTTCATCTGGGCCACCTTCGAGCAGAAAACCAACGCCCCGGACTGCCCCGGCAGCGGCAACGGCTGGGCATTCTTCAACCCGGGCTGCATTCAGGACGGGAAGCCCTGCGCGGTCAACCAGCAGAACACCAACCCGACCCAGATCTGCCGGGTGACGCCGTGGGGCGGCGGCGACTCGCAGAACGTCGCCAACCTCCAGAGCCTCGATCAGTCGGTCTACAGCACGATGCAGAAGCTGGCGGCGGTCGATCCGGCGAAGTACGGCTACCTCAATATCTGGAGCAACTATCAGTTGGTGGGCAACCTGTGGACGAACCAGGGGGAGCTGCCGCCGTCGAGCGCCAACTACAAGGGCTCGACGCTGAGCGCGAACACCACCATGGAGACCTTCGCGCAGAACACCACCAATCCCACGTTCCAGAACTGCTTCTCCTGCCATCAGGAGAGCGGCGGTGCCCACGGCGCCTTCAAGGGCACGAACCCGGCGAACTTCAGTCACCTGTTTTTGGAGGCGGTCGAGA
>JBDSHF010000389.1:0-3713 GCA_039918595.1 Thermoanaerobaculia bacterium
CCGGCGCTCGCCAGCAGCGGCTCGTCGATGCGCAGGACGTCCCCCTCGGAGAGGATGGCGGCGCGCTCGATGACGTTCTGGAGCTCGCGCACGTTGCCCGGCCAGGAGTAGGCGAGGATGCGGTCCATCGAGCTCTTCTCGATGCTCTGGAACCGTTTGCCGAACCGCGGCGCGTAGCGGGCGGCGAAGTACTCGACGAGGATCGGGATGTCCTCCTTGCGCTGGCGCAGGGAGGGCATGGCGATCGGGAAGACGTTCAGGCGGTAGAAGAGGTCGCTGCGGAAGCTCCCGTCGGCCACCGCCGCCGACAGGTCGCGGTTGGTGGCCGCGATGACCCGGGCGTCGGTCGCGATCGGCTGGCCGCCGCCCACGCGCTCGAAGGTCCCCTCCTGGAGCACCCGCAGCAGCGCGGCCTGGACCTCGGGGGTGAGCTCGCCGACCTCGTCGAGGAAGATCGAGCCCCCCGCCGCCAGCTCGAAGCGGCCGGCGCGGCGCTGCAGGGCGCCGGTGAACGCCCCCTTCTCGTGGCCGAACAGCTCGGAGGCGATCAGCGACGGGGGGAGGGCGGCGCAGTTGACCGCCACCAGGGCGCGGTGCGCCCGCCCCGACCGGCGGTGGATGGCCCGCGCCACCAGCTCCTTGCCGGTGCCGGTCTCGCCGGTGATCAGCACCGTCGTGTCGGTGGCCGCGACCTTGTCCACCAGGGACAGGGTCTCGCGCAGGGCGGGCGAGGAGCCGATGATCTCCTCGAACATCGAGCGCTCGTCGATCTCCTGGCGTAGCGCCAGGTTCTCGGCGTGAAGGCGGGCGTTGAGCCGCGCGATCTCCTCGAACGCCAGCGCGTTGGCCATGGCGGCGGCGATCGGCCGGGCGAGCGCTTCGAAGACGTCGACCTCCTGGGGCGGGAAGGGGCCCGGCGTGCCGCGGGAGAAGGCGAGCGAGCCGACGAACTGGTCGCGCACCCTGAGGGGGACGCGGACGTAGGAGCGGATGCCGGCCGCGAGCAGGCGCGAATCCTCGGGGAAGCGCGTCCCCTGCGCCAGGTCTTCGCAGATCCACGCCCGGCCGGCCTGCCCGACGTACTCCGTTCCCGTCCCGGCCAGCGGCAGGCCACCGGGAGGCTTCGCCATGAATTCTCCGCCGGAGAGGCGCATCCAGCGCTCCAGGGTATCGGCGAAGGAGTCCCCCTGCCGCCGCTCGACGCCGCGGATGTAGACGGCATGGGGGACCAGGTGGTCGCCGTGGACGGTGGTCACCGCCAGGGCATCGACGTGGATCGCGGGCTCCAGCCCCTCGACCACCGCCTCGAGCACGGCCGCGATCTCGATCTGCGAATTGGCGGCCTCGGAGATCTCGAGGAGGAGCCGGTACTTCTCCTCGGCCGTCAGCATGGGCCCCCTACCGTGACGGACCGGAGCGCGACTGGCCGGTCACCTTGGCGAAGCCGTCCTTGAACTCGGGCATCCAGTTCTTCGGCACCGAGAAGCCGTGCCCCACTTTGTGGAGCCAGACCAGCTCGCCGTTCGGCACTTTCTTGAGGTAGGTCCGGGTGTCCTCCGGGGTGCAGATCTGATCGATGTCCCCCTGGAAGGCGAGCCAGCGGTCCTCGAGGGTCGTGGTGGGGGAGAAGTCGACCCCCTTGCCTTGCGGATCGTGCGTCCAGGCAAGACCGTGCCCCTTGCAGATCGGGTGGTTGACGATCAGGTCGGGGCAGAAGCCGAGGCTCAGGCCGCCGTGGAAGGTGTGGGGGGGCGCCTGCACCATGGCGGCGTAGACGAGGGTCGCGCCCGAGGAGTAGCCGACGATCACGGGCGGGACCTGCGAGGTGTAGCCGAACCGTTTCTCGACCGCGCGGCCGAGCTCGGCGAAGTCGGTCCCCGGATCCCAGCACTTGTCGGGATTGTCGGTGGAGGCCTTCATGTAATGGCGGATGTCGACCCCGGCGACCAGGGCGTCCTGGCCCGCGAGCTCGCGAGCCATGTCGACGACCCCCAGATTCCAGCCGCCGTCGCCCGAGATGAAGAGGACGACGTGCGACGGACGCGGGGTCTGGTGGTACACGGTGACTTTGCCGAAGGGCTCGAGGTCGAAAGTCTCTTCGGTGGCGGCGGCGGGCAGTGCCAGGGTGAGGGCGAGCAGGCCGGCGGCGAACGTTGTTTTTTCCAGGGAAATCATAGGCCGTTCATTGTGCACCAACCCCGCCTCCAGGCGAAGCCTCCGCGAGGACCCAATCGACGATCGGGCCGTAGTCCTTGCCGACCTTGTGCCCCCCGGGCCGGATCAGCAGGTCGGCCAGGCCGTTCGGAAGCCGGGGGCAGAGGCTGTTCTTCTCCAGTCTGCCATAGGCGCAGAGAATTTGCCGGCCGCGGAGCTTCGCGAGCTCCGGCAGCACCGGCAGGCTGTCGGGCGAGGGCTTGCCGAGCCACTCCGTGGGGTGGAAACGGAAATCGGCCGCGCCGGAAGGGCCCATCATCACGATCCGCGAGACCTTCGCCGCCAGCTCCGCAGGCAGCCGGTTGGCCAGGAAGGGCACGACATCGGCGCCGAAGGAGTAGCCGATCAGGATCACCCGCTGCTTGTGCCAGAGGGGAAGGTAGACCCGTAGCACGCGCTCGAGATCGCGGGCGGTGCGGGCCGGCGCCTTGCGGGTGAGGAAGTAGCGCAGCGAGTTCCAGCCGACGACCGGGACTCCGCCCTTTGCCAGCGCCTCGGAGAGCCCCCGGTCGGTGATCGCCCAGCCGCCGTCGCCGGTGAGCAGCACCGCCATCTCGTCACCCCCCGGCACCTGGGCCGGCACCTCGACCAGCGGCACCCCCTTGACCTTGCCGGTGTGGAAAGGAGCGGGTGGGGGAGCCTGCGCCAGGGCCAGGGCGAGAAGGAGGGTTGGGAGCATGATGCCAAGGGTAACCCGGACGGGAACGAGGTTGACGTAAGATCCGGTTATACGCAGCCCGGCGAAGACTGCGTATAACTCTCCAGGAGGTTCGAGCGGCGATGAGCCGGCTCCCGCCGGAGCTGAGCCTGGAGCTGCTGGAGCGCCTTACGCCCTCTCGAGAGCCGTGAGATTGATCTCGTAGTGGCTCGCGTGCCAGGCGACCTGGGCGTTGCGCAGCAGGATCGCCTGCGGGGATTCATGGGGAACGCCGGTGCGTTCGGCGAGCGCGGCCGAGACCGGCCTCGCCCTCTGGATCTCGATCAGGGCGTAGATCGCCTCGGTCTGCTGCGACGCGTTGGCGGCGAACTGCCGGAACTCGCTCCATGCGGCGCCCGAGATCGGGCAGGTCAGGCTGTGCTTGAAGACCCAGACCGGCGTCTCCTTCGATTTCGCGAGCAAAGCGTCCAGCGCGGGAAGAGTGTCGATCTTCTGGATTTCCATCATCGCAGCCCTCATCTGATGAATCGTCGAGCTGATTGCCGATTGTAACCCACCTCCCTGGGTGGGCCGTTGGCAGGATTCCTGCTGTTCCGGGTGGTGTCGTACGGGATCGTTGTGTCTACACTGATCTGGGCCGATCCAGAAGATCGAGGCGCCCGCGCATCTGGAGGAAGAGACATGCCTGCCAAATACGTCTATGCGTTCGGAGGTGGTTCGGCGGAAGGTGACGGCACCCAGAAAAACCTTCTCGGCGGCAAGGGGGCTGGGCTCGCGGAGATGAGCCGGCTCGGCATCCCGGTTCCTCCCGGTTTCACGATCACGACCGAAGTTTGCACGT
>JBDSHF010000390.1:0-7398 GCA_039918595.1 Thermoanaerobaculia bacterium
CCGAGGACGATCAGGATCTCCTCACGGAGAAAGCGCAGGAAGCGGAAGATGTTGAGGCCCGCCCAGCGCAGCACCAGGCCGAGGACGATCAGCACGAACAGCAGGCTGGTGGCGTAAAAGGTTGCCATCAGCTTACCGAGGCTGAGCAGGCTGGCGATCCCGTACTTGCCGACGGTGAACGCCATGGCGCCGAAGGCCCCGATCGGAGCCACCCGCATGACGATCGCGACGATGCGGAAGAGGACGTGCGACAGCTCCTCGACGAAGCGCAGCACGAGCGAGCCCTTTTCCTTGAAGGCCGCGAGCGCCACCCCGAAGAGGATCGAGAACAGCAGCACCTGCAGGATGTCGCCGCGTGCGAACGCGTCGGCCACGTCCTTGGGGATGACGTTGAGCAAAAAGTCGACGGTGCTGAGGGAGTGCCCGGTGGAGGTGTAGCTGGCGATGGCGCTGGTGTCGAGCGCCGCCGCGTTGACGTTCATCCCGGCGCCCGGTTGCACGAGCTTGCCGACCAGCAGGCCGAGGGCGAGCGCGAAAGTGGTCAGGACCTCGAAGTAGACGATCCCCTTGAAACCGATCCGCCCCACCCGTTTCAGATCGCCCATCTTGGCGATGCCCGTCACCACCGTCGCGAAGACGATCGGGGCGATGAGCATCTTGACGAGCTTGATGAACCCGTCGCCCAGCGGCTTCATCGCCGCGCCGAGCGGCGGGTTGAGAAACCCGAGGAGGGCCCCGAGAGCGACCGCCACCAGGACCTGAAGGTAAAGGCTGCTGAAAAACCTTTTCATGGGCGGCCCTCCCGGGGTTATCTTCTATTTCTCCGCGGCGGCTTTCTCCGCGGCGTACTCGGGCTTGATATCCACCGGCACGGTGTTCAGGCGGGCGATCGCGTCGCGCATCGCCTGGGTGGGCTTGCCGTAGGTGTCGAGGAACTGCTGGGTGCCGTTGTAATCCCCCCGCGCCTGCAGGGCCAGCATGTCGTGCAGCAGGTCGCGCATGGCGGCCGGGAACTTCTCGGAGACGGCGTGGACGCGCCCGTTGGCGTCGGTCACCAGGGCTCCCTTTTGCATCAGGTAGTTGAACTGCGCCACCACGCCCTGCCCGTGGGCCTCGTCGACGCCGAAGCGGGCCGAGCGGAAGAGGCCGGCCACGTAGGTCGGCTCCAGCGAGTGGCGGAGAGCGGCCGGCATGTCCCCATGCTCGATCAGGGCGAGGATGTTGTAGACGCCCATCACGTCCGCCTTGGCTTCTTCCAGGGTCGAGAAGAGCTCCTTGAGCTCCAGGCGCACCTCGGTCTTACGGCCGTTCACCGTGATCGTGCCGGGTCCCAGGCCGTGCGAGAGCTCATGGTGGAGGACCTCGTTGAAGTAGGCGTCGAAGGAGACGTCCTGGACCTGCGCCGGGTCGAGCACCTGCCGCGCGATCGGGATCAGGATCTGGTCGTACTTGGCCTGCATGATG
Organism: Thermoanaerobaculia bacterium; assembly: GCA_039918595.1. Taxonomy (GTDB): domain Bacteria; phylum Acidobacteriota; class Thermoanaerobaculia; order Multivoradales; family UBA5704; genus DATARR01. The sequence goes on from JBDSHF010000390.1 coordinate 1,465, forward strand.
TTGTGCAGCAGCACCTTTTTCGATCCCTTGGCCTCGCGCACCCGCTCGTCGTTCGGCAGGTTGAAGGCGACCGTCTGCACGCCGGCCCGGGTATCCCCCGCGCTGTAGACGGTGTCGACGACCCGGATCGGGCTGTCGGTGCCCCGGTGGAGATTCTTGTCGGCGTCCGGGATCGGCAGGTTCTTCTCCAGCCAGGGCAGCCGCTCCTTGTAGCGGGTGAGGGCGGCCGACTGCTCCGGCAGGTTGACGGTGACGAACGACTCGAAAGCCGCCTTGTAGCCGAAGAGGTCGTCCTCATAGGTCTCGTAGGGGCCGATGGTGACCTCGACCGGCGCGTCGAGGTCCATCCAGGCGAAGTCGCTCGCGTAGTAGTCGTCGTTCTCGAAGGCGTCGGCCCGCAGCTCGAGGTATTTCTTGAGCGAGGCGTTCTTGGCCAGGGCCGCGGCCTCGCGCAGGAGCTTGGCGGCCGGCTTGAGCCACTCGGCGTACTCCTGGGAGTAGGGGATCGCCGCCAGGCCGCCGTCCGGACCGCGGCGGATCACCGTCACGGTGGAGGTGAGCTTCTCCTTGTCGCCGGGGTGCTTGGCGATCCAGTCCTCGAAGGCCTCCTTGGTGAGGTCCTCGGGGTAGTAGCCGGCGCCGTGCGGATGCGGCTGATCGCCGATGAACGGCTCGCGCTCCTTCAGGCGGTCCCAGGGACCGAAATTGATGTTGAAGTACTGGCGGACCGCGTCGGCGTGGGGACCGGTGTAGCCCTTGAGCTGCTCCCGCATCGCGGGGTTGCCGGTCCAGGCCTGGCGCAGATAGATCTCGTTCATCAGCTTGGAAGCCTCGACGAGCTTGTCGAGCACCTGGCGATCCTCGGCGGTGAGCGCCGAGAGGTCGGCGTTGAGCGGGGTCGGGGCGAACTGCGCGACCCGCTGGTCGATGTCAGACACGATGTGCAGCTCCTTCCCGGTCGCGCCGGTCGCGGTCTGTTCGGGCTTCGGGGGGGTGGAGGCCGGCTTGCACCCGGCCTGGAAGGCCAGCGTGGTCCCTAGAGCGAGTCCGGCCAGGCAGGTCAGCGTGAGGCGCATTCCTTCTCCTTTTGGGCGATTCCGTTCGCGGCATCGGCGTAGGATGGCACACCCCTCGCATCAGGGCCAAGCGAACGCCGCTGGCGGAGATCGAGGATCTCCCCGAGCTCCAATTCGGAAACTTCCGCGGATCGCCCTCCCTCTCCCCCCGGGAGAGGGACCGAGGGTGAGGCCTCGGAGGGCAGGACGCTCCCAAGGGCACAGACGCTTGTACCAGGCCCGGGCCTACCGCCGCAGCGCCGCCCGCGCCGCCATCTCCAGGAATCTCTCGCCGTCGATCAGGTCGGTCCCCTGGGCTTCGGCCGTGAAGACGAGCACGGCCTCGGAGACGGGATCGTCCTGCTGGAGGATCTGCTGGAGGGCCGGGGAGAGCTCGCCGACCGGGTAGACCCAGGTCTCCATCGGCAGCGTGTGGGTCTGGACGGCGGGCGGGCCGCCCACGCGGCCCGGGTCCCAGGCGGGGACCTTCTTCTGGCCGTAGCGCAGCACCGGGGGCGGGCCGAGGAGAACCAGCGCCCGGCCGCGGTCGGTCAGACTGCCGCGGGTGCCCCCCTCGGAATAGAGGTGGTCGGCGGCCTCGACCCGCTCGTAGAACGCTTTCGCGAACTCGTTGCCCGGCTGGTCCGGGTCCGGGTCCCGCTTGCGCCAGAACGCCTCGACGAAATCGACCACCTCGCGGGTGTTCTGCAGGCGCCGGTACTGGCGCGCCTCGTCGGGGAGCATCAGCCAGCGGGTGGGGCCCTCGTCCAGGCCGGCGGCGTTGCCCGGACGGCGCAGCGGGGCCGACTGGCAGCCCAGGCTCAGCGAGGAGAGTACGACCAGAGCGGCGGCGAGCCGCCTGTGCGCGCGATTGCCCTCAGCCATTCGGATCCGGAGGCCTCACCTCGGGTCGGTCTCAGTGCACGCTGTTGTCGTCGGTCGTCTCCGGCCCTTCCGGAATGACGCCGTAGGCCTTCTCGTAGCGCTCGATGTTCACGCTCAGGGCGCGAAGAATCCGCTTCAGGTGCGCCGGGCTGGCCACCACCCGGGCGGTGACGATCCCCTGCGGAGGCACCAGGTTGATGAAGTCGAGGATGAACTCCTCCCGCGTGTGCGTAATGCGGAGCAGGTTGGAGTAACGGCCCTTCAGCTCGTCATCCGTGATCTTGACGTTGAAGCCTTCCCCGGCATCTTCCATGGAGAACCCCCTGTCGTGCGTTCCTCCGGATGCTATCCCAACGCGGGGGCGCCGCGCAGATAGACCGCCAGATCGCCCACGTTGGTCCCCGTCGGGCCGGTCTCCAGCAGCGCCCCGGGCACGGCGGCGAGAGCCGTGCGCGCATCGTGCCGCGCCAGGGCCGCTTGCGGGTCGATCCCCGCCCGCCGGATCGCTTCCCAGGTGTTGCCGTCCACGGTCGCCCCGGCGGAGCGGGTCGGCCCGTCCTCGCCGTCGGTGGCCAGGGTGAAGACCAGCTCGCCCCCGCCGCCCGCCAGCGCCCGCGCCGCCGCGAGGGCCAGCTCCTGGTTGCGGCCGCCATGGCCGGCATCCTCCTGCAAGGTGACCGTCGTCTCGCCGCCGAGCACCAGGGCGACCGCGGCTCCTTCCAGGGCGCGCCCGCGCTCGACCAGCTCGCGGGCGGCGCGGACAGCCTCCCCGTCCAGCTCCCCCTCCACGGCGTGGAACCCCTGGTGCCGCGCCACGGAGACGGCGGCGGCCACGGCCGTCCTCACGCTCGCCAGCAGCACGGTCTCGACCTCCGGAGAGTTCGCCTTCAGGGTTTCGGGCCGCTCCCCGCGGGCGCCGGCCGTGAGGTGGCGCCGCACCGCCTCCGGCACGTCGAGCCCCGCGACGGCGGCGAGCGCCTCGGCGTAGGTGGTGGGATCGGCGGCGAAGGGGCCGGAGGCGATGGCCGCCGGGTCATCCCCGGGCACGTCGGAGAGGAGCAGGGCGAGGACGCGGGGGAGCCGTCCGGTTGTTGCGGGCAGGGCAGGCAGGGCGGGCAGGGCACGCAGGGCGCCGCCCCCCTTGAGGCGGGAGAGGTGCTTGCGGACGGCGTTGACCGTCTGGATCGGGAGGCCCGAGGCGAGCAGGGCGCGCTGGGTGGCGGCGAGGTCCTCCAGCGTGAGATCCGCGGCCGGGGCTTCGACACAGGCCGAGGCGCCGCCCGAGATCAGGGCCAGGAGCGGCCGGGGGGCGATCTCGGCGAGCCACCGTTCGAGCCGCTCGCCGGCGGCGGCGCTCTGGCGGTCGGGGAGGGGGTGGCCGCCCGTCATCTGTTCCCACCCCGGATCGAGGAGCCCCGGCGTGTTGTGGGGGCGGATCAGCAGCCGCGGCGCCGCGGGCTCCAGGGCCTCCCGAGCGCCGCGGGCGAGGGCCGCCGCGGCCTTGCCGATCGCCACCGCCGCGCCGAAGCGCTCGCCGCGCCGTGCCAGCTCCTCGCGCGCCAGCCGCTCCGGATCCACGGCCGCGAGGGCCGCCGCGGTCATCCGCCGGGCGAGGTCGTGGAGGTCCATGAGGTCAGATCAGCGGCCCAGATCCTTCCACTCCAACCCACCCCCGAACTCCCACCGGTGCTCGGGGGCGTAGACCCCGACGCCGCTGGCCGTCGCCGTCACCGTGAAGGCGAGCGCCCGGCGCTGGTAGTCGTAGGGAGCCCCCTCCTTGGAGTGGATGGCGACGTCCACCACGTATTCGCCGGGGGCGAGGCGGAGGGCCGGGCAGGCGAGGCGCACGGTGGCCTCCCCCTCGAAATGGCCCGCCGCATACCCCTCGATGTCGGTGTTGGTCCCCCAGACCTCGAAGTCCCGCGGCGTCGAGATCGCCACGCCGAACACGAAGTCGTCGAGCGGCTTCTCCGCTCGGGCGCGGATCTCGAAAACGACGTCCTCGCCGGTGGTGACGAGGTAGCGCTCCTCGCCGCCGGCGAGCATCCGGAGGGCGACGATCTCCGCCTCCCGCGAGCCCCAGCGCAGCTCATCCGGGACCTCCTCGTCCGACTCCTCGCGCTGCCGCTTGGCCGCCAAGTGCTCCTCCCCCTCGCGCGCCGCCACCTCCTGGCGATAGGCGTCGATCACCCGCCGGGGCTCGCCGACCAGGCGCTGGCGGCCGTTGTCGAGCCAGAGCACGCGGTCGCAGACCCCTTCCACGAGGTCGAGCGAATGGCTGACCAGCAGCAGCGTCTTGCCGGCGGCGAGGAACTCCTCGATCCGCCGCAGGCAGCGGTGGGCGAAGGCTTCGTCCCCCACGGCGAGCACCTCGTCGACCAGCAGCACGTCGGGATCGGTGTTGACCGCCACCGCGAACCCCAGGCGCACGTACATCCCCGAGGAGTAGTTCTTGACCGGCTCCTCCATGAAGTCGCCGAGGCCGGAGAACTCCACGATCTCCGCGTACCGGCTCTCGATCTGCCGGCGGGTGAGGCCGAGCACGGCGCCGTTGATGAAGACGTTCTCCCGCCCCGAGATCTCGGGGTGGAAGCCGGCCCCCAGCTCGATCAGCGCCGCCACCCGGCCGGCCACGGTGATCCGCCCGGTCGTCGGCTTGAGCATGCCGGCCACCAGCTTGAGCAGGGTCGACTTGCCCGAGCCGTTGCCGCCGATCACCCCGAACGCCTCGCCGTGGTGGACGGCGAAGTCCACCGTCTCCAGGGCGGCGATCGACTCCTCGGGCTTCAGGCCGCTCGCCAGGCTGCGGCCGACCAGGGCGCTCTTGAGCGTGCGCAGCCGGTCCCCGGGCAGGGTGCGGCGGTAGAGCTTGGAGACCCCCTCGACGCGGATCACCTCCGCGGGCTCGACGGGCGCCGGGCCGTCCCCGGTTTTACCCCCGGTCTTGTCCGCGGTCTTGTCCGCAATCATGCGACCTCCACCAGCGTCTCGCGCAGCCGCTCGAACAGACCCGCCCCGAAGGCCCAGAAGACGAGGCTGACCAGGGCCATCTGCACCCACAGCAGGGGATCGGGAAAGCGGCCGCGGAACAGCACGTCCTGATAGGCGAGGATGAACGGGGTGAAGGGGTCGAGCCGCACCGCCCACCAGACCAGGATGTGGCCGCGGATGCTGTCGAGCGAGAACAGGATCGGGGTGAGAAAGAAGAGCAGGGTCAGCAGGTTGGCCAGCAGGTCGCGCACGTCCTTGAAATGGACGGTGAGTGCCGCCACCCCGAGCGCCAGCCCGGCGGCCATCGGCAGGTGGAGGAGGATGACCGCCGGCAGGGCCACGATCGAGAGGCCGCCGACCGGGTAGCCAAGGATGCGCCCGGTCAGGATGGCCGCGATCACGATCGGCAGCGCGAACAGGAAGTGGACCAGGTTCGAGAGCACCGAGACCATCGGCAGCAGCTCGGCCGGGAAGACCGCCTTGCGGATCAGCCCGGAGTTGGCGATCAGCGACATCGAGCCCTCGAGCGCCGAGGCCGAGGTCCAGATCCAGGGGAACAGCCCGCTGACCAGGAAGAGCGCGTAGGGGGTCATGCCGCCGCGGTCGTCCGGCTTGAAGACGACGCTGAAGACGAAGGTATAGACGGCGAGCAGCAGCAGCGGATTGACCAGCGACCAGAGGAAGCCGAGCCCCGAGCCGCGGTACCGCGCCTTGAGCTCGCGGGAGGTCAGGGTCGCGAGGAGGCCGCGAAAGCGGAAGAGCTGGTAGGCGACCCGGAACATAGTAGAGAGGGAATCTATCAGAGAGGCCGGGGGCGGTCTTGCCGGCTGGTGCGCCCCCCCACCCCGAATCCTCACCCCCCAGCCCCTCTCCCACCGCCCTCCCTCCAACCGGGAGAGGGGGGACTTTACTGAAAACGCGTGGCTTGTAGGGTGCGCTGTGCGCACCATCACCGTTTCTGGTGCGCACAGCGCACCCTACAAGCGAGGTCTCCCCCGTCAAG
>JBDSHF010000391.1:0-6490 GCA_039918595.1 Thermoanaerobaculia bacterium
GCGATGCCCTGGGCTACAGGAGGGCGGCCCGTTGGGCCTCAAAAAGCCAGAACGCCCGGGGTCATTTTTTCTTCGCCAGCTTGCGCAACTCCCGGAGCGCGGGCTCGATCCGGTCCCTCAGCACGCAATCGATGAGCGCGTGGAGCTCCGCGGCGTCATCCATCGGGTCCACGTCGAGGAGCCGGACGCTCTCGGCGGTTGAATCCGGCAAGGTGGCCCGAACGCCCAGCAGCCGGAATTGAAGGTTCTCGACCTGGCGCGCGATGTCGTCGATCTGGTCGATGGCGATCTTCAGGCTGGTCATTTTCCTTCTCCCGTGTGGACCCCCGGCGTGGATTCGCTGCGGGCGGCTGTCGAGGCGCGGACCCGGCTCCGCCAGGTCCCACAGGCGGCGGGTGACCCGGGCGCATCCGAGGCACCCCCTGAGGAGGTGCCGGACGATGTCCAGGGTCTCCCGCGGGGCCGTCTCACCGCGCATGAAGCGATGAAGCTCCTCTTCCGCCGGGTGAGCGGACCGCGTTTTCCTCTCCAGTGTACTCACAAGAGAGAACATAGGGTGCTTGCGCCATTGCCAGGGCACGCAACTGCAAAATCGAATAAACTATTGTTCTCAGGTGGTTTTTCCCGGTTGCCGCAACCCGGGGCCGGGTGTCCGGGCTTCGGGTGTCACGAAAGCAGGCCGGCGGACACCGCTTCTGGTGGACGCCTCAATTCCGGAGGTTTTACAAGCGTGGCGCGAGACAAGCTCTCCCTCGAGGCCCTGGTGTTGGTCTCTCTCCGCTCGCAGCGTGGCTGGGCTCAGCAGGAGCTGGCCGACCGGCACGGCTACACGACCTACCGGCAGCTCTCCCGCTACGAGACGGGGGACCGGCCCCTGAGCCGCGAAACCCTGAATGCCCTGGCGGCCACCCTCGGCTACTCGCCGGAAACGGTGGACGCCCTGCTCTTCATCCACTCCCTGGTGACGTCGGCGGCGCGGGATTCCCCCTCGCCGGTGGCGCTCACCGCCGAGGAGCAGGGGAGGATCGATCGCACCGCGATCACCGCCGGCTGGTCGACGGCCGAGGACCTCCGGACAGGGCTCGTGGCCCGCAAGCGGAGGCTGAAAGCGGAGTCGGCGCGGCGCGATGCCGGGAAGCTGTGGGCGCGGTTGAAGGCCCACCCCCGCCCGTCGCGGCGCGAGCTGGTGGCGGGCTCCCCTGAGCTCCGGACCTGGGCGCTGGCGGAGCGGGTCTGCGAGGCGAGCGTGCGGGCGGCCGCGGACAATCCCCGCGAGGCCCTCGATCTGGCGGATCTGGCCCTCTTCATCGCCCAGCGGGTGGCGGGAGGGGAGGACTGGCGCCGGCGCCTCGAGGGTTATGCCTGGGCCCACGTGGCGAACGCCCGCCGGGTCGCCAACGACTTCGCCGGAGCCGACGAGGCGTTCGTCCGGGCCTGGGATCTCTGGCGGGCCGGTGCCGCGTTCGATTTGCTCCCGGAGTGGCGGATGCTCTCCCTCGAAGCCTCCCTCCGGCGCGAGCAGCACCGGTTCCTGGAGGCACTGGATCTGCTCGATCTCGCGGCCAGCGCCGCGGATGGCAATCCGGCCACCACAGGGCGAATCCTCCTCAAGAAAGAGCATGTCTACGAGCAGATGGGAGATCTCGAGGGTGCTCTGGATGCTCTAGCGGAAGCCGCTTCTTTCGTCGAGGCCTCAGGAGATTCCCGGCTGCTCTTTGCGCTTCACTTCGAGACCGCAAACGACCTTTGTGCCTTGGGGCGCTACGCAAAGGCGGCAAAGCTGCTGCCCAAGGTCCGGGAACTTGCTGCGCAAATGAGCAACGAGCTCGACCTGATTCGCGTGGCTTGGCTGGCGGCGAGGGTCGCAGCCGGCGAGGGAAATCGGGAAGATGCCACCGCCGGCCTGAAGCAGGTGTGCCGGGAGTTTACGGCCCGCCAGCTACCCTATGACGCAGCCCGGGCCGCTCTGGAGCTGGCGGTGATCTATCTAAAGGAAGGTCAGACCCAAGAGGTTAAAACCCTGGCGCGGGAGATGGCGCCCATCTTTCACGCGCAGGGAATTACTCGCGAGGCCCTGGCGTCCTTATCGCTCTTCCGCGATGCGGCTCAACAAGAGACCGCAACGGTGGAACTGGCGTGGCGCATCATCGCGGAGATGGAACGGACCAGACGCTCGGCCCCGCGACTGGAGAACGGACAGCAGGCCCAGAGGTGATGGCTCATAAACCGCAGCGGCCATCGGGATCGATGTTGCAGCCCGTGTCAGCCCTGCTCACCGGAGCTTGCGCAGGGGCGCATCGGCCGTTCGGGTCGATCCCGCAGCCCTCTTTGGTCCAGGCTCCGATAAGAAAAGCCCAGGCGCTCTCGAGGAGAGCCCTCGGCGACTCGGCTTGTGTGAGCCTGGAAGTTCTTGCAGACCGCGGGCTGGCGGCCGAGGCAGTCCAGGGAGTGGCGAGGGTGGCGAGGACGAGGAGGACGGCGAGCTTGCGAACGGTCGGCATAAGGGGCTCCGCTGGAGGTCGGCTCCGCCACGGCCCCCATGGCCGCGAGGGCCGCTCTCGGGAAAATGTGCACTCGAAGAACATAACCTATTCACGATACCGGGGGTAGCGCAAACATGGAAAAGACGGTGGATCATCCGGATACGCCGCGGCTGGTAGTGCTCTTCCTGCGCCAGTACGCCCGCAAGAGTCAGGTCGCCTTCGGCCGCGACGCCGGGCTGCGGCAGAGCGACCTCTCCCGGTATGAGTCGGGTCAGAAGATCCCTTCCGAGGAGGTTCTCCAGCGCATGGCCGCCGCCGCCGGCATCCTCTGGCCCCTGGTGCTCCACCTCCGCCGTTTCTATAATGGGCTGCTCGCCGCCACCGCCCGCCGTGCCGCGCCCCAGGAAACCGATGAGCTCCTCGACTTCGGCGGGGCGGCCCGCTTGGCGGTGCGTTCCTACCTGATGGAAGAGGCCGCGGCCGAGGCGCCCCCCGAAGACTTGTAGGGGCGGCCACAGAGGGCCTTTCTGGAGGTTCCGGAGAGGTTTCACGGAGTCCCGGGAACGTTTCACGGGGTTCCGGAGACGTTTCACGGAGTCCCGGAAACGTTTCACGGAGTCCCGGAAACGTTTCGGGGAGGTCCGGAAACGTTTCGGGGAGGTCCGGAAACGTTTCAGGGGGTTCCGGAAACGTTTCAGGGAGGCCCGGAAACGTTTCAGGGAGTTCCGGAAACGTTTCAAGGAGGCCCGGAAACGTTTCAGGGAGTCCCGGAAACGTTTCAGGGAGGTCCGGAAACGTTTCAGGGAGGTCCGGAAACGTTTCAAGGAGGTCCGGAAACGTTTCAAGGAGGCCCGGAAACGTTTCGGGGAGGCCCGGAAACGTTTCCGGGAGGTCCGGAAACGTTTCGGGGAGCCCGTGAAACGTTTCCGGGACCCCGTGAAACGTTAGCGAGAGCCCAGGAAACCCCGGCGAGACCCGAAAAAACGTTCAGGGGAGCGCGGAAAACCCGGCGAGAGGCCCGCCAAGGCTGGCCGGAGCTGCGGAAAGGGCGAGCAACTGACCCAGGACGGCGCACCGTGGCGGCTTGAAGCAAAACAAAGGACGTAAAGGACCGCAAGGACGCAAAGGACAAAAAAGGGCCCTGCTCTACGGGGTAGCCTTGCGGTCTTTCCTGTCCTTGCCGTCCTTGTCGTCCTTTACGTCCTTGTCTTTTTCGCTTGCCGGATACGTCCCCAGCACCCGCAGCTCCGTGGTCAGCGGACCCATCTCGGCGAGGGCGCCGCGCACCGGATCGCGGTCGGCGTTGCCGTCGAGGTCGAGGTAGAAGCGGTATTTGAACGGGCTTGCGGGGATCGGCCGCGACTCCAGCTTGGCGAGGTTGACCCCGCGGCGGCTGAGCACGCCCAGCACCTCGGCCAGCGCGCCGGGATGGTGGGGGAGGGCGAGCAGGAGCGAGGTCTTCGCCGGCGTCTCGGGAGGGAAGCGGATCGGGTCGCGCGCCAGCTCCACGAAACGGGTGTAGTTCCCCGCCTGCGTCTGGATGCCCCGCCGCAGCACCTCCAGGCCGAACACCCGCGCCGCCGACTCGCCGGCGATCGCCGCCACCGTGGGATCGTTGCGCTCGCGCACCTTGCGCGCCGAGCCGGCGGTGTCGAACTCCGTCTGCGGGCGGATCCAGGGCGAGGCGCGCAGGAAATCCTCGCACTGCAGCAGCCCCTGGGGGTGGGAGAGCACCGTCCGCAGGTCCTCGACGCGGGCGCCGGGGAGGCCGAGCAGGCAGTGCTCGATGTGGCTCACCTCCTCGGCGTTGATCACCAGCCCCCCCTCGGCCAGCAGGTCGTAGGTCTCGTTGATGCTGCCGGCGGTGGTGTTCTCGATCGGCAGCAGGGCGCGGTCGGCGCTGCCGTCGCGCACCGCCTCGGCGGCGGCGCGGAAGGTCTCGAACCCCTCGAGCAGCACCCCATCGGGCAGCCCGGCGTAGCGGCGCTGCGCCGTCAGGTGGCTGTAGGAGCCCTCGACCCCCTGATAGACGACGCGCAGGGGCGCCGCCGAGAGCGAGCGGACGTGGGCTTTCTGATGCGCCACGGACATGTCGAGGATCACCCGGTAGAGCCGCTCGATCTCATGGGCGTCGATCCCCTGCTCGACGGCGGCGTGACGCACCCGCTGCAATACCTGATCCTCGCGCGGCTCGTCGCGGAACGGGTACGCCGTCTGGAGCTTCGCCGCCGCCACCTCCTCGGCCAGGCTCATCCGCCGCCGGAGCTGAGAAAGGATCTCGCGATCGATCGCCTCGATGGCCTCGCGCAGGGTCGGCAGATCGCGGGGTTCGGACATGGGAGGAGGAGTATAGCGGGTGGGCTGCCTTGACACATGTAGCGTATGGGATACAGTTGGCTGATGCGCGTCCAGGTGACAGCCGTCTACCTGAGCTGGATCAACGCCCTCAAGGATCGCGTCGGTCGCGCTCGTATTCAGGTGCGGGTCGATCGCCTGGTCCACGGCAATCCTGGGCAGCATCGCAACCTTACCGACGGCGTGTCCGAGTTGAAGATCGATTTCGGCCCTGGCTACCGCGTTTACTACACTGAACGAGGTGGCGAGCTCATCGTCCTTTTGGCGGGCGGCAATAAGTCGACTCAGCAGAAAGATATCAAGTCTGCGATCGCGCTCGCCCGGAATCTCTAGGAGGATTCGAAATGCCCAAGGCATCCATGAAAAAAGAGTCCGTGAAGACCAGGACCGTGCCCTACGACGTGGCGGAACAATTGCGCACTCCCGAAGAGATGGCCGCCTATCTCGATGCATGGTTCGTCGAGGCGCCCGAGGATGCAGCCGGCATCGCCCGCGCTCTCGGCGATATCGCACGCGCGAAGGGAATGTCGCAAGTTGCCCGCGATGCCGGACTCAGCCGCGAGAGCCTCTACAAGGCTCTCAGTGAAAGCGGGAATCCAAGCTTCGCGACCATCCTCAAAGTCGCTCGCGCGCTGGGCGTGCGGCTTCACGCGGAACCCGCCTGAAGAGCGACGTCCCCCCCGCCCCGAATCCTCACCCCCGGCCCCTCTCCCACCGCCCTCCCTCCGACCGGGAGAGGGGAGCTTGACGGGGGAGACCTTGCTTGTAGGGTGCGCTGTGCGCACCAGAAACGGTGATGGTGCGCACAGCGCACCCTACAAGCCGCGCGTTTTCAGTAAAGTCCCCCCTCTCCCGGTCGGGGGGAGTGCGGTGGGAGAGGGGGCGGGGGGTGAGGATTCGGGGCGGGGGGAGCCCCACCCTCAAGGCACCGGCACCGCCGCCCCTTCCAGCGCCCTGCACCCCTCTCCCGAGCAGGCCCCGAGCGCCCGCGCCAGGCTCGACATCCGCGCCAGCCACCCCGCGTCCATCTGGCCGGCCAGGTTGTTCAGCTCCTCCGGATCGCGGCGCAGGTCGTAGACCTCGCGCTCGCCGGTGCCGTACTCCACGTACTTGAAGCGTGGCGTCCGCAATCCCAGGTGAGAGGGGTAGGCGGTGACCGTCCCATCCTGGGGATCGGCGGGCTCCAGGACGCTGTCCGGCTCGTTTTCCACCGGCACGAACTGGTACTGCTCCAGCAGCACCACCTGCCGCCAGTCGCCGGGCGTATGCCCTCGCAGCAGGGGCACGAACGACCGGCCGTCGACCGCGAACGGGAGCGCCGCCTCCGCGAGCTCGGCGATCGTGGGGACGAAATCGACGCTCGACGTGGCCGCGCTGGTCGAGCTGCCGGCGGCGATCCCGGGGCCGCGCACCAGGAGTGGCACGTGGACATCCGTTTCATACGGTGTGTACTTGCCCGGCTTCAAGCGGTGCTGGCCCATGTGGAAACCGTTGTCCGAGGTGAAGAAGATGTAGGTGTTGTCGAGCTGGCCGGCGGCTTTCAGCGCCTCGACCACCGTCGCCACCGCCTCGTCCACCGCCTGCAGCGACTGTGCCCGATGGCGGTAGAGGGTGTCGATCGCCTCGAGGTCCTTCGGCGTCAGCTTGGGGAG
>JBDSHF010000392.1:0-7530 GCA_039918595.1 Thermoanaerobaculia bacterium
TCGGGGGGGTCGCCGAAGCCGAGGTCGTACTCCACCTCGACCTCCAGATCCCGCAACTGGACGGCATAGAGCTCCAGGCGCTCCTGGTCGGCCTGCGCCTCGCGGTCGTCGGACTCGCCGCCCATCACCAGGGCGCCGCCCGACTCGACGACGTGGAAGAGCAGCACCTTGGCGCCGCGGCCGGCGGCGTGGGCGAGGGTCACCGCGTAGGAGACCACCCCCTTGTCGGCCGCCGAGAAGTCGAGCGCCGCCGCGATCAGGCGGGGGGAGCGCGGCGGCACGATCTCCGGGATGGTGGTCGGCCCGTGGACGCCGATCAGCGCGCCCACCGGCTGGTTGCGCCGGCGCTCCAGCAGCGGCACGATGATCACGTAGCCCAGCAGCCAGATCAGCCCCAGGACGGCGGGGATCGCCGTCAGCCAGACCAGCCAGGTGTACTTCCCCGCTCCGGTCAGCCATCCCAGGACCGCGTCGAAGACCAGCTTCAGGTTGAGCGCGGCGATCACTCCGGCCACCAGCCAGCCGGCGGCCTGCATCCACTTGCTGATCACGTACTGCCCCATCCAGCGGCGGTCCGAGGCGATCTGGATCAGGGGGATCACGGCGAAGGAGAGTTGCAGCGAGAGCACCACCTGCGAGAGCACCAGCAGGCTCCCCGTCGCCCGCTCGCCGACCAGGACGATGGTCAGCACGGCGGGGATGATGGCGAGAACCCGGGTGAGGAGCCGCCGGACCAGGGGGCGCAGGCGGATGTGGACGAACCCCTCCATCACCACCTGCCCGGCGAGGGTGCCGGTGATCGTCGACGACTGCCCGGCGGCGATCAGGGCGATGGCGAAGGCGATCGGCGCGATGTGGTGGCCCAGCAGCGGCTCGAGCAGCTTGTGGGCGTCCTGGATCTCCGCGACGTTGAACAGCCCCGCCTTGAAGAAGGCGGCTCCGGCCAGCACCAGCAGGGCGGCGTTGACCAGCAGCGCGCCGTTCAGCGCCACCACCGAATCGATGGTGTTGAAGCGGATCCCCTGGCGGATGCCCGCCGGCGTGTGCTTCACGCGGCGCGACTGCACCAGCGCCGAGTGCAGGTAAAGGTTGTGCGGCATCACCGTGGCGCCGAGGATGCCGATGGCGAGGAACAGGGCGCCCTCCCCCGGCAGCGACGGCGCGAGGCCGGCCGCCATCTGCCCCCAGTGCGGCTGCGAGAGGAAGACCTCGATCGCCAGGCAGATGCCGATCGTCAGCACCAGGGTGAGGATGAACGCCTCCATCAGCCGCACGCCCCGGTGGTGCAGGAGCAGGAGCACGAAGGTGTCGAGGGCGGTCACGAAGACGGCGAGCAGCAGCGGCATGCCGAAGAGCAGTTGCAGGCCGATCGCCGAGCCCAGCACCTCGGCGAGGTCGCAGGCGGCGATGGCCACCTCGGCGAGGATCCACAGGACCCACGAGACCTTGCGGGAGAACATGGCGCGGCAGGCCTGCGCCAGGTCCATGCCGGTGACGATGCCGATGCGGGCCGAGAAGCTCTGGAGCAGGATGGCCATGATGTTCGACATCACCAGCACCCAGAGCAGGCGGTAGCCGAACTTCGAGCCGGCCGCGATGTCGGTCGCCCAGTTGCCCGGGTCCATGTAGCCGACGCTGATCAGATAGGCCGGACCGCTGAACGCGAAGAAGCGGCGCCAGAACGAGAGCTGCGGCGGGATTTCGACGGAGCCGTGAACCTCGGAGAGCGAGGGAGTGGACGGAGAATCGAGGTTCATGGCCGCAGCATTAAGAAACCGGCTGAAGGTGTCAAGCGGACCCTCACCCCTGGCCCCTCTCCCGTCCCCTCCCGCCCTCCCTCACCGGGAGAGGGGAACCTCCACCCACGCGAGATCCAAAGTTTTTCTTTTCTCCCTCTTCTCCCGGTGCGGGAGGGCGGGAGGGGACGGGAGAAGAGGGCCGGGGTGATGAGGGGCCCGCCTTACATATCCGGCCCGCGTTTTGTAAGGTGTAGGCGCGAGAGGCAGGTTGGAGGAGCCATGAAGAGGATCGCCGTCTTGACCAGTGGGGGGGACGCCCCCGGAATGAACGCCGCCATCCGGGCCGTGGTGCGCGCCGGGATCTACGAGGGCCTGCAGGTCTTCGGGGTCCGGCGCGGCTTCAGCGGACTGATCGCCGGCAACTTCACCAACCTCGAGGTGCGCGACGTGGGAGGGATCGTGCAGCAGGCGGGCACCATCCTGGGGAGCGCCCGCTGCCCCGAGTTCCGCACCGAGGACGGCCGCATCAATGCCCTGCGCCAGCTCGGCGCCCACGGCATCGATGCGCTGGTGGTGATCGGCGGCAACGGCTCGCAGACCGGCGCCCATCAGCTCTCCGAGATGCGCCTGCCGGTGGTCGGAGTCGCCTCGACGATCGACAACGACCTCTACGGCTCGGAGATCACGATCGGCGTCGACACCGCGCTCAACATCGCCCTGGAGGCGATCGACCGGCTGAAGGTGACCGCCTCCTCCCACCAGCGCGCCTTCCTGGTGGAGGTGATGGGGCGCGACTGCGGCTATCTGGCGCTGGCGGCGGCGGTGGCGGGAGGGGCCGAGGCGGTGATCATCCCTGAGATGGAGATCGACCCGGAGGCGCTCGCCGCCGAGCTCCAGGGGGCCTACCAGCGCGGCAAGCCGCACGCCCTGGTGGTGGTGGCGGAAGGGGCGAAGTTCAACGCCGAACGGTTGATCCGGCACTTCTCCGAGCACCGCCAGCGGCTGGGTTTCGAGCTGCGGGCGACGATCCTCGGGCACGTCCAGCGCGGCGGCACGCCGGGAGCCGCCGACCGCCTGCTCGCCACAAGACTCGGCGCCGCCGCCGTCCAGCGGCTGGCCCGGGGGGAACACGGGGTCCTGGTGGGGATCGGCGGCGGCGAGATCGTCACCACCCCGCTCGCCGAGGTAGTCGCCAACAAGAAGCCGCTCGATCTGAGTTTGTTCGAGCTGGCGAAAATTCTTTCTCGGTAGTTTTTGAGGAACGCGCCCCTGTCTGGCCGCCCCTTCGGGGCGGAATTTATCCAGCCTGGGGTGTCAACCCCAGGTACGAGGCCCCACAATTTCCAAGCCCCCGAAGCCGGCACCTGGGGTTAACACCCCAGGCTGGATAAATTCCGCCCTGGCGGGCGGTTAAATCGGCGGCGGGCTCTGCGGTTCCTCGACCTCGTCCGCCTTGCCGTCCTTCCCAAAGAAATAGTCGAAGGCGTTGACAGGCTTGCGCGCCTCCGTCGCCTCCTCTTTCTTGGCCTCGGGGGCCGGCTGTGAAGCCTGGCCGAAGAAATAATGAAAGGCGTCCGCCCTGGGCTCCTCCGCCTTCGCGGGCTCCGGGGCGGCTTCAGGGACCGGCGCCGCGAGCTGCGGCTCCTCCACCATCGCGGGCTCGGGGCGGACTTCGGAAGGAACGGCCGGCGCAACAGGCTCTACGGATTTCTCCGGGAGGGCTTCGGGAGCTTTCCCGGCTGCCGGCTTCTTGGCTTCGGGCGCCTTCGGGGCCTCCGGTGCCTTCTTCTCGTCTCTCTTTTTGCCGAAGAAATACTGGAAAGCGTCCGGCTTCTTCCCCTCCGGCGCTTGCTGGGCGGGCTGCGCCTCGGCAGGCGCTTTGGCCTCCTGGGCCAACGCCGTGCCCGGGAGAAGAAGAGCGGAGAGCGCGAAGGGGAGCAGGCTTTTTGGCATCGTCATCCTCGGAATGACGGCATTCTACGCCCGTGAAGCCCTTGGGTTCGCGCCTTCCGCCCTCCCCCATCGCGACAGCGCCAACGGAAACGGCGTGTCCGCCCTCGCGAAAAGCGTGCTCCCTCTCTCGGGAGCGATCCCGCAATCTCGGAGGGCAGCCGCCGCCCTCCGAGGCGACGGCTCGAAATCTCCGAGGGCTACGATCGCCCTGCGAGGGGATGAATCACAATCTCGGAGGGCGATCGCCGCCCTGCGAGAGAACGGAACAGAATCTCGGAGGGCGGTGGCTGCCCTGCGAGAGAACGGAGCAGAATCTCGGAGGGCAACGGCTGCCCCGCGAGGGGACGAATCGGGATCTGAGAGGGCAACGGCTGCCCTCCGAGACGCGGAGCCGCCCCTCGCGGGGACGCTCACAGCCCCAGGATTCGTTCCCATGGAATAGGGTGGGGGGGTATACTGTTGCACAGGGCGAGGAGGAGTAAAAACCATGGAGCACCTGAACCTGAAGATCGACGGCATGAGTTGCGGGCACTGCGTGGCCCGCGTCGAAAAGACGCTGAAGAAACTGGACGGGGTGAACGTCAACCGGGTCGACGTCGGCTCGGCCGATCTCCTCTATGACCCGGCGAAGTCCTCCTTCGCGAAGATCCGCGAAGCGCTCGACGACGCCGGCTACACGGCCTCTCCGGTGGAGAGGGCCGAGAGGCTCGCATGATTCCCTCGCCAGCTCCTTCGGATTGGGCGGTCGTCCTGGCGGGGATCGCGGCGATCGCCTGGGTCAACTGGTATTTCTTCCTCGCAAAGCGCACGGCGGTCACCGCGACCGCCGGCGCCAGGGGCGCGCAGGAGGTCACCATCACGGTCCACGGGGGCTACGAGCCCGCCGAGGTGAAGGTGAAACAGGGACAGCCCGTGCGCCTGATCTTCGACCGCCAGGAGGATTCCAGTTGCTCGGAGGAGGTCGTGATCCCCGAGCTCGGCATCCGCAAGTTCCTCCCCGCCTTCCAGAAGACGCCTGTCGAGCTGACGCCCGGGAAGGCGGGGGCGTTCGACATCACCTGCGGCATGAGCATGCTGCACGGCAAGCTCATCGTGGAGGGGTGAAGGAGATCTCATGGCGATTCCAACGACCGAGAAAAAGGCCGGCGCGAAGGTCGACATCCCCGTCCAGGGCATGACCTGCGCCGCCTGTCAGGCGAGCGTCCAGAAGGCGCTCCAGCGTCAGCCCGGCGTGGTCGACGCCTCGGTGAACCTGATGATGAAGAACGCGGCCGTGATCTACGATCCGGCTGTCACCCGTCCGGAGGCGCTCGTCGAGGCGATCCGCGATACCGGCTACGAGGCGGAGCTGCCGCGGCCGGAGCAGACCGCCTTCGAGGAGCAGGAGGCGCGCGACCGGGCCAACGAGGAGGAATTCCGGAACCTCCGGCGCAAGGCCCTGGTGAGCGGCGCCATCGGCCTGCTTGCCATGATCGTCTCGATGCCGCTGATGGCCTCCGCCATCCATCATGGGCCAGTGGCCGATCCGTTCATGCGCTGGGCCATGGAGTCGCTGACCCCCGCCCTGCGCGCCGCGATGCCGTGGCTCTACCGGATCCCTCCCGCCGTCCTCTCCTGGAGCCTGCTCGCCCTGACGCTCGGGGTGATGGCCTGGGCCGGCCGGCATTTCTACGTCCGCGCCTGGTCCGGCTTCCGCCACCACTCGGCGGACATGAACACGCTGGTCGCCGTGGGCACCGGCGCGGCGTTCCTCTACTCCGTGCTCGCCACGGTGGCGCCCGGCTTCTTCCTCTCGCGGGGGGTGGCCCCGGATGTCTATTACGAGGCGGTAGTCATCATCATCGCCCTGATCCTCACCGGCAACGCCTTCGAGGCGCGGGCCAAGAGCCGCACCTCGGCCGCCCTGCGCGGGCTCGTCGCCCTGCAGCCGAAGACGGCCCGGGTGCTGCGTGAGGCGCAGGAAGTGGACGTGCCGGTCGAGACGGTGAAGAGCGGCGACACGGTGGCCGTCCGCCCTGGCGAGCGGATCTCGGTGGACGGCGAGGTGCTCTCGGGCGCCAGCGCCGTCGACGAGTCGATGCTCACCGGCGAGTCGATGCCGGTCGAAAAGCAGGCCGGGGACCGGGTGATCGGCGGCACGATCAACCGCACGGGCGCCTTCCGCTACCGGGCGACGACGCTCGGGTCGGACAGCGTGCTGGCGCAGATCGTCCGGCTGATGCGTGACGCCCAGGGATCGCGGGCGCCGATTCAGCGGCTGGCGGACCGCGTCAGCGGCATCTTCGTGCCGGTGGTGCTCTCGCTCGCCATCGCCACCTTCGTGGTCTGGTACGTGGCTGCTGGTATGGATGGAAATACTGGCTCGGCCGTCCGCGCCTTCGCGGCGGCGGTCGCCGTGCTGATCATCGCCTGCCCCTGCGCCATGGGGCTGGCGGTGCCGACGGCGGTGATGGTGGCGACCGGCAAGGGAGCCGAGCTCGGCATCCTGATCAAGGGGGGCGAGGCGCTCCAGCGTGCCGGCGACGTCACCACGGTCCTGCTCGACAAAACAGGGACGATCACCGAGGGGCGGCCGACGGTGACCGACGTGATCCCGGCTCCGGGCGCGCCACGGAGCGCCGACGAGCTGCTGCGCATCGTCGCCGCGCTCGAATCCTCCTCGGAGCACCCGCTGGCCGACGCCGTCGTGCGGCACGCCCGCGAGCGCAACCTCGCCTTCATGACGCCCGAGGAGTTCCAGTCCGTCACCGGCCAGGGCGTGGTGGGGGTCGTCGAGGGCTCCTTCATCGCCGCCGGCAACGAGGGGCTGATGGCCGACTACGCCGCCGATCCCGCGCCGCTGGCGGCCGACGCCGAGCGTCTGACGGGCGAGGGGAAGACGCCGGTCTACGTGGCGATCGACGGCAGGCTCGCGGGGCTGCTGGCGGTGGCGGACCCGCTCAAGGCCACCGCGCGCGAGGCGGTCGCGCGGCTCAAGAGGATGGGGCTCGAGGTGGTGCTGCTGACCGGGGACAACCGCCGCACCGCCGAGGCGATCGCGCGCGAGGCCGGGATCGACCGCGTGGTGGCCGGCGTGCTCCCCGAGGGGAAGGTCGCCGAGGTGAAGCGGCTCCAGCAGGCGGGGCAGGTGGTCGCCATGGTGGGCGACGGCGTCAACGACGCCCCGGCGCTCGCCCAGGCGGATCTCGGGATCGCCATCGGCACGGGCGCGGACGTGGCGGTCGAGGCGAGCGACGTGACGCTGATGCGCGGCGACCCGCGCGGCGTCGCGTCGGCCGTGGCGCTGTCGCGCCGCACCATGCGGACGATGCGGCAGAACCTCTTCTGGGCGTTCATCTACAACGTGATCGGGA
Organism: Thermoanaerobaculia bacterium; assembly: GCA_039918595.1. Taxonomy (GTDB): domain Bacteria; phylum Acidobacteriota; class Thermoanaerobaculia; order Multivoradales; family UBA5704; genus DATARR01. The sequence continues at coordinate 7,046 of JBDSHF010000392.1, forward strand.
TCCCGATCGCGGCGGGTGTGCTCTACCCCGCCTTCGGAATCCTGCTCTCCCCCATCCTGGCGAGCGCGGCCATGGCCTTCAGCTCGGTCAGCGTGGTGGCCAACAGCCTGCGCCTGCGGCGGGCGCGGATCGCGTAAGGAGGATCGTATGGAACCAGTGACTGGAAGCGAAACGCTGGAAGTCGCCGGCTGCGGCTGCGGGACGCGGGACCAGAAAGCGGTGGCCGTCGATCCCGGGATCAAGGACCGCAACCAGAAGCGCCTGCGGCGGATCGAGGGGCAGGTGCGCGGCCTCCAGAAGATGGTCGAGGAGGACCGCTACTGCCCCGACATCCTCACCCAGATCTCCTCCGTCCAGGAGGCCCTGCGCGCGGTCGGCCGCGAGCTGATGCGCAACCACCTCAAGCACTGCGCCACCCAGGCCATCCGCTCCGGCGACGGCGACGCCGCCGAGGCCACGTACGACGAGCTGATCGAGATGATCTA
>JBDSHF010000393.1:0-35703 GCA_039918595.1 Thermoanaerobaculia bacterium
GGGGCGGCGTTCTCCATCCCCTGCATCTGTACGACGCCGCAGGCCAGCCGGTCGCCGGAGTTGCCGGTCGGCTGGGTGGTGCAGTCGTCCGTGCCGGTGTGGAGGATCACCGCCTTGCCGGCGACCGGGTTGGCGCCGGTCAGCGAGAGCGTGCTGAGATCGAGCTCCAGATGGCCGCTGCCGTCCGCGCCGACCGTGATGTTGCCGAAGTCGCCGGCGTGCCGGGAGCCGGTGGGGGGGCAGGCGTGCGGCGAGCCGGTGGGGTTGAAGTGCCCGCCCGCCGAACCGAAGTGCTTGCCCGACGGATCGTCATGGGTGCACTGGCCGTTCTCGTGGAGATGGATGCCGTGCGTCCCCGGCGGCACGCCCTTGACGTCGGCCACCAGGTGGACGCCGTTGGCGGTCGGGGTGAAGGTGACGGTGCCGGAGAAGCCCGGGACCTCCGCACCGGCCTGGAGCGCCGCCGCGCCGCTGATCGGGCTGGCGGACATCATGGGCTTGCGGTCCGGCTGATCCTGCTGCCTCCCGTCCTTCTGCATCGTCTCCGTCTGCCTCGCCACCGTGTCGTCGACGGTGCGGGCCCTCTCGATCCGCGGGCCGCAGGCCGCCATCACGGCGAGTCCGGCAAGGGCGAGACTGGAAGCGCTCCTCAATCGATGCATGCTTCTCCTCCTGTAAGGATGATGAAAGGCACTGCTACAGCGAATTCATCTCCAGATGCACGTCGGCGAGGTTGCGGGAGAGCAGGATCTCGACCGGCGTCGACGCCCCGTCGCGCGTCAGCCAGAGGTCGAGCTTCCCCTTCCACTTGTTGCCGCGCGCGGGCACGTCGACCCCGCGGATCGAGTAGTGCCGGACGTCGACCTTCTTGCCGTTGCGCGTCCGGCGGCTTTCGATCCCCAGGGGGATCACTACCACGGGGTAGATCTTGCCGTCGGACCAGATCTCCATCCGCCGGGTCTTCTCGGGCGGGTCCTGCCGGATGGAGTAGATGCCGGAGGCGATGTCGAGCACCCCGGTCTGCTCGATCGGCGCGCTCTTGGACTTGGTCTCGCCGCGCCAGGAATAGGAGCTCCAGGCCCGGATCGGCTGCAGGGTGCGGGTGTCGATCTCCGAACCGTAGCGGAAGTACTCCCCCTGCTTGGCCGCGCCCGAGGTGATGGTGAGCTCGCTCTGCAGATGCCCGTTGCCCAGGGACTTGAAGGTGAGGGAACCCTCCCCCTGACGGGGCAGGAACAGCCCGGCCAGGGTGCCGAGGAAATTACGGAGCTGCCAGTGGTACTGAAACTCCTCGTTCCGCGGCTTCTCCTGGCCGAAAGCCATGGGGCCGGCTGTCAGGAGCGTCAGGACGACGAGAAGAAGGATCTTTCGTAAGCTCGATTTCATTCGGGTTACCTTGTCAGGGGGGTCCCACGGCGAGGCAGCCGCGGCGTCTGTAGCTGTTATAACAGAAGCAAGCGGCACGCCATGCCCGAAATCGCTGGATTGTAAGAATTCCGCGAGGAGTCGCCGCTAGTCCCCCCCTTCGAGGATCTCGCGGAGCTTGACGGCCAGCTCGCGGCCGCTGAAGGGCTTCTTGAGGAGATTCGCCTCGCCGGCGAGCTTCGCCCCCTCGGTGAGGCCGGCGGGGTAGCCGGTGGCGAAGAGGACCCGCATCTCGGGCCGCTTGAAGGAGAGCCGCTCGGCCAGCTCCACGCCGCTCATGCCGTCCATCAGGATGTCGGTGATCATCAGGTGGATCGGTCCCGAGTGCGCCTGGCTGATCTGGATCGCCTCCAGGGCGTCGGCGGCCGAGAGGACGTTGTAGCCGCGATTGCTCAGGATCTGGGCGAGCGGCTGGCGGACGTTCTCCTCGTCCTCCACCAGCAGCAGGGTCTCCCACTCCCCGCTCTCCTGGCCGGGATCGACGCCCGCGGCCGCGGAGGCCTGTTCGGCGCTGGGAAGATAGATGTGGAAGCGGGTGCCGCTGCCCGGCTCGCTGTCGGCCAGGATCTGGCCGCCGCTCTGGGTGACGATGCCGTAGGCGGTGGAGAGCCCCAGGCCGGTGATCTCCATCCCCCCCTTGGTGCTGAAGAACGGCTCGAAGGCGTGCCGCCGCACCTCGTCCGGCATGCCGGGGCCGGTGTCGCTCACCTTGAGGAGCACGTAGCGCCCGGTGTTGGCCAGCAGGGAGTGGACCGTGCTCTCCTCGTCGACGTCCTCGTTCCTCGTCTCCAGGGTCAGCCGGCCGCCGTCGGGCATGACGTCGCGGGCGTTGGAGATCAGGTTCATGATCACGTGCTCGAACTGCTCCGCGTCGAGGAGCACCCGGTCGAGGTCGGGGTGGAGCTCCAGCCGGAGCTCGATCTCGGCACCGAGAAAGCGGCGGACGCGATCCTCCATCCCGGTCAGCAGGTGGTTGAGCTGCAGGACCTTGGGGTGGAGCACCTGGCGGCCGCTGAAGGCCAGGAGCTGGCGCGCCAGAGCGGCGCCGCGCTGGCCGACCTTCTCGATCTCCCGCAGGTTCTTGCGGGCCGGCTCGTCGCCGGGCAGCCGGGCGAGCGCCAGCTCGGTCTCGCAGGCGATGGCGGTGAGCAGGTTGTTGAACACGTGGGCGATGCCTCCCGCCAGCCGGCCCATCGCGTCCATGCTCTGCGGCTGGGGGGCGATCTCCCCCAGTCGGCGGCTCCCCGCCAGCCGGGCCGCGTTCTTCGCCTCTTCGGGGCTGAGGTCCTCCACCGCCCTTACTGCAGGGTTGCTGCTGTTCGGATGTGTGCGCATGGTCTCTTTCCTTCGGCACCCTCACGGACGCCGGTTGCGGGGACAGCGGGGTCTCCTCTGCCTCCGGGAGATTCATCAGTCCCTGCTTTTGAAGATATGCAGAATCCGGTCCAGCTTGGCTACCCGGGTGGAGGCTACCGGGTGGGATCGTCCGGCGCCCGCGGCGCTCCCACCTGCTTCTGCAGGCGGGCCAGGCTGCGGGTGGTGAGCTTGCGGATACTGGAGGGGTTGTAGCCGAGCCGCCGGGCCACCTCGGTGGTGTCGAGCCCTACCCCGAAGCGAAGCCAGAGGGCCGCCCGGTGCCGCTTGTCGACCCCGCGGGTGAGGCTGTTCAGATCGAGGCCGATCTCCCTCTGCTCCTGCTCCGGCGCCTGCGCCGGGGAGAGCTCCACCAGCACGAGGGGTTCCACGGCCAGGATGCGGTCATTGCGTATCTTCTTCCAGTAGTTCGAGCACTTGACGCGCACGGCGCCGAGGATCCAGGCCTCTTTGTGGCGGATCGTGTCCCACTTGCTGATCGCCACGAGGAGCGCGTCCTGGAGGACGTCCTCGGCGTCCTGCAGCGGGATGTCATAGCTCCGCAGGAGCTTCTTGATCTGCGGACGGACTCTCTCCAGGTGCTCTTCGAGCGTGTCGAGGCTGGATTCCGGGGGGGAAAGTGGCTGGTTCTGGGTCACGGGTCGGGCGCGGCGTCTGGCGGGATGGCGCCAGGACCGCGAGCCCGGACTTTATCACCGACTCAGGTAAACTCGGCACGCCTTCTCAGAACATTCCCAGCTCCAGACGTGCCGCCTCCGACATCATCGAGGGGTTCCAGCTCGGATCCCAGACCAGTTCGACGTCGACGGACGTAACGCCGGGGACTCCCGCCACCTTGTCCCTCACCTCGCCGGGGAGGCTGCCGGCCACCGGGCATCCCGGGGAGGTGAGGGTCATCTTGACTTGAACGGCCCCCTCCGCCTGGATGTCGATGTCGTAGATCAGGCCCAGCTCGTAGATGTTGACCGGGATCTCGGGGTCGAAGACGCTCTTCAGGGCCTCGACGATCCCGTTCTCGACCTCGGACGGCTCGGAGGAGGGCTCAAAGGGGCCGGTCGCCGTGGCGATGCCCTCGGCGCTCTCCAGGTTCGGCTCGGGGGTTTGGATTTCCTGCTCGGTCTTCATCATTCCTACTCCGTGGTGACGGGCAGATCCTGCGCGTCCAGCGCTGCCATCAGGGCGTGCCAGGCGAGGGTGGCGCACTTGACCCGCATCGGGTACTCGCGCACGCCGGTGAACACGGCGAGCTTGCCCAGATCCGGCGAATCCTCGCCGGCTCCGAGGGTGACCAGGTCGTGGAAGCCCTTGAACAGGTCGCGGGCGTCCTCCAGGGTGAGCCCCTTGAGCGCCTCGGTCATCAGCGAGGCAGAGGCGGTCGAAATGGCACATCCTGAGCCTTCGAACCGAACCGCTCCGATGTGGCCGTCCGCGACGTTCAGGTAGACCGTCACGCGATCGCCGCAGAGCGGGTTGTGCCCTTCCGCCCGGCGGTTGGCGGTGGCGAGCGGCCCGAAATTGCGGGGGCGCCGGTTGTGATCGAGGATGACCTCCTGGTAGAGGTCGCGCAGGTCGTTCATGCGAACAGCTCCCGCGCCCGGTGAAGGGCGGCGGCCAGGATCTCCACCTCCTCCGTGGTGTTGTAGAAGGCGAAGGAGGCGCGGGCCGTCGCCGGCACGCCGAAACGCTCCATCACCGGCTGGGCGCAGTGATGGCCGGCGCGGATGGCGACCCCCTGATGGTCGAGGATGGTTCCGAGGTCGTGCGGGTGGATCCCCTCCATCGTGAAGGAGAGCACCGCCGCCTTGGCGCGCGCCGTGCCGACGATCCGCAGCCCGGGGATCGCCGCCAGCCGCTCGGTGGCCAGGGCGAGCAGCTCCCCCTCCCAGGCGGCGACGGCGGGGAGCCCCAGCGCGGTCAGGTACTCGAGGGCCGCCGCGAGACCGGCCGCCCCTTCGATGAACGGCGTGCCCCCCTCGAAGCGGTGGGGGGGCGGCGCGTAGGTCGTGCGCTCGAAGCTGACGGAGTGGACCATGCCGCCGCCGCTCTGCCAGGGGGGCATGGCGGCGAGCAGCTCCGCCCGCCCCCAGAGCACGCCGATGCCGCTCGGACCGTAGACCTTGTGACCGGAAAAGGCGTAGAAGTCGCACCCCAGCTCCTGGACGTCCACCGCCAGATGGGGGACCGCCTGCGCGCCGTCCACCAGCACGACGGCGCCGGCGCGGCGGGCCATCGCGGCCATCTCGCGGACTGGATTGACCGTGCCGAGGGCGTTCGAGACGTGGGCGAAGGCGGCGATACGGGTGCGCGGGGAGAGGCTGCGCTCGAACTCTTCGAGGCGGACCTCGCCGCGGTCGTCGAGCGCCGCGACGCGGAGGAGCGCGCCGCGCTCCTCGCACAGCCGCTGCCAGGGGACCAGGTTGGAGTGGTGCTCCAGGCCGGTGATCAGGATCTCATCGCCGGGGCCGACGTTTTGGTTTCCCCAAGCCGCGGCCACCAGGTTGATCGCCTCCGTGGTGCCGCGCACGAAGATCACCTCGTCGGCGCTCGGCGCGTTGAGGAAGCGCCGCACGGTCTCGCGCGCCCGCTCGCGGGCCGCGGTGGCGAGCTGCGACAGGGTGTGCACCCCGCGCTCGACGTTGGCGTACCACCCCTCATAGCAGTCGACGATCGCCGCCGCCACCGCCCGCGGCTTCTGGGTGGAGGCGGCGTTGTCGAGGTAGACCAGCGGGTGGCCGTTGATCTCCCGCGCGAGGATCGGAAAATCGGCCCGCACCCGCGCGAGATCGTAGGCGGGAGCCATCACCGGGGCCATGATCGGGACCGCTGCCGCCGCCGTGGCCATCTTCAGACCGCCTGGCGGACGACCTCGCCCATCGGCAGGCGGGCGAAGAGGAACTCCTCGAGATCCCGGCGCACCGGCACGACCTTGATCCGCTCGACGATGTCGCTGGCGAAGGCGTAGGTCAGCAGGCTGCGCGCCGCCTCGGCGCCGATGCCGCGGGAGCGCAGGTAGAAGACCGCGTCCTCGTCGAGCTGGCCGACCGTCGAGCCGTGGGTGCACTTGACGTCGTCGGCGTAGATCTCGAGCTGCGGGTTGGAGTTGGCGATCGCGTCGCGGCTCAGCAGCAGGTTGCGGTTCGACTGCTTGGCGTCGGTCTTCTGCGCGCCCTTGTGGACGTGGATCAGGCCGTTGAACACCGCCCGCGACTTGCCGTCCAGCACCCCCTTGTAGAGCTCGTGGCTGGCGCAGTGCGGCTTGGCGTGCTCGACCCGCATGTGGTTGTCCACCACCTGCCGGCCGTCGCCGAAGTAGAGGCCGTTGAGGATGCAGTCGATCCCCTCGCCGTCGAGCACCGCGTTGACGTCGTTGCGCACCAGGGCGCCACCGATCGAGATCGAGTGCGAGCTGGGCACCGAGGCGCGCTCCCCCTGCACCTGGAAGGTCGCCATGTGGAAGGCCGCGAGGCTCTCCCGCTGCACCTTGTAGTGGTCGATGACCGCGCCCGGGCCGGCGTACAGCTCGGTCACCGGGGCGGTGAAATAGGCCCCCTCGCCGGCGTAGGTCTCGACGATCGTCGTCTGGCTGCTCTCGTCGGCGACGAACAGGTTGCGCGGGAACGACAGCGTCGCCTGGCCCCCCTCGCCGGCGGAGAGGAACAGCAGGTGGATCGGCCCGGTCACCGCGCCGCGGGGGATGTAGACGAAGGCGCCGTCGCCCATGAACGCCGTATTGAGGGCCACGAAGGGGTGGCGGTCGAACTTCGCGAAGCGGGCGAGCCAGGGCTCCACCAGTCCGGGGGAGCGCGCCAGGATCTCGCCGAGGCTGGCGACGATCGTCCCCGCCGGCAGCTCAGCCGTGGACGACAGCCGGGGGGAGAAGCGGCCGTCGACGAACACCAGCCGGGCGGCGGCATCGAAGACATGGGGCGCGATCAGCCCCGGGGCCACCGCGCCGGGATCCCCCTGCGGCCAGTGGAAGGTCCCCTGGACGATCGGGGCCACGTTGGTCAGCCGCCACTCCTCCTGCCGGAGGGTGGGGAACCCCAGGTCCGCGAAGCGCTCGATGGCGGCCCGGCGCAGCGCCTGGAGATCGGCGGGCTCCCCGGCGCGCTCGCGCCGGAAGCGCTCGAACTCGGCGAGATAGCGATCGACCCCCGCCACGGCCCGCTCCTGAATCTCGGTCGCCGGCATGGCCCTCAGGCTCCCACCGGCTGCGCCGCCGGCTCCCGCGCCACCTCGAGCCAGGAGTAACCCTTCTCCTCCAGCTCGAAGGCCAGCTCCTTGCCGCCCGAGCGCACGATGCGACCGTCCACCAGCACGTGGACGTAATCCGGCACGATGTAGTTGAGCAGCCGCTGGTAGTGGGTGATCACCAGGAACGAGCGGTTCTGCGAGCGCAGGGCGTTGACGCCGTCCGAGACGACGCGCAGGGCGTCGATGTCGAGCCCGGAGTCGGTCTCGTCCAGGATGCACAGGCTCGGCTCCAGCACCGCCATGTGGAAGATCTCGTTGCGCTTCTTCTCGCCGCCCGAGAACCCCTCGTTGACCGGGCGGTTGAGGAGGCTCTCCTCCATCTGCACCAGCTTCATCTTGCCGCGCACCATCTTGAGGAACTCGAGGGCGTCCATCTCCGGCAGCCCGCGGTGCCTGCGCACGGCGTTGAGGGCCGCCTTGAGGAAGTAGGTGTTGCCCACGCCCGGGATCTCGACCGGGTACTGGAAGGCCATGAACACCCCCTCGCGGGCCCGCTCCTCGGGGTCCATGTCGAGCAGGTCCTTGCCATCGAACAGCACCTGGCCGCCGGTGACCTCGTAGGCGTCCTGGCCGGCGAGCACCCGGGCGAGCGTGCTCTTGCCGGAGCCGTTCGGCCCCATGATGGCGTGCACCTCGCCGGCTTGAATCGTCAGATCGATCCCCTTGAGGATCTCGTTGCCTTCCACGGAAGCGTGGAGATTCTTGATCTCGAGCATCACGGTCTCTCTCTCCATTTCTTTTTCCAAAACTACCCAACGCTTCCTTCGAGGTTCACCGCCAGCAGCTTCTGGGCCTCCACCGCGAACTCCATCGGCAGCTCGCGGAAGACCTCCTTGCAGAAGCCGTTGACGATCATCGACACCGCGTCCTCCGTGGCGATCCCGCGCTGGTTGCAGTAGAAGATCTGGTCCTCGCCGATCTTCGAGGTCGTCGCCTCGTGCTCCATGCGGGCCGTCGGGTTCTGCACGTCGATGTAGGGGAACGTGTGCGCCCCGCACTGATCGCCGATCAGCATCGAGTCGCACTGCGAGAAGTTGCGGGCGCCGTCCGCGCCCTTGAGGATGCGGACCGCGCCGCGATAGGTGTTCTGGCCATGGCCGGCCGAGATCCCCTTCGACACGATGGTGCTCGTGGTGTTCTTGCCGATGTGGATCATCTTGGTGCCGGTGTCCGCCTGCTGGTACCCCTTGGTCAGGGCCACCGAGTAGAACTCGCCGACCGAGCGGTCCCCCTTGAGGATCACGCTCGGGTACTTCCAGGTGATCGCCGAGCCGGTCTCGACCTGGGTCCAGGAGATCTTCGAGTTCGCCCCCTCGCACTTGCCGCGCTTGGTGACGAAGTTGTAGATCCCCCCCTTGCCGTTCTCGTCGCCCGGGTACCAGTTCTGGACCGTCGAGTACTTGATCGTGGCGTCCTTGAGCGCCACCAGCTCGACCACCGCGGCGTGGAGCTGGTTCTCGTCGCGCATCGGCGCCGTGCAACCCTCCAGGTAGGAGACGTGAGCCCCCTCGTCGGCGATGATCAGCGTGCGCTCGAACTGCCCCGAGTTCCTGGCGTTGATCCGGAAGTAGGTCGACAGCTCCATCGGGCAGCGCACCCCCTTCGGGATGTAGACGAACGAGCCGTCGGAGAACACCGCCGCGTTGAGGGTGGCGAAGTAGTTGTCCGTGTACGGCACCACCGACCCCATGTACTCCTGGATCAGCTCGGGGTGATTGCGGATCGCCTCCGAGAAGGAGCAGAAGATGATCCCCACCTCGGCGAGCTTGGACTTGAAGGTCGTCGCCACCGAGACGCTGTCGAACACCGCGTCCACCGCGACGCCGGCGAGGATCGCCCGCTCGTGCAGCGGGATGCCGAGCTTCTCGTAGGTCTTGAGGATCTCGGGATCGACCTCGTCCAGGCTCTTCGGCCCCGAGCCCTTCGGCTTCGGCCCCGCGTAGTAGGAGATCGACTGGTAGTCGACCGGCGTGTAGCGGACGTTGGCCCAGGTCGGCTCGGTCATGGTGAGCCAGTGGCGGTAGGCCTTGAGGCGCCACCCGAGCATCCACTCGGGCTCTTCCTTCTTGGCCGACAGCCGGGCGATGACTTCCTCGTTCAGCCCGGGCGGAAAGGTCTCCTGCTCGACGTCGGTGATGAAGCCGAACTGGTACTCCTGCGTCGCGAACTGCTCGATGGTGCTGGTCTCTGTCTGCATGGTTTCCTCGATAGCTGACAAGTCCCTGGGGGACTGAGATTCAAGCTTCCTGGTGGAGCTGTACCCCGCCGAACGCGCCGCGTCCGAGGGTGACCAGCTTCTGCATCTTGGGCTGGGCCATCTCGGCGAGCGAGATCCCCTCCAGTGCCGCGCGCACCGCGTCGTTGATCCGGCGCCAGTTGCCGCTCACCGGGCAGAGCGCCTCGTGCGAGCAACCGCTCTCGACACTGACACACTCGGTGATCGCGATCGGCCCCTCGAGAGCGGCGATGATCTCCGCCATCGAGATCTCCTCCGCCGGCCGCGCCAGGCTGTACCCCCCCTTGACCCCGCGGTGCGAGGCCAGGAGCCCGTCGCGCGCCAGCAGCTTCAGCACCTTGCTGACCATCGGCAGGGGCAGCCGCGTCTCGACGGACAGCTCCGGAGCGGCATACTGCCGGTCCGCGTGGGCCGCCAGGTGAGTGAGGAGGACGATCCCGTAGTCGGTCTGTTTGGTGATGCGGATCATGTCTCCCGGCCCTTTGTTTCTGCTGATTTTGAAAACAGTACTGGATCAGTACGAATTCCATCGAATCATAGCAGGAGAGGGGGGATTGTCAAACCGTGGGGAGGCTCCGGGAAGCAGGAAGAAAGGACGTAAAGGACGGCAGGGACGTCAAGGACAAGGAGGACGACAGCCTTCCTCATCCTTGTCGTCCTTGATGTCCCTGCCGTCTTTACGTCCTTCTGCTGCCGCCAAAATTCCTCTGCGGCCCTAGTAAGATGCTCTCATGACTTCCCAATCCGACGAGCACCAGCCACAAGGGCTTCATGCCGAGATCGCTGCCTTCGCGGACGAGCATGCGGGATCCGACCTCGATCTCGACGAGGATCTCGAACGCGCTGGTCTCGAGTCCCTAGAATCGGAATTGCTTAGCGATTCTTAGAAGAACACCCGCTCCACCGACCAGTACAGCCCCACCGCCGCGATCAGGCAGGAGGCGGGGACGACCACCCGCTGGCGGTACCAGGCCTGTTTTCGGAAGGGGAGGCCGACCAGCAGGAAGGCGATGGCGATCACCGTCAGTTGGCCCCCCTCGACCCCGACGTTGAAGCTCAGCAGGGCAGTGAGGAACTCGGAGCGCGGGAGCCCCAGCTCGGAGAGGACGCCGGCGAAGCCCAGGCCGTGCAGCAGGCCGAAGCAGAAGACGAGGGCGATCCGCGACGGCCGCAGCTCCGGGGTGAGGATGTTCTCCACCGCCACGAAGACGATCGACAGCGCGATCAGCGGCTCGACGATCGAGGGCGGCAGCCGCACGATGCCGTAGATGCTGAGCGCCAGGGTCAGCGTGTGGGCCACCGTGAAGGCGGTCACTTGCTGCAGGATCGGCTTCAGCCGCCTGGAGAGCAGGAAGATGCCGAGCACGAACAGGATGTGGTCCGGCCCCCCCGGCACGATGTGGCTGAAGCCGAGCGTCAGATACTGCCGCACCACCTCCGAACGGGTGGGGGGCACCGCCGCCTTCGCCAGCGAGAAGGGGGGGCTGGTGGCCCCCGCGTCGAGCCACTGCCAGACGGAGCTCTCCTCCCCCTCGATCAGGAGGACGAGGGGAAAGGTCCCGAGCCGTACCTCCTCCTTGAAGTTGAAGGCCCGTGCTCCGGCGGGGATGGGGCCGGCGAGGCGGAGGGTGGTCCGGCCGGGCGGATCGTCGGCGCCCGGCGGGGGGATCGCCAGCTTCGGCTGGACGGCGGCACCGTCGAAGGAGATCGTGGCGCCGTTCGCGAGGTCGCGCAGAAATTTGCCGAACTGCCGGTCGACTTCCGGCGTCAAGGCGGCGATCGCTCCGTAGCGCGTCGCTCCCTGCGCGCTCCCCTTGTCGCCCGGCCAGAGGTGGGCGGGGTCGACCGGAATGTCGATCCGATAGGTGCCGTCCTTCAGGAAGGTGGCGTAGATCTGGATCTTCCCCAGCTCGTGGGCACGGGCGGCGGCCCCGGGCAGAATCAGGAGGGCGGCGAGGAGGAGGGGGCGAAGGATGGTCGTCGGGCGCAAACGGTCGGTCTCCTGAGAAGGTACGGCGGCCGGCGTGCCGCGGATGATCCGGCTCAGAACGATCCAGAGCTAGATCAGCCGCCCGAGAGGTCCCAAATCGAGGTTCAGATCGTCGGGTTCGAGCCCGAAGCGGGCCGCGATGTCGTGCAGGGTCTCCTCGAGCTTCATCAGGGCGAGGCCGACGTTCTCGACCTCCTCGTCGGTCAGGGTCCCCGCCTCCATGCGCCGGATGGCCTGCTTCTCCATCAGCTTGCGCAGGAACTCGACCAGCGCCAGAACGAGCTTGGCGACCGACTTCTGCACCTCCTCGGGATCGGCGTTCCAGCGCGGGGCCGTCGCCGCGGCTTGCCGCTCGATCTCGGCGCGCAGGGCGTCCAGCTCCTCGATTTCCAGGCGGACCGCATCGCTCTGGCTCATGGCTCCGGCTCCGGAGCGAAGGCGTAGGGGGGCCAGGGGCCGGTGGCGGCGACACGGCGGCCGCCGATCCGCCCCCTCGCCAACTCCAGGGCTTCCAGGTAGGCCCCGGCCTGCGCGCGCGGGATGAGGTGATAGGCGGTGCCGACCAGCGGTCCTGGAGCCCCGTGCCGCTCGATCCGCTCGGCGCGGAGCAGGGGGTGCAAGGCCGCGCGCAACGAGTCGATCTCGGGGAGCGAATGCGCCCACTCGCGCTGCCGCCGCCGGGCGGCGAGGTGGCGCGTGCCGGGACCGCCGGCGGCGGTGTCCGGCTCCGGGGCGGGCTCCGGCTCGCCGAAGACCCGCAGCGTCATCTGCACGCAGCCGCGGACCAGGGCGAGGGCTTCGGCGATCTCCCGCTCGCGGGGGTCGAGACGGCCGGCGAGCGCGGCCTCGTCCGCGAACGCCTCGCCGAAACGGGCGGGGAGGATGGCGCCGAAGCGCTCGGCGAGCCGGCGCACCACGGCATCCTGCCGCTCGAGGACCTCGCGGTCGGGCCGCGGGCGCTCAGGGAGATCACCCGCCACGGCCGAAACGCCGCCGCGCGGCAGGAGGCGGAGCGGCTCGCCGGCGATCCCTTCCCCGAGAGGGCCGGAGGGCTCCCCGTCCACCAGCGCGTAGAGATAAAGGATGGCGCTCACTCCTCGGCCTTCCTGGGGAGGACCCGGTCGGCGGCGCAGAGCAGGGCCGAGAGGCGGAGATAGATCAGATCGACGCCGGCCAGTCCGATGACCACCTCGCCGGTGAGCACCAGCCCCTTGTTGAGCAGGTGGTCGACCGTGTCGAGCAGGGAGGTGTTGGAGCGGTCGAGCAGCTCCAGGGGCTCGCTCATGGCGCCTCCTCGATGAAGTTGTAGGGCGGCCAGGGTCCGGTCAGGGTGAGGTCGCAGGCCTGGGGCGCGAGGCGCGAGGCGCACCGCTCGACGATCGACTCGAACTCCGCGTTGCCCTGAACCGGCACCAGGAAGGCGGCGTCGAGCAGCAGCCGCCCGCCGGATTCCGGCGCCGCCACGGGCTCGCGGCGGACCGCCTCGGAAGCCCCCGCGGCGAGCTCGGCGAAGGTAGCGTCCATCTCGGCGTGGAGCCGGCCGGCGAGCTCGCGGGAGGCGTCCTGCTCCAGTTTCTTGCGCAGCAGAAAGGCCTTGCCCGAGCTCTGCGCCCCGCTCTCGAGGGCCTCGGCGGCGAGCACCTCGCGGGCGCGGACGTCGTCCATGCGGATCCGCACCCCCCACTCGACGCGCCCCTCCACCCGGTCGAGGGCGCGGCCGAGCCGCTCGCGATGGTCGCGGATGTTGGCGATCGCCCGCTCGTCGGAGGCGAAGAGGGTGAAGAGCTTCATCGGCAGCACGGCGCCGAGGCCGGAGAAGTGCTCGATCATGGCCTCGTGGGCCAGGGCGCGGTCGGAGACCCAGGAGAGGTCGGAGAGCTGGCGCTGGATCTCCGCGCTGCCGTACTCGGAGAGCGGAGCGCCGGCGACGATCAGCCAGAGACCTTCCCCCACCGCGAGCGCCCGCGGCGGCGAGAGGCCGGGCAGCCCCGGGGGAACCTCCGCGGACAGCGGATTCCGCGGGGCGCGCACCAGGCAGTAGAGATAGGTCGCTTCGTTCATTCGGTAAGTTTTGCCCACCTCTGGACCCACGCGGCAAGACGCGCGACGCCGCGGGGCGGCGGAAACAGGGCAGGGGCGTTCATGATAGCGCACCGGTCGAGCCCCAGCCCCCGGAGGTCCTTGCGTAACGCCCCCGCCTCCCCGGCGGAGCCGCCGCAGCGGGCGCACCCGGCGGGCGGCAGGGCGTTGAGGATGACCGCCGGCACGGCAATCTCGAGATGTCCCAGGGAGCGCAGCAGGCGGACCGTCTCACGGCGGGGGAGCTCGGCCGCCCGCGTCACCGCCACGAAGCGGGCGCGGGCGGGGTCGCGCAGCAGGGCTTCCAGCCGCTTGAGGCTGCGGGAGAGCTCGACCAGCTCGGCGGCGAGGTCCCCCAGGCCCACGGCCTCGCGGTACTTGAGGAGCAGGGAGAGGAGATAGTGATCCCAGGAGAGGGCGAGCTCCGGCATCTCCAGCAGGCGCAGGGCGTGCCCGGTGGGAGCGGTGTCCACCACCACCAGGTCGTAAGCCGGCTCTGCCCCCTCGGCACCGAAGACGGCATCGAGCAGGGAGGAGACGGCGATCAGCTCGTCGAGCCCCGGCGGCGTCAGATCGAGGAGATCCTGGACCCCGCCGCTGTCCTGGGTAAAAGCTTCGGCGGCCTCCTCGACGCGGTCCCGGTAGCGGTCACGCCACGCCGCGAAGACGTGGCTGGCATCCAACTCCCTGGCGCGCAGCCCCGGGGGCGCGCCGGGCACCGCCCGCTCGTCATCCCCGAGCGGGACCTCCAGGACGTCGGCCACGGAATGGGCGGGATCGGTGGAGATCAGGAGCACCCGTGCCTCGGGCCGCCGCTCCGCCAGCGCCAGCGCCACGGCCGCCGAGCAGGTCGTCTTACCCACTCCCCCCTTGCCGCCGAAGAAGAGGAGCTGAACACCGGGAGGAGCGATCTCCTCGAGCCAGGGAAGGTTTTTTTCCTCCCCCGGAACGGGGGAGGCCAGGAGGGGGGGTTCTGGAGTCCGGGCCTTTTCCTTGGTTGAGGCGCCCCCTCCTGACCTCCCCCTGGAGGGGGAGGAAAAAGACGGGGAGGGATCAACGACGGCCCCCGCCAGCCCCTTCGCCAGCCGCCGCAACGCCACCTTCCCCCGCGGCTCGCTCTCCTCCTGGGGCAGAAACCGGATCGTCCGCCCCGCCAGCGTCTCTTGAATCCTCTCGATCACCGCCGCCTCGGCCCGGTGCCGCTCGCGGCAGAGCGGGCAGTCATCCCCTCCCGGCGGCAGGACCCGGTTGACGATCACCTCGCGCACGGGGATGCCGGCGCCGTCGAGGGCCGCCAGGGCATCGCGGGTCTCCTCCAGCGAAAGGATTTCAGGGAGCATCACCCAGAAGACATGGCAGCGCTCCGGGTCGCGCAGCCGCTCCGCGATCTCCCTTCCCTGATCTTCGAGACTGGCGATCAGGGCATCGCCCTCCCCTGGCCGGTAGGCGCCGCCGAAGCGCTCGGCCATCCAGCGGTGGCGCTCCTGGAGACGGTCGAGGGCGCCGGCGAACCGGCGCAGCGCCTCCGGCATAGCGAGCAGGCGCAGGGTGTGGGCGGTGGGGGCGGCGTCGATTATGACCTCGTCAAAGACCTCGTCGCCGGCAGTCCGCTTGGCGAGGCTGGCGATCTCCAGCCAGGCCATCAGCTCGTCTGCGCCCGGCAGCGAGAGGCCGAGGAAGCGGTCCACGTCCTCGGCATCCAGGTAGGTGCCGCTGGCGGCGATCTCGCGCAGGGCCTCGCGGTGCTCCGCCGTCCAGCGGCCGAGGGCCGGACCGGCGGCGAGCTCGGCGGCCAGCAGGGCGCCGCGGCGGGTGCCGTGTCGGGGGATGATGACAGGGGTGGGCTCGGCCGTGAGGCGCACCCGCAGGGCATCGCCGAGGGAGGGGGCTGGATCGGTGGAGACGACGAGGACGCGGCGGCCCGATCCGATGGAGAAACTGGCGGCGGCGAGAGCGGCGGCGGCGGCGCAGGTAGTCTTGCCGACGCCCCCCTTGCCGCCGAAGAGGCGGAGGGGAGGAAGGGGGGGCCCTACGATTCCTCGTCTCCTCCCCGGAAGCTGACGTCCACCTCGAAGCCGCCGTCCAGGGAGACGGCGCCGCTGGACTCGCCGCGCTGGGCGTCGCGGATCTCGCGCAGCCGGACGAGGATGTCGCGCTCGAGCACCACGAAGTCCTCCTCGTCCATCTCGCCCAGCTCCACCCGCATCTGGGCGGCCAGCAGCTCCTCGCGCAGCGATCCCTCGTCGTTCATCTCCTCGTTGACCGCCGTGGCGACCTTGTCGAGGACGAACTTGATGCCGCCGATCAGGAGGCTGTCGAGGATGATCATGAGATCGAGGGAGGCGGGCGGCTATTCGGCTTCCGAGGCGCGCTCGAGCTTCAGCCGGATGTTGACGAAGTTGTACGGCGGCCAGGGGCCGGTGTACTTGAAGATCAGGTTCTCATAGCGGGCGTCGATCTCCTTGACCGCGGCGTCGAAGTCCGGCTCGCGGTCGCGGGAGACGAGGAAGGCACCGTTGAGGATCATCTTGTCGCCGATCGGCTTGTTGGTGCGCGAGGCGACGCAGACGCTGCTCAGGGTGCCGACGATCTCCGAGACCAGCTTCTCCGAGCGCTCCTGGAGGAGCGAGTCGACGAGGCGGCCGTACTGCATGCGGGCGAAGTAGGTGGAGCCCTTCTGGTTCGAGATCTCCTGCCGCAGCAGGCGGAGGTTCTCGTCGGCTTTCTCGATCTCGCCGATGATCGTCTCCGGCTCCCAGACCACCTTGAGGCCGAACTCCAGCTTGTCCTGCATCTTGACCAGCACGTCGCGGAAGGCGTCGTAAGCGCTGCGGAGCAGCTCGACGATGTCCTCCGAGGTCTTGAAAACGGTGCTGAAGGACATCGGGATCACCGTGAAGTCGCGCATCACGACCTCGTTGACCCGCTCGTGGGCGAGCACGTTCTCCCGCGTCGGGTCGTAGACCTCGAGCGGCGTGTCGGAGACCACGGCGGCGATCTCCTTGTAGTTGACCGTGTGCACCTCGGCGGGCTCGCTGCCGATGCCGACCGGACCGAAGCGGCGGGGCTCCCCCGTCTGGATGATGCAGTAGACGTACTTGCCGCTACGCCCTCCCGACCGAGAAGAGGACTCCGGAAAGGCGAGCAGGTCCGAGGCGGGGCCGGCGGCGGACCGCGGCTCCGGCTTCCGCGCGGCAGGCGGCCTGGCCACCGCCTTCTTCGGCTTCACCGTCTTCGCCGCCGCCGGGGCGACCGCGGCCTTCACGGCGGTCTTCGCCTTGGTGGCTGGCGCCTTGGCCGTCTTCTTGGCGGGCGGCGGGGGGGCAGCGGCCTTCTTCGCCGGCTTCTTCGAGGTGTCAGTCTTGTCGGCTTTGGGCATCAGGTTATCTTCGCCTCGAGCTGGCGGCGAACCTCCTGCTCGAGGTCCTTGGGAAGACAGGGCTTGGTCACGACGGCGTTGCAGCCGACCTCGCGAGCCTTGTCGTGGGCGGCGGCGAGCGCGTGAGCGGTCAGCGCGATGATCGGAATGGCGCGGGTGCGTTCGTCCTGCTTCAGGCGCCGGGTGGCCTCCCAGCCGTCGATACCAGGCAGCGAGAGGTCCATGAGGATGATGTCCGGCAGGAGCTCGAACGCCTTCTCCAGGGCCTCCAGCCCGTCGGCGGCGGTGGCGACGCGGAACCCGCGAAACTCCAGATACTCGGCAAAGATTTCGCGGCCGTGATCGACGTCGTCGACCACGAGCACGAGCGGGGCGGGGGTTGCGTCTCCACGGGTCATGCCGTCCTCGGCTTGCTGGGTAGATACAGGGTGAAAGTGGAGCCCTCTCCGAGCCGGCTGACCAGGGTGATGCGGCCGTCGAGGATGTGGGCGAGGCGGCGGCAGATCGACAGGCCCAGCCCGGTGCCACCCTGGCGCCGGGCATAAGAGCTGTTGGCCTGCTCGAAAGCCTCGAAAATCGTCTTCTGGTTCTCTTCCGCGACGCCGATGCCGGTGTCGGTGACCGCGATCAGGATCTCGTCCGACCCGCGCTCGTGCTCCAGGCGGATGGCGACCGACCCCTCGGGGGTGAACTTGAGGGCGTTCGACAGCAGGTTCAGCACGATCTGCTTGACCTTCTGGCGGTCGGTCTCGATCTCCGGCAGTTCCGGCGCCAGCATTCGGTTCACCGCCAGGCGGGTGCCGGCGATCACCGGCTCGACCTCGGTCATCACCTCGTCGATCAGCTCGGGGAGGAGGACCCGCTCGATCTGCACCGGCATCTTGCCCGACTCGATGCGGGCGATGTCCAGGAGATCGTTGATGACGGCGAGCAGGTGGCGGGCATTGGCGTCGACGCGCCCCAGCTTGTCGTGCTGGGCTTGCGTCATTTCGCCCGACACCCCCTCCAGCATCAGGTGGGTGTAGCCCATGATGGCGTTGAGCGGGGTGCGCAGCTCGTGCGAGACGTTGGCCAGGAACTGCGATTTCATCGCCGAGGCCTGCTCGAGCTGGAAGGCCTGCCGGCGCAGCAACTCGTTCTGCTCGGCGAGCTCGGCCGTGGCCTCGCGGACCCGTTCGCGCAGCTCGTCCGAGTGGCGCTTGACCTGCTCGTAGAGGCGCGCCTTCTCCTCCGCCTCGGTGAGGTCGTGGAGAATGGTGACGATCGCCGTCTCCTCGCCCTGCTTGGAGACCACCTTGCCCGAGATCGCCTCGACGGGGATGATCGCCCCGGTCTGCGGATCGATCAGGCTCAAGCTTCGCCGCCAGTGCCGCGCCTGGCCGGCGTAGAGGCTGGAGACGAACGAGGAGAAGACCGCGTCGTTGGTCCGCACGCGCCGCTCCACCTCGACGTTGCGCTTGCCCGGCGGGAAGGTGAACATGCGCTCGGCGGGGGGGTTCATGCGCGCGATGTTCCCCTCCGCGTCGGTGACCAGGATGGGGTCGAGCACCGAGTTGAGGATCAGGTCGAGGCGGTCGCGCTGGGCGCGGGTCGCGGCCTCGGCCACCCGCAGCCGGCGGTAGTTCTCCTCGATCTCCTCGGTGGCCCGGCGCAGGTCGGTGACGTTGCGCAGCACCGACACCAGCCCGGTCTCGCCGAGGCGGATCGGCACCGGCGTGCTCAGCACCTCGAACGGCAGATCCTTCCCTTCCGAAGGGTCGACCAGAAGCAGCTCCCGGCGGGTCGGTCCGCTCTCCGCCGCGTTGGTGAACAGCGAGGCCGAGAACAGCATGTTGTTGAGGGCCACCGCCCGGCGCCACCCCTCGCGCTTGTCGTCGCCGGCCGTCAGCAGCATCTCCGCCCCCGCGTTGGCGACCAGGATGCGGCCGTCGGCGTCGGTCAGCAGGATGGGATCGGTGACGGCGTTGATGGTCGAGAACAGCCAGCTCCGCTCCCGCTTGTGGCGCCGCTCCTCGGCTTGAGCGCGGCGGTACCAGAGCGAGGCCAGACGGACGCCGAGCAGCTCGGCGACCCAGAGGATATCGTCAGAGACCAGCCCGTCCTCGAGGCCGGTGAGCAGGAGCAGGCCGGGGCCGATCTCCTCTTTGGAGCTGCCCAGCGGGACGGCGTGGAACGAGAGATTGCCCAGCGGGGTCTCGAGGGCACGCAGCAGCGGCTGGCTGGAGTCGTGGAAGACCACCGGCTCGCCCCCGGAGAGGGCGACCACCAGCGGATGGGCCCGGTCCCCGAGGTCGAGGCCGAAGGAGTCGACCGAAGAGACCGATACCCCGATCCCGGTCAGGCCGAGCAGGCGGCCGCTCTCGCTGTCGGCTACCGCGCAGACGGCCCGCTCCACCCCGGTGTGGCGCACCAGCCAGCGCAACGCCACCACGGCGCAGGGCCGCGCCTCCTCCTCGGCGAGCAGGGCGCTGACCAGCCCGAGCTTCGCCTTGGAGCCGACGCCGCCGCCCCGAGGACGGGGGGGCGGGAGCACGTCGAGGTGCGCGAGGCTGACCACGACAGCCTAGACCTTCGGGGAGCGGGGCCTGGGCCTGCGGGCCGGCACATGCTCGCGTGAGATCGAGGCGGCGAGCTGGGCACGCAGAGAGGTGTTCTCGGCCAGGAGGTCCTCGGACGTGCGGGCCTCGAGCGCCGTCGGACGCGACACCGAGGACACCTGCGAGACCGCTTCCGAGTACTTGAGGTAGGTATCGATGGACGCCACCACGACGCGGGCCTCGACGGTGAGCAGGTCGATGCCCACCAGCGAGACCCGGACCCAGGCATCGATCACGATGCCTTTGTCCAGGACTCGGTCCAGGACGTCGATGAGACTGGTTCCACCGGAAGCTCGTTCAACCGGCATGTTATTACCCCCTGGGGTTCGGCTTTGTTTCAGATCGCTGCGCTCGGGCCCGCGGCGCCGGACGCTCGGTTTTCAACGCCAGCGAGGCGACTCGTTCTTCCAGCGCCCGCACCTGGTCGCGCAAAACTTCGTTCTCGGCCGTCAGGTGCCGGGCGGCCACGGAAAGATTGGGATCCTGGCGCCACCAGTCCAGGCCGATCTGCTCCGCCTTGTCGATCGAGCAGACGAGGAGGCGGATGCGGATGGTGATGAGCTCGACCTCCGCCAGGGAGATCCGGATATCGCCGGCGATGACCAGCCCCTTGTCCAGGACGCGGTCCAGGACGTCGACCAGCCCCGAGGAGCGGCGATAGGACGGTTCGATCGGAGAATTCATGCTCGTCTTAGCAGCAATGTTGAGTTCCTGAGGTCGTGATCCTAGCCGACTATGAGAACACTTTCAATGCAAGACGTCTGCCCTGGCGCTGGTACCATAGGAGCCCACTCACGAGGGAGCCCCGAAGGAGGAGACGCCATGGTGAAAATCCGGATCGCGCGCCGGGCCGGCGCGCTGCTGGCGGTCCTGCTGACCGCCGCCTTTCCCGCCCTGCGCGGCCAGGAGCCTGCGGCCGCCACGGCCGATCTTGCCGCGGCGCGGACCGTCTTCGAGAAAAATCTGCAAGCGATCCGCGACAAGAACCGCGACGCCTACCTCTCCTGCTACCTCGACTCGGAGCGCCTGGCGCGCACCGGCGCGGAAGGGTTCGAGCTCGGCTACGCCGGGCTCGCCGCCTCGGCCGGCCAGGGGTGGCCCGACCACATCGAGGCCGACGACATCCACCTGACCCCGGTCCAGCCCGGCATCGTCTACGCCACCTACCGCTACCGTGTCCGCTACGGCGGCCGGGAGGACGCCGGGCTCTCCGAGCGGCTGTTCGTGAAGACCCCCGGCAAAGGCTGGAAGATCGCCGTCTCCACCGCCTTCTCCAGCCTCCCCGGCGTGCCGCCACCGCCGCGCGCGCTGGTCGGCGCCACGCTGGTCGACGGCACCGGCGCCCCCGCGGTCCGCGACGCCGTGGTGGTGATCCGCGAAGGGAAGATCGACTGCGCCGGTCCGCGCGCCGCCTGCCCGGTGCCCTCCGGGGTGGACGCGACCGACGTCTCCGGCCTCTGGATCACCCCCGGCCTGGTCGACGCCCACGTCCACTTCTCGCAGACCGGCTGGGCGGACGGCCGCCCGGACTCGCTCGACGTGCGCGACCGCCACCCCTATGACAAGACCATCGCCGAACTCGCGCGCCACCCCGAGCGCTTCGGCCGCAGCTATCTCTGCTCCGGGGTGACGGCGGTGTTCGACGTCGGCGGCTACGCCTGGACCCTCGGCCTGCCGGCCTGGGCGGAGCCCGACCTCGAGGTGCCGCGGATCGCCGCCGCCGGACCTCTGCTGTCGACCATCGACCACTGGCTCAACCTCCCCGCCGAGCGGCAGTTCATGCTCCTCGCCGACGCTGAAAGCGCCCGCGACGGGGTCCGCTACCTGGCCGAGCGGGGGTCCGCGGCGGTCAAGGTCTGGTACATCGTCGACAAGGACCACCCGGTCGAGAAGTCCGCGGCCGCCGTCCAGGCGGCGGGAGCAGCGGCCCGCGAGCGCAACCTGCCGCTGATCGTCCACGCCACCGGCCTCGCCGAGGCCAAGGAGGCGCTGCGGGCGGGGGCAAAGCTGCTGGTCCACAGCGTCGGCGACAAACCGGTGGACCGCGAGTTCCTCGACCTCGCCAAGAAGAGCGGGGCGATCTACTGCCCCACCCTCACCGTCTTCAGCGGCTATTACCGGATGTACACCGGCGCCGCCCGGCATCAGGCTCCGGCGGTGGACGACCCCAACGGCTGCGTCGATCCGCTCACCCGCGCCAAGGTCGCCGAGACGGCCCAGGTGGCCGCGCCGGTCTCCGCCGACCGCGTCAAGGCTCTGGAGACCCGGGTCAACGAGGGGCAGCGCCTCGCCGCCGCCAACCTCAAGCGGGTCCTCGACGCCGGCATCCCGATCGCCATGGGCACCGACGCCGGCAACCCGCTGACCCTGCACGGCCCCTCCGTCTACGCCGAGATGGAGGCCATGCAGGCGGCCGGCCTGTCCCCGCTCCAGGTGCTGACCGCCTCCACCCGCGGCGGCGCCACCGCCATGGGGCGGGCCAAGGACTTCGGCACCGTCGAAAAGGGCAAGCTCGCCGACCTGCTGATCATCGCCGCCGACCCCACCGCCGACATCGCCAACCTGCGCAAGGTGCTCTACGTGGTGCGGGGAGGAGCGGTGCGGTCGATCGCGGAGCTCAAGGCGCTGGCGACGGCGACGACGGAGTCGGAGAAGTAGGCCCGGCACTAGGCGACCCGATTAACGGAAGCCAGCGTTTTAGAAGCCCGCAGGGCGGCCGTTGTCCAGCCTGGGGTGTCAACCCCAGGTTCGAGGCCATCACAAATCCCCAAGCCCCCGCAGGGGGCCGGCCGATCCCCGCGTCGTGGAATTCGGCCGGCCCCTTCGGGGGCTTGGATTCGATTTGGGCGCCCTACCTGGGGTTGACACCCCAGGCTGGACAACGGCCGCCCTGCGGGCTTCCACCTACGGGCTCCACTTGCGGGTTTCATCCGGGGAATCCCCTCCCCCGCCCTTGCGTTTCGAGGGTAGGAGCTTCACCCGCATGAAAGACGCACCATTCACCGTTCCCACCAAGTACTGGCACGCGCTCGAGAACGGCCGCATTCAGTGCGACCTCTGCCCACGCTTCTGCAAGCTGCTCGAGGGGCAGCGGGGGCTCTGCTTCGTGCGGGCCCGCGAGAACGACCAGATCGTGCTCACCACCTGGGGGCGGTCGAGCGGCTTCTGCGTCGATCCGATCGAGAAGAAGCCCTTGAACCACTTCCTGCCCGGCACGCCGGTGCTCTCCTTCGGCACCGCCGGCTGCAACCTGGCCTGCAAGTTCTGCCAGAACTGGGACATCAGCAAGTCGCGCGAGCTCGACACCCTGGCCGATCAGGCCACCCCCGAGGTCATCGCCCGGGCGGCCCGGCGGCTCGGCTGCGCCAGCGTCGCCTTCACCTACAACGACCCGGTGATCTTCCACGAGTACGCGATCGACGTCGCCGACGCCTGCCACGAGCACGGCATCCGCACGGTGGCGGTGACCGCCGGCGAGATCTGCCCGGAGCCGCGGGAGGAGTTCTTCCGCCACATGGACGCCGCCAACGTCGACCTCAAGGGGTTCACCGAGGATTTCTACCGCAAGATCTGCGGCGCCGAGCTGGGGCCGGTGCTCGACACGCTGACCTATCTCAAGCACGAGACCGACGTCTGGTTCGAGATCACCACCCTGCTGATCCCGGGCGAGAACGACTCCGACGCCGAGCTCGACCGGATGACCCGCTGGGTGGCCGGCCAGCTCGGGCCGGACGTGCCGGTCCACTTCACGGCCTTCCATCCCGACTACAAGATGCTCGACAAGCCGCCCACCCCGCCGGCGACCCTCGCCCGGGCCCGCCGGATCGCGATCGCCAACGGCCTGCGCTACGCCTACACCGGCAACGTCCACGACGAGGAGGGTGGCAGCACCGCCTGCCACGCCTGCGGCGAGCGCCTGGTCGGCCGCGACTGGTTCGTGCTCACCGAATGGAATCTCACCCCCGAGGGGACCTGCGCCGCCTGCGGTACCCCCTGCGCCGGCCGCTTCCAGGCCGCCCCGGGCACCTGGGGCTCGCGCCGGCTGCCGGTGCGCCTGCGGGATTTCGCTGTGGCCTCTGGGGGAGCGTAAAAAGGGCGGGGACTTGTCCCCGCCCCTACATTCCACCTCGAAAGGGTGAGAGCCTTACGGGAAGATCCCCAGATCCTCATAGCAGATCGCGATCTTGTTGATGGCTTCGATGAAGGCCGCCGTGCGCAGGTCCACCTTGTGCTGAGCGCGGATCTCGCGCAGACGGTGGTAGGCGGGGCCCATCGTGTCCTCGAGGCCGGAGTGGACGAGATCCGCCTCGTCGGCGCCATGGGCGAGAGCCCTGATCTCGTCGTCCGTGAACGACTTGCCGGTGCGCACCGCGATGGCTTCGAGGATCCGCCGGTAGGCCTGCTCCTCGAACCGCCTCTCCAGGCGGCCGAAGCGGACGTGGGCAAGGTTCTTCAGCCACTCGAAGTAGGAGACCAGCACGCCGCCGGCGTTGGCGTAGTGGTCCGGTACGACCAGCACGCCGCGCCGGTCCAGCGCCTCGCTGGCGCCGCTGGTCACTGGCCCGTTGGCGCCCTCGACGATGATCTTGGCCTTGATCCGGGCGACGTTGCCGTCGGTGATCTGGCTCTCCAGCGCCGCCGGGATCAGGATGTCGCAGTCGAGCTCCAGCCCGTCGGCGGGGTTGACCAGCTTCTGGATGCCGTCGGGGAGGACCAGCTTCTGCATCGACTTCTCCCCCCGACGCAGCGCGTTCCACTGGTTCACGATGGCCTGGGCGTCGATCCCCTTCGGGTCGTAGATCCCGCCGTCGAACTCCAGCAGGCCGACGATCGTCGCCCCCATCTCCTGCAGGAAGGTGGCGGCGTAGGAGCCGACGTTGCCGAGCCCCTGGACGACCACCCGCTTGCCCGCGATCCCCGGCGACAGGCCGAGCGCCTTCATGTCCTCGGCGACGGAGCAGACCTCGCGGGTCACGAAGGCGACGCCACGGCCGGTCGCCTCGGTCCGCCCCCGGATGCCCCCCTGGGCGATCGGCTTGCCGGTGACGCAGGCCGCCCCTTCCAGCTTGTCGTTCGCCAGGGCCGTGTAGGTGTCGACGATCCAGGCCATCTCCCGCGGGCCGGTGCCGAAGTCCGGCGCCGGCACGTCGATGCCGGGGCCGATGAAGTTTTTCTTGACCAGCTCGAAGGTGTAGCGCCGGGTGATCCGCTCCAGCTCATGCTTGCTGTACTTCTTGCCGTCGATCTTGATGCCACCCTTGGCGCCACCGAACGGGGCGTCGACCACCGCGCACTTGTAGGTCATCAGCGCGGCGAGCGCCATCACCTCGTCCTCGTTGACGTCGAGGCTGTAACGGATGCCCCCCTTGGTGGGGAGCTTGTGGTGGCTGTGCTCCGCGCGCCAGGCGTGGATCACCTCGACCTCACCGTTGTCGCGCTCGAGGGGGAAGGTGAAATGGTAGACGCTGTTGCAGGTCTTGATGATCTGGAGCAGGCCGGAGGAGTGGCTGGTGTAGGCGGCGGCCCGGTCGAAGTTCCGGTTGACCTGGTCAAAGAAGCTGACGTGTTCGTTCGGCATGCGGATGGTTTCCCTTCGAAATTGGATCGAAATGGAAGGCGTGGCCTCATTCGGGAGCCCAGGCGACGGGAGTGATAGCATCAGTTGCACGGCCGCCGCAAGCCCGGACGGCCTTTCCTGGTTTCTGAGCGAGCACTTCTTCTGACCTGGACTCCTGACCCTGCCGTGCTGATCGCCCTCGGGATCGCCGCCGCCGTCTTCCTGGCGCTGCTGGGCCTGCGCGAGCTCGTCGTGCGCTGGCTGGGAAAGCGGGCGGAGCGGACCGCGAACGGCCTCGACGACCTCGTGGTCAGCCTCGGCCGGCGCACGCAGTTGCTGGTGGTCGCCGTCGTCGCCCTCTACTTCGGAAGCCTGTACATCACCCTGCAGCCCCGGCAGGAGAGAACCCTCCACGGCCTGGCCGAGGTGGCGGTCTTCCTGCAGATCGCCCTCTGGGCCTCGGTCGCCATCGACTTCTGGCTCGCCCGCCAGCGGCGGCGGATGGACCAGGACCCCACCTCGGTGGCCCTCGCGGGGGTCCTCCGGTTCGTCGCCAAGCTGATCCTCTGGGCGCTCCTCCTGCTGATGGCGCTGGACAATCTGGGCGTCAACGTCACCGCCCTGATCACCGGCCTCGGGATCGGCGGCGTGGCGGTCGCCCTCGCCCTCCAGAACGTCCTCAGCGACCTGCTGGCCTCGCTCTCGATCGTCCTCGACAAGCCGTTCGTGATCGGCGACGCGATCACCGTGGACACCCTGACCGGCACGGTCGAGAGCATCGGCCTCAAGACCACCCGCCTGCGCGCCGTCTCGGGCGAGCAGCTCGTGTTCGCCAACAGCGACCTGCTCAAAAGCCGCATCCACAACTGGCGGCGGCTGGCCGAGCGCCGGGCCGTCCTCGCCTTCGGCGTCCCCCAGGACACCCCGCCGGACGCCGTCGAGCGCATCCCCGGAATCCTCCGCGCGCTGGTCGAGGGGCAGGACCTCACCCGCTTCGACCGCGCCCACTTCAAGGGGTTCGGCGCCTCGTCCCTCGACTTCGAGGCGATCTACTGGATCCTGACCCCCGACTACAACGCCTTCATGGATCGCCAGCAGGCGATCAACCTCGGGCTGCTGCGGGCCTTCGAGCGCGAGGGGATCGCCCTGGCGTCCGCCGCGCCGGCGGTGCATCTGACGCTGCCGAAGCCGGACGCCGCCGCAAAAACTTCCTGATGAACCTCCCGTAGAACTCTCCGGGAGAGACTGTGTCTTTTTTGAAAGGAGACCTCGTGCGTAGATCGATCTGGATGGCGGCCCTCCTGCTGCTCCTGCCGGGGCTGGCCGCCGCGCAACCTCAGGGGGAGACGAGCCTCCTGCGCTACCCCGATATCTGTGGCAATACCGTCGCCTTCGTCTATGGCGCCGACGTCTGGCTGGCCGACGCCGGGGGCGGCCTGGCCCGCCGGCTGACCTCGGGCGAGGGGGACGAGCTCGCCCCCAAGTTCTCGCCCGACTGCAAATCGATCGCCTTCACCGGCCAGTACACCGGCACCCGCCAGGTTTACGTCATCCCGGTCGGCGGCGGCTCGCCGCGGCAGCTCACCTTCCACAACGATGTCGGGGTCATTCCGCCCCGCGGCGGTTTCGATAACCAGGTCCTGGGGTGGACCCCGGACGGCAAGCAGATCCTCTTCAACGCTCACCGCACCCCCTACAGCGAGCGCAACGCCCGGCCGTACCTGATCCCCGCGGCCGGCGGGATGGAGACGCCGCTGGCGATCCGCGAGGGTTCGGCCGGAGTTTTCTCGCCGGACGGCAACCGCTATGTCTTCGCTCCCATCATGCGGGAATTCCGCACCTGGAAGCACTACCGCGGCGGCCGCGCCCCCGAGCTCTGGATCTACGACCTCAAGGCGAACACCGCCGAGCAGATCACCAGCAACCCGGCCAACGATTACATGCCGGTCTGGATCGGCGACACCGTCTACTTCGTCTCCGACCGCGACAAGGTGGGGAGCACCACCGTCAACAACCTTTTCGCCTACGACATGAAGACCAAGGCCGTCCGCCGGGTAACCCACCACGACACCTTCGACGTCTACTGGCCCAGCAGCGCCGACCGCCGGCGCCTCGTCTACGAGGATGGCGGCTCGATCTACCTCTTCGATCCCGCCGCGGGGAAGAGCGGCCGGATCCCCATCCGGGTCGAGGGGGACCTGCCGAAAACCCTCCCCTACTTCAAGAAGGTCGCCGAGGACATCGACACGATGACCCTCTCCCCGACCGGCAAGCGGGCCCTGCTCACCGCCCGTGGCGACGTCTTCTCGGTGCCGGCCGAGAAGGGGGAGATCCGCAATCTCACCCAGTCTCCCGGAGTCCGGGAGGTGGCCGCCACCTGGTCGCCCGACGGCCGCTGGGTCGCCTACCTCTCCGATCGCTCCGGCGAATACGAGGTCTGGCTGCGGCCGGCCGACGGCTCGGGCGCCGAGCGGCGGGTCACCACCGACGGCAACACCTGGCGCTTCCCCCTCGCCTGGTCCCCCGACTCCAGGAAGCTCGCGTTCGGCGACAAGAACCGCCGGCTGCGCTGGGTGGACGCCGCCACCGGCAAGGTGACCGACGCCGACCGCGGGACACGCGGCGATATCCAGGACTACAAGTGGTCCCCCGACAGCCGCTATCTCGCCTACACCAAGGCAGGGGAGAACCAGTTCCCCTCGATCTGGATCTACGAGCTCGACGGCGGCACGGCCCGCCAGCTCACCAGCGACCTGACCGTCGAGGCCGAGCCTACCTGGGATCCCAAGGGGCACTACCTCTACTTCCTGTCCAACCGCGACTACAACCTGACCTTCAGCGGCTACGAGTTCGACTACGTCTACACCAACCCCACCCGGGTCTATGTGGGGCTGCTCTCCAAGGAGGGACCGCCCCTGCTGCTGCCCGAGAGCGACGAGGAGACCCCCAAGCCGGAGGAGACGGCGGCAACCGCGTCCAAGGACGAGGCCAAGGCCGACGCCAAGGCCGCGGCCCAGAAGGTCGCCGACGAAGCCGCCGGTGACAAGCCCGACAAGGCGCCAAAATCAGGGGTGCGGGTCAAGATCGACTTCGACGGCTTCGAGCAGCGGGTCCGCGCCCTGCCGGCCCCCCCGGGCAACTATCAGGGGCTCGCCGCCAACGCCGACGCCGTCTTCTTCCTGCGCGGCACCCCCGGCGGCGGTCCGCAGTCGCTCCGCGTGTTCAGCTTCAAGGACCGCAAGGAGGACGCGGTCGTCGACGGCATCGCCGGCTACGACCTCTCCGCCGACGGCAAGAAGATCGTCTACCAGCAGCGGGACAGCTACAGCATCATCGACGCCCGGCCGGGGCAGAAGCCGGGGGACGGCAAGCTCGACCTGGAGAAGCTGACCCTCCGCATCCAACCCCGCGAGGAGTGGCGCCAGGAGTTCGTGGACGCCTGGAGGATCTTCCGCGACTGGTTCTACGATCCCAATCTCCACGGCGTAGCCTGGCTGGGCATCCGGGACCGCTATGCCCAGATGCTCCCCTACATGTCCAACCGGTCCGACCTCGACTACCTGCTCGGCGAGATCGGCGCCGAGATCTCGGTCGGTCACGCCTACGTGCAGCCGGGCAACGCGCCGGCGCCCACACGGGTCGAAGGCGCTCTGCTCGGCGCGGAGATCGTGGCCGATCCCTCCGGCTATTTCCGGGTCGATCACATCTTCCCGGGGGAAAACTGGCATGCGAGCTTCCGCTCGCCGCTGACCGAGCCCGGCGTCCACGTCGAGAGGGGGGACTACATCCTGGCGGTGGACGGCCAGACCACCAAGAGTGTGGACAACTTCTACCGCCTGCTGGAGGGGAAGGCCGACCGGGTGCTCACCCTGCTGGTGAACGGCAAGCCCTCCGTCCAGGGGGCCCGCGAGGAGAGGGTCCGGCCCGTCGACAACGAGCAGAACCTCCGTTATCTCGACTGGGTGCAGGCCAACCGCGCCAAGGTCGACAAGCTCTCGGGCGGCCGCATCGGCTACATCCACTTGCCGGACACCGCCGTTGCCGGCAACCGCGAGCTGTTCAAGTACTTCTATCCGCTCGCCAGCAAGGACGCCCAGGTCTTCGACGACCGCTATAACCAGGGGGGCTTCATCCCCGACCGGATGATCGCGCTGATCTCCCGGCCGCTGCTGAACTACTTCGTCGGCCGCCCGGGCATCGCCAATCCAACGCCGCAGTTCGCCAACAACGGACCGAAAGTGACCTTGATCAACGGCCAGGCGGGCTCGGGCGGCGACGCCTTCCCCTATTACTTCCGGGAGATGAAGCTCGGGCCGCTGATCGGCACCCGCACCTGGGGAGGCCTCGCCGGCCTCTCGGGCAACCCGCCCCTGGTGGACGGCGGCACCCTCACCGTGCCCACCTTCCGCATCCTCACCACCGAGGGGAAGTGGGCGGTCGAGAACGAGGGCGTCGCGCCGGACATCGAAGTGATCGACGCGCCGGACGCCCTGGCCCGGGGCGAGGACCCGAGCCTCGAGCGGGGCGTCAAGTACCTTCTGGACCAGCTCCAGAAGAACCCGCCCAGAAAGGTCGTCGTGCCCCCGGCGCCGGTGGGCGGCGCACCGCATTAGTCGAGGTTCATCGAGAAGCAAAGGCGGGGACCTGGTCCCCGCCTTTCCCGTTCTGGGGCCGCTACGGGCAGTACTTGACGTGGTATTGGCCGCAGGAGGTGAACCCGCCGTGTTTCAGATCCCGGCATCCCAGGCTGCTCGTGGAGTTCGTGCAGAGATTGCAACTGCAGATGAAGTCGATCGCCGGAGCCGGCGCCGAGGCGGCGACTCCCACGCCGAAGACGAGGGCGCCGATTACGAAGAGCTTCTTGATCATGGATTCCTCCTGCTGCTGTCCGAGAGCGACTATTCGCCCAGACTTAAATAGTAATACAGCTCTCAGATCAAGCCGTCGCTGTCGAGGGGCAATCCCGGTTTGCGTTACAGGTCTCTATAGGTCCAAGGCAGAAGGAAACGTCGATCCATCGGCGTCAGGAGCCTCCCGCCGAGACGGACGTCTTGCCCTTCTCTGCGTGCTCCTCAGCCGGGCATCCGGCTCCGTCCCGCCGGCGGATCGACGAGGTCTTGTCGGTCGGCTCAGCGGGGCTCCAGAACCGCTCGTCCCAGAACGGGAAGTACCCGAAGTCGCCGTGCCTCTGTGGGCTCCAGCAGCGGAGGCCCTGCCCGGCCCGGAAGACCTTGAGGTAAACGTGAGAGCGGGTGTCGCGGCCTGCGAAGCGCAACTCCGGCACGACGTTCGGGAAGCGTCCGACCCTCCGGCCCAGGGGAGTGGGAGGGTCGGTGAAGTAGTTATCGATCCAGACCAGCAGGGAGCCGCGGGGCGACAGGTCGAGGAAGCCCTGCTCCGTAATCTCGGCCAGAGGATGCAGCACGAGGTGATACATGTTTGTGCCACCGTTCATATCGTGTTTGTGCCGGTCGAGGTAGGCGTCCACCGTATCCCGGTAGTCCTCTACCGTGCTCGCGGCTGCCATGAAAACGATGTTCTTTACCTTGAAGTTCGGCGCGTAGCGCAAAAGGCGGTCGACGATGATGGTGCCCATGCTGTGGCCGACCAGTGTGACCTGCAGGCGCTGCTCGCACGCGACCGCCCCTTCCTCATGCTCCTTGGGTGTAGCTTGCTTCACCTCCTCGGCCGCTGGCGCGGCCTCAGGGGTGGGTTGTCCCGCCCCGCAGAATCGCGGCAGGAATTCCTCCTGGAAGCGCGAGATGAAGTGAGCGAGAGCGGCGCCAGTGTCGTACTGCCGGGCGAGAGCGACCGCTTCCTTCTGCTCGGCCGGGGCGGATGTATCCGTCCGGCTCGCGGCCACGGCCTCCGGCGAAATGCCCTGGAACTCGGCTTCCGTGCGGAACAGCATCGCTGTCCTGCGCTGCATCATGTCCCAGGCGCCCGTGCCGGCGGCCTGGATGATCAATGGAGGAGAGAGAAGCTTGGACCACCAGGAGTAGAGAAGCTTGGCCTTCGCCCGCCTGATCTCCCACCGCGTGCGATCGTCGGCCAGCAGCGAGCCGTCCATCAGGTTGTTGAGCACCAGGGTGTTTGTGGAGTTGGGGGTGTGCTCGTTGACCAGAGTCTGATAGGTCTGAAGGGCGGTGGCTCCAGCCCCCTGCTCGTGAGGGAAGGTATGGCGAACTTCCGCTGCCCATGCCGTAGGCGCTTCCGCGATGGACTTGGCCTCGTCCACGAGCATGAAATAGGGTACGGCCGCGACATACCGGTCCCCCTGCCAGAGCCCTTTATGGACATGGGCCACGTGATCCCACCAGGTTGAGACCAGGGACGAGTTCCAGTTCACGAAGATTGGATAAATGCCTTGGGCCTTGATGGTCTCCGTCAGATCGACGGCCCGCGTCAAGGAATCCTCACTGCCATTGAGTCCACCGTGGAAGAAGAACAGGACTTTGCAGGGTTGCTTGCCCGCACAGAAGTTTGTGAGATCGTGGAAGATCGCGTCGATGTAGTGGTCGTACTCCTCATAGCTACCCGACTTGTCGAGCAGCTTGAGAGTGACTGGATCGATCGCCTCCCCCTCCTTGCAGATCATCAGAATATTGGTGCGTGATGGAGCGCCTATGTCCTTCTGAGCGGCGGCCATCGCTCCAGCTGGGACGACGAGCGCCAGAGCAAGAAGAGAACGCAGTGCGGTGGGGAACGATCTCGCGGCTTTCCGAATAGCATTCATATGCATCCCTCCGGGCCGTGTATCTGCGCCGAAGATCGGCGAGAGTCTCTGTCCAGAGTGGACGGACAGAGCGGAGAACTTCTAAAAGGGGAGCTCCCCAGAAGTGCCACCGCTTTGCCCGACGGGATTGCCCGCGGATGAGGCCGGTCAGCTACCAGGCGCTTGCGGAGCGGTGTCCTCCTTCTTGAAAAACTTCCGCAGAAAGGCGCCGATGGCCGCGATACCGATCAGGACCGCTTTCTTGAAGGCCAGCAGGCCCGCCAGGAGGACTTTGAACAAGCCGGCCTTCGCCGCCAGCGTACCGGCGACGAGAGCGCCGATGCCATATTCCGCGACCTTGTCCTTCCCGGGGATGAAGTCGGTGTACCGGTGCCCCTCCTTGAACTCGATCTCCGGCAAGAGGGCCTGCATGGATGTCCTGACGCCGGCCAACTGGTCCACGCCGGAAACCGCGTTCAGCACCAGAACGCCCCGGCGGCCCAGAACGCGGATGTTGTAGTTGAGCGTGTGATCGGTGCCGCTCTCGAACTTCAGGTCTTTGGCCCAATACAACTTGTGGCTGGCGCGGTCGTACCGGGGCGGCTCGGCCCAGCCGACGATCTCCACGGTTTCGTAGCCATGCTTGGTCCGCTCCTCGTTGGCTTTGTGAACGTCTTCCTTCATTTCGGTCAGGAGCTTCGCGTAGTCGATCTTTTCAGCCCCACCATCATCTACGTATCCGTCCTCGTCGTAGGTGACGATGACTCCCCAACCCCCATCCTGAGCCGGACTGACGTCCGCCGGGAGAATCATGCCCAGCGTCTCTGCCCCTGGAGGGTTGCCCCAGAGATCGACCAGCACGCGTTGGGTCTGATCGGGATCCAGGTAGCGAAAGTCTGGACCGAGATTGAGGGTGGCCAGGCCGGACCCAAGCTCGATCTTGCCCTTCTGGTATGTCAGTTTCGATTCGAATTCCTCTCGCGTCATTTCGGGGGAGGTGGGAGCCGCGGCTGCGGCTCCCGCGGGAACGGCATAAGCAAGCACCAGCAGAGTCCAAAGCCACTTCATCGCATTCGCTCCTTCCGGACGGCAGGCAGTCGTTTCCCTGCAGTGCGCGCCGGAGCGTTTTCATTTCGCTCCCTTTTGGGCAGCGATGGCGATGCTATTCTGCCGGCAGGAGGCTTGGCATGAGAAGAGAGTCCATGAGGCAAGCCGGCGCCTTTGCCCGGCGCGGGTTCTACGTGCTCGCCGCGATCTTCTTCTTCGGTCTGACGGTCACCGCGGCCCGGTCCGCGGAGCCGGAGAGCGAAAAGACGGCCGCCACGGTGGAGGTCCGCCTGAGCGAGTACGCCATCGAGATGCCCCACACCCTGGCCGCCGGGCCGACGGCCTTCCTCGTTCATAATGAGGGCAAGAAGGTCCACAGCTTCAAGATCGAGGGGCCGGGGATCGACGAGATCCTCTCAAAGCCTGTGCAACCCAAGGCGACCGGCGAGCTCAAGGTCACACTCCAACCAGGCGAATACAAGATCTACTGCCCGGTCGGCAGCCATGAAGTGAAGGGGATGACGACGAAGCTGGTCGTCACCGCGGCACCGTCGCCGGCGCACGCCGCCGCAGGGCGGCCTTGATCCAGAGAAAACCGATGCCGAGGAAGGGCAGGGCGTAGACCAGCGACGCGAACGGGCCGATGATGCCGTCCGGCGTGGGCTCGACGTCGGCTTTCAGCTCGGCGCCGTCGATCAGGATGCGGGTGTGCCACATCCCGCCTTGGTCGAACTTCACCTGGGTGAAGTAGCGCGCTCCCTCCTTGACGGGCTGCGGCGCGGCCTCATAGAGGACCTCCGGCAGCCGCTTCGTCACCGGCTGCACGCCGATCCGCACCGCCGCCTTCGCCGGCAGGCTTCCCTCTTTCGGCGCCTCCAGGATCACGAAGAAGGTGCCCGTCCCGATATCCGGATCGGTCCAGACCGAGGCGACGTAGGGACCGACCCGCTGGTCGACGAGGATCGGGAAAGGGGGCCCCGAGTGACCGTAGATCGGCATGGCGCCGAGAAAGAAGGCGAGCAGGAGAGTCCGCCGGATCAGTTGGGTCATCATCAACTCGCCATCATCAACTCGCCATCATCAGCTCGCCATGCCGCGCATATCCATCGGCTGCGCGAGAAGCCAGATCGCGGAAGCCCAGAGCAGGAGGCAGAGCCCGGCCCAGGGAATGAAGGCGCGGGCGGCGCGGCCCGGAACCTCGCGCTCCGCGATCCGCCAAGCCACGAGCAGCGAGCCGAGCAGGCCCAGCGCGAGGAAGCCCAGCTCCAGCGGATGGATGAAGCCGGGAGGGATGCCGCGCAGGCTCCAGAGCGGCGGGCCGAGCAGCGGCAGGCCGGCGTCGGCGAGCGCGCTCTGGGTCACCGGAATGAAAGTGAACAGGCCGGTGAACAGGTGGAAGCTGTAGTGCGCCAGCCAGATTCCGGAGCCGAGCGGGACGAGGGCATAGGCGAATCGGGTCGCCAGCGGCAGGAGCGGCTCCCGCGTACCGGCCGCCCGGCGCGTCAGCCAGGCCGCCAGGCCCAGCAGCAGCAGGGGCTCGACGACGAGCAGCAGCAGGAAGATCGTGCCCAGCGCCGGCGCCTCGCGCGCCGTCCCCATCCGGGCGCCCAGCCAGGATTCCAGGGCATAGACCGGGCTTACCATGCCGAAGGCGTTCAGCAGCGCGCCGAAGGTGAAGACGAGCACCAGCGCCGCCAGGTCCTTGCGCTGCGAGAAGAAGCCGACCCCGGACCGCCGCGGATCGGTCCACAGCTCGCTCGCCGGCAGCCGCGTGGTCAGCGCGACGTTCTCGTGCGGGCAGGCGTAGACGCAGTCGAGGCAGAAGGTGCAGTCCATGTTGCCCACCTTGCGCGGCTGGAAGAGCGCCAGCTCGCACCCGCGCTGCCGGACGACGTCGTGATCCTCTGGGTCCCGGGTGCCGGTGATGCAGTCGAGCGTCGTGCAACTGGCGCAGACGTCCGTGTCGCGCACCTTCACCTCGAGCGGCGACAGCGTCGAGGCGACGAAGTTGAACTGGCCGATCGGGCAGACCCACTTGCAGAACGACGCCTTCTTGAAGACGCCGTCGACGGCGAGGGCGGCGACGAAGTAGCCGAGGATCAGCCAGGCCGTCCACCAGGGGGAGCTCCAGAGGTCGAACAGCTCGTAGGCGAAAAGGATGAGGACGAAGAGGGCGATCGCGATCCACTTCGAGCGCAGCCGGCGGGGCCAGTGCAGCGCCGGCTTGAAGAAGCGCCGGGCGAGCTCGCGGGGGAGCATGAAGGGACATGCCATGCAGAAGAGGTTGCCGGCGCCGAGCAGCACGATCACCAGCAACCCCCGGTAATGCACCCAGGTCAGCAGGCTCGCCAGGTTCCGTGGTGCGAGCTGAGGGCCGAAGAGGCCGTGGACGATCATCGCCACGGCCACCGCGAACACCGGGATCTGCATCGCTGTCCGCGAGTGGCGCCAGCGCAGGAAGCGCCCGAGCACCGGCACCCGGAGCCAGTCGGTCAGGCGGCCACCACGCGCGGATGGACGGCGCAGGTGCAGCGCATCTGGGGCTCCTCGGCCGCGGGAGGAAACATGTGGTAATACATCGCGATCACCATCGGGATGAACACCAGCGTGTTGTAGATCAGGTGCAGCTCGACGCGGGGGATCCAAATCTGGGCGATGCTGGTCGGCACCGGCCGGTTCAGCAGGTTCTGGCCGACCAGGACCTGCCCCTGCAGCAGCGCGTGCTCGATGTGGTGCCAGAACTGGATGATCAGGGCGACGTTCCACCACGTCCGCGAGGTGCCGGTGAACCCGGGGCGCAGCAGCCAGATGCCGACCAGCATCACCAGGGCGTAGGAGTAGTGGAGCACCTCGGTCTTGATCAGCCAGGGGTACCAGAGGCCGAGCACGCCGCGGGCCTGCGGGGCCGGCCAGCCGAGCCCGTAGATCTGGAACGCCTGCGCCAGATGCTCGGCCCAGTGGCCCAGCACGACAAGCATGAAGCCCTGCAGGGCGCGCTCGTGCCACTCGGTGTTCAGGCGCTCCCGCAGGGTGCGGGGATGGGTGCTCTC
>JBDSHF010000394.1:0-14695 GCA_039918595.1 Thermoanaerobaculia bacterium
AATCACCAGACCGGCTGGACTGGACTGGTCGCCAGCCTCATCGACGAGTGGCGCAAGTAAGCGATGGGAGCTCGATCGTCCAACACCGTGGATCACAAGGCGATCGAGCTCACGCTTCGCGACGCAGCGATGCGCTATCCGGAGACGAGCGAAGACTTTCCCTGGGGCCATCGCGCCATGAAGGTGAGGGGCAAGGCCTTTCTCTTCCTGGCCCTGGAGGCCGAGACGTTCAGTCTCTCCCTCAAATTGCCGCACTCACGCTATCAGGCGCTGATGCTTCCTTTCGCATCGCCCACCGGGTACGGCCTCGGCAAGAGCGGCTGGGTCACCTGCAAGTTCGCGCCGGGCGACGAGATCCCCTTCGAGCTGCTCCAGGAATGGCTCGACGAGAGCTACCGGGCGATCGCGCCGAAGAAGCTGGTGGCGAAGCTGGCGAGCCCGTCCGGCGATCCTGGCTGATCCCCCTGCTATCGGGCCCAATTCTCCGTCTGCAGGCCGGGCACCCGCTCGAACTCCCGGAGATTGTTGGTGACGAGGATCAGGTCCCGCGCCAGGGCCTGCGCCGCGATCAGGCTGTCGAGGTCCCCGATTGGGGTGCCCCGGCGCTCCAAATGGGCCCGGATGCGGGCTCCGGCGAGGGCGGCTTCCTCGTCAAAGGGGAGGATCTTTATCGGAGCGAGGAAGAGATCCAGCCGGGAATGATTCGCCTCTACCTGCTGGCTCTTCTCCGCCCCCTGCCGCAGTTCCAGAACCGTGATCACGCTCAGGGCGACCGCCCCTCTCCCGACCCCCTGGAGGCGTTCGAGGACTTCGGGCGGGCGGTTCTTCAGAGCGTAGATACAGATGTTCGTGTCCAGGAGATAGGTCACGAGTCCAGGCTCTCACGCCTCTGGCGCTCCTGCCGCGGACGCTCGAAGTCTGGACTCAGCTCACCGAAGGCCTTCCAGAAATCCTCCGGCCACTCCTCGCGCTCGAGAGGCTCCAGGATGATCCGGTCCCCTTGGCGACGGATAGCGACCTCTTCGATCCCCATGGGGAATCGGAACTCCTTGGGTAGCCGGACGGCCTGACTGTTTCCGCTCTGGAAGACTTTTGCCGTGGACATCGCGTTACCTCCCAGCGAAGTATATCCGCGTATATACAAGACGACCAGCCCCCCATCCACCCCCTCTTCCGAGATACCCTGTAACAAATACCAGGGAGGTGCGTTCCATGGGCGAAGGAGAAAGGAGGGCAGGAGGCGTGCAAGCAGCAGCTTATGACCAACCCACACCGCTGGCGAGCCCCCCGGGCGCCCTGGAAGCACTGTTCCGGGAACACCATGGGGCGGTCTACCGCGCGGCGTACCGGATCACCGGCAACGCCATGGACGCGGAGGATGTTTTGCAGACCGTTTTCACCCGTCTACTGCGGCGAGAGGAGCAGCCGGACCTTTCCGAGAGCGCGGGGAGCTATCTACATCGCGCGGCCGTCAACGCCGCGCTCGACCTGATGCGGCGTCGCAAGCGGTCCCGGAGGGTCGACCTCGACGAGGTCGGCGAGGATCTGGTGGACACCAGCGATCCAGGGCCGGAACGCACGCAGGGGAGCCGGGAGCTGAAAGTCCGGCTGCGGGAGGCGATGTCCCGCCTCTCCCCCCGCCAGGCCGAGATTTTCTCGCTCCGCTATCTCGAAGGGTTGGGCAACCTGGAGATCGCCAGGATGCTCGGCGCCTCCCAGACCTCCATCGCCGTCTTATTGCACCGCGCGCGGCACCGGCTTCAGAAAGAGCTCGGGTCGCTTGAAGGAGAAATGTCATGAGCCTGTTCAAGAACCACTCCGACCGCCTGGACGAGGCCGTCCACCAGGTGGCCGACGATCCGATCGATCCGCGGCAGGTCGAAGAGGCCGCCGCCCGCGTCTGGGCCCGGCTGTCGCAGGAAGGCGCCTCCATGATGCAGACGGCGCGGACGGCGCAGGCGGCCGCTCCGGCCGCCGTTCAGGCCGCCGCCGCTCCGGCGACCGGCAGCCTCCATGGCTGCGAGGATTTCCAGTCCCTGATCCCCGCCTATGTGCGGGGTGAGCTGTCCACGGCGCGCGCCCTGCTCGTCGAGGACCATACCCGTAGCTGCGTCCCCTGCCGCCGGGCGCTCCGCGAGGCCCAGGGTGGGAAGGCTGCCGAGCGCCACACGGTCAAGCCGGTGGCCCAGCCGCGGAGCCGGATGGTCTGGATGGCTCTCGCCGCGGTGCTGGCGATCGCCATCGGCTTCGGCTTGGTGACGATGGTCCAGGAGATGCTGGCCGGCGGCGCGAAGATGGCCCGCATCGAATCGGTCGAGGGCACCCTCTACCGCGTGGCCGGCGATTCCAGCCGGGCGATCCGCGCCGGCGAGACGATCGACGAGGGGGAAGAGGTCCGCACCGCCAAGGGCTCGACCGCCATGGTGCGGATGGCCGACGGCTCGCTGATCGAGATGAGCGATCGGGCCGGCTTCTCGCTCGACGCCAGCCGCAAGGGGAACACCATTCAGCTCGAGCGCGGCCGGATCATCGTCAAGGCCGCCAAGCAGCGCAACCGCCATCTCTACGTCGCCACCCGCGACGCCGAGGTGTCGGTGGTCGGCACGATCTTCGCCGTCAACAGCGGCACCAAGGGTTCGCGCGTGTCGGTGGTCGAGGGCGAGGTCCACGTGCAGCAGGGCAAGAAGGACTCCGTCCTTCACCCCGGCGACCAGATGACGACCCACGCCAGCGTCGAGCGGGTGCCGGTCAAGAACGAGGTCGCCTGGAGCCGCAACGCCAAGGAGTATGACCAGCTCCTCGCCGAGCTGACCGCCCTGGGGCGTGACATCGACGCCCGCGTCGAGCGTCCCGGCCTGCGCTACTCGACCCGTCTGCTCGACCTCGCCCCGGCGGGGACGACGGTCTGGATCGCGCTGCCGAACCTTTCGAAGAGCCTCGCGCAGACCCAGCAGATCCTCGACGAGCGGATCAGCGAGAGCCCGTCGCTCGCCCAGTGGTGGACCGAGACGCTGCGGTCGGGCCAGAACGAGCAGAAGTTCCGCGAGATGATCGCCAAGCTCGGCGCCCTGGGCCAGAACCTGGGCGACGAGGTGGCGGTGGCGATGAACGCCGGCGGCGGCGACAATGGCGGCAATGACGGCGACAAATGCTCGCCGGTGCTGCTCGCCGAGGTGACCAACGAGGCGTCCTTCCGGGCCACGGTGGCCCAGGAGATCGCCGCGCTCACCCATGGCAAGAAGTCGATCCTGATCGTCGACGATCCGGCGACGGCTCCCGAGGGGGACGCGATGCTGCTCTGGATCCACGACGGCCTGCTGGTGGCCTCGCCGAGCGGCGCCGAGCTGCGCAAGGTGGCCGCCCTGATCGCGGGGGGTGCCAATCCGTTCAAGGCCACCCCCTTCTACGGCCGGATCGCCCAGGACTACCAGGATGGCGCCGGCTGGCTGTTCGCGGCCGACCTCCATACCCTGGTGGCCAAGGGGCAGGCCGGGAGGACCCCGGAAGAGCAGCAGACGGCCGAGAAGCTCGGCGTGCTCGACCTCGACCAGTTCATCATCGACCGCCGGGAGATCGACGGCCGGGCCGAGACCCGCGCCGCCCTCACCTTCGCCCAGACGCGGCGCGGACTGGCCGCCTGGCTGGCCGCTCCGGCGCCGATGGGGAGCTTGAGCTTCTTCTCGCCCGAAGCAAACTTCGTGTCGGCTTTCGTCGTAAAGAGTCCGGTGAGCATTCTGGACGAAATGCTGTCGATCAAGCCCGAGCTCGCCCAGGAGCTGGCCCAGGCCCAGGCCAAGCACGGCTTCGACCTCCGCAACGACCTCGTCGCGCCGCTCGGCGGCGAGATCGCGATGGGGGTGGACGGTCCGCTGCTGCCGACCCCCTCCTGGAAGATGGTGGCCGAGGTGTATGACACCGCGCGCCTCCAGCAGACCTTCCAGAAGGCGGTGACGCAGCTCGACGCCGAGCTGCGGGCCCACGGCAAGCCGGGGGTGACGCTGACCAGCCAGCAGGCCGGCGGCCGCACCTACTACGCGATCGGCTCGGCCGACGCCAAGCTCTCGATCAGCTACCTGTATGAGGACGGCTACCTGATCGCCGGCCCCAGCCGGGCGCTGCTCGAGCAGGCCATCCAACTCCGGGATTCCGGGGTGACGATCGCCACCACGGCCAAGTTCCGCGACCTGCTCGGTCCGGACGGCCAGGTGAACGTCTCGGCCCTGGTCTACACCAACATCGCGCCGATCGCGAAGTCGGCCTCCGCGGTGCTGCCGAACGGTGCGGCCAACGGGCACGGCAAGGGCGGCCCGGGGCAGATCGCCAAGATGCTCGCCGGGCAGGGACCGACGCTCTACTACGCCTACGCGGAGGCGGATCGTATCGTCTTCGCCGGCAGCAATCAGAACCCCCTGGGTCTGAACCTCGGCACGCTGGCCAGCTTCGGCGGCATGCTCGGCGGGATGCACCAGGCGGAAGAGGACGCCGTCCACTAAGACGGCTTACGGGCCCTGGAGATACGATCATGTCGAATCCAACTGTCATCGAGCTCCAGGGCCTGGAGGTCCGGTTCGGGGGGCGTCCGATCCTCAAGGGGTTGAACGCCTCCCTCTCCGGCCGGTGCATCGGCCTCCTCGGGCCGAACGGAGCGGGCAAGACCACGCTCCTGCACACGATTCTCGGCTTCCACCCCCCCGCGGCGGGGACCGCC
Source organism: Thermoanaerobaculia bacterium (assembly GCA_039918595.1). Classification (GTDB taxonomy): domain Bacteria; phylum Acidobacteriota; class Thermoanaerobaculia; order Multivoradales; family UBA5704; genus DATARR01. Next base: position 4,709 of record JBDSHF010000394.1, read on the forward strand.
CGCGTCTTCGGCAAGGACATCCAGACGGAGGCGCGGGCCATCCGCGGCCAGATGGGCTACATGCCGGAGAACGACGCCTTCATCTCCGGCATGACCGCGGTGCGGTTCATCCGGCTGATGGGGGAGATCTCGGGGCTCCCCTCGGAGCGGGCGCTGGAGCGCGCCCACGAGGCGCTCTTCTACGTCGGCCTCGGCGAGGCCCGCTACCGCAAGGTCGAGACCTACTCGCTGGGCATGAAGCAGCTCGCCAAGCTGGCCCAGGCGCTGGTCCACGGGCCGCGGCTGATCTTCCTCGACGAGCCGACCAACGGCCTCGATCCCGACGCCCGCGAGCGGATGCTGCGGCTGATCCACGATATCCGCGACACCGGCGAGGTCAACATCATCCTCTCCTCGCATCTCCTGCGCGACGTCGAGGAGTGCTGCGACGAGGTGCTGGTGCTCAAGGGCGGGACGATCGCCACCTACTGCAACCTCGAGGAGGAGCGGCGGGGCAACCGGCGGTTCCTCGAGCTCGAGACCCGCGGCGGCGACGAAGCGTCGTTCACCGCCGCCGTCGAGGCCCTGGGGGTCGAGATGGCGACGGCGGGCAAGACCAAGATCAAGCTGGTGCTGCCGGAGGGGATCGAGGTGCGCGACCTCTACCGGCTGGCGGCGGAGCGCCAGGTGCAGATCCGCCACCTCGACTACAAGAAGGACTCCTTGCAGGACATCTTCCTCAAGGCGATGGAGACGGAGGTCGCCGACCATGGCCGTGTATGAGCGCAACTACGGGCGGTACCAGGGGGAATTGACCCCTCCCTGGTCGCGCTTTCTGATCCTGCCGCGCTACGCCGCGAGGGACGTCTTCGACAGCCGGATGTTCGTGGCCTTCTATGCCCTCTGCTTCCTGCTGCCGTTCGCCGGGCTGTTGATGATCTACCTGCACCACAACCTGGCGGCGCTGAAGTTCATCGATCTGCCACTCGACCAGTTGCAGGCGGCGCTGCCGATCAACGCCACCTTCTTCCGCAAGGGGATCGAGTTCCAGAGCTGGCTCTGCTTCCTGATGGCGCTCTTCGTGGGGCCCGCCCTGGTGGCGCCCGACCTGCGCAACAACGGGCTGCCGCTCTACCTCTCGCGGCCGTTCTCGCGCACCGAATATGTGCTCGGAAAAATGGCGGTGCTGGTGGTGCTGATGTCGCTCGTCACCTGGATCCCGGGCCTGCTGCTCTTCCTCTTCCAGGGGTACCTGGAGGGGGCGGGGTGGCTGGGGAACAACCTGCGGATCGGGGCCGCAATCTTCGCCGGGAGCTGGGCCTGGATCCTGGTGGTCTCGCTGGTCGCGCTCGCCATCTCGGCGTGGGTGAAATGGAAGCCGGTGGCGCGGGTGTCGCTGCTGATCGTCTTCTTCGTACTCGCCGGTTTCGCGGAGGCGCTCAACGCGGCGCTCGACACCTGGTGGGGGCACCTGGTGTCGCTGTCGACCGCGATGAACCAGCTCTGGTTCTCCCTGTTCGGCCAGGAGCCCGACGAGCGCCTGGCGCAGCCGGTCTGGGCCGCCTGGCTGACGATCGTCCTCGGCTGCGCGCTCTCACTCTGGCTGCTCTCCCGGCGCGTCCGCGCCTATGAGGTGGTCCGATGACGCCCGAGCTGCCGCAGAAGCGGGGCACCGCCGATCGCCGGGTGGTGTTCGAGAACGTCTCCAAGTTCTACGGCGACGTGCTCGGGGTCAACCGGGTCAACCTGTCGATCCCGCCGGGCATCACCGGCCTGGTGGGTCCGAACGGCTCGGGCAAGACGACCCTGATGAACATGATGGTCGGGCTGATCCGGCCGTCGCGCGGGCGGGTCTCGGTGCTCGGGCTGACGCCGGAGAATCCCGAGGAGCTGTTCCGCCATGTCGGCTACGCCGCCCAGTACGACGCTTTCCCGCCGGGCCTGACCGGCTATCAGTTCGTCGAGGCCTACCTGCGGGTGCACGGCTTCCCGGCCCAGCAGGCCGAGGCGCTGGCCTGGAAGGCGATCGAGCGGGTGGGGCTGGTCGAGGCCGCGAAGCGCAAGGTCGCCGGCTACAGCAAGGGGATGCGCCAGCGGGTACGGCTCGCCCAGGCGCTCGCCCACGAGCCGTCGGTGATGGTGCTCGACGAGCCGCTCAACGGCCTCGACCCGATGGCCCGGGCGGAGGTGATCGACCTCTTCCGCGAGCTGGCCGACGGCGGCCTGCACGTGATCGTCTCCAGCCACATCCTGCATGAGGTCGACCTGATCTCGGACCAGGTGGTGCTGATCAACGGCGGCTACATCGTGGCCGAGGGGGAGATCGGCGACGTGCGCGACGAGATGGAGGAGGATCATCCGGTGCAGGTGCTGGTGCGCTGCGACCGGCCGTCGCTGCTCGCCTCGCGGGTCTTCGAGGCGGACCACGTGGTCGAGGCCCGCCTGCTGGAGGATGGCCGCAGCCTGCTCGTGCGCACCCGCGACGCCGACAAGTTCCACCTGGCCCTCAACGAGATCGTGCTCGCCAACGGCTTCGCGATCGAAGCGGTGGCGCCGGCCGATTCCGACGTCAACGCGGTCTACCAGTATCTGATCGGCGCGAATGGAGACAAATCGTGAGCGAGCTCATCACCTCGGCGGCCCCCGCCGCCCGTGCCGGCATGCCTTGGGGGCAGTGGTGGACCCAGCTCCGGGCGATCGTCCGGCTCGAGCTCCGCAAGGGGTTCCGGCGCTCCTTCGGCCTGCTCCTGCTGGCGCTCGCGCCGCTGTTCATCCTGGCGCTGCGGATGGTAGTCCCGCACGTCATCCAGGACTCGTCGGGTGTCGAGGGCGCGACCCGGTTCTTCGCCGGGATCTACCAGACGTTCATCCTGCGGATCGTGATCTTCCTCGCCTGCATCGCGATCTTCGGCAACCTGATCCGCCGCGAGACGCTCGACCGCAGCCTCCACTACTACTTCCTGTCGCCGATCCGGCGGGAGTTGCTGGTGGTCGCCAAGTACCTGACCGCGCTGATCGTCTCCTTCGGCCTCTTCGGCCTGACGACGGTCTTCTCCTTCGTCCTGACGTACCTGCCGAACGATTCGACGGCGGTGTCGCACTTCCTCTTCCACGGGCCGGGGCTCGCGCATCTCGGGGCCTACCTGCTGACGACCTTCCTCGCCTGCGTGGGCTACGGCGCGGTCTTCCTCTTCTTCGGGTTCTTCTTCAAGAGCCCGGCGCTGCCGGCGCTGGCGGTGTTCGGCTGGGAGGGGATCCACTTCCTGCTGCCGCCATTCCTGAAGCAGATCAGCGTGATCCATTACCTGCAGTCGCTCCGCCCGGTGCCGGTCTCCGAGGGGCCGTTCGCCACCATGGCCGACGCCCCGGCGCCCTGGGTCTCGGTGATCGGGATTCTCGCGCTGGCCGTGGTGCTGGTCGGCGTGTCGGCGTGGAAGATCCGGCGGATGGAGATCAGCTACGACGAGTCGTAGGGACGGGAGAAGAGGGCCGGGGTGATGAGGGCCCTTCCCCTTCACCCCCGTTTCCAGTAGCCTCCGCCTTCCAATCCCGGATTTTCCCCCGGCTCTCGCCGGTTATCCCTGTGCCATGACTCCGCCCGACCGCATCCGCAACTTCTCCATCATCGCCCACATCGACCACGGGAAATCGACCCTGGCCGACCGCATCCTCCAGATGACGCACGCCGTCTCGGAGCGGGAGATGAAGGACCAGCTCCTCGACGACATGGATCTCGAGCGGGAACGGGGGATCACCATCAAGGCGCGCGCCGTGCGCCTCTTCTATGAAGCGAAGGACGGCGGCGGCACCTACCAGTTCAACCTGATCGACACCCCCGGGCACGTCGACTTCGCCTACGAGGTGTCGCGCAGCCTCGCCGCCTGCGAGGGCGCCCTGCTGGTGGTCGACGCCGCCCAGGGGGTCGAGGCGCAGACGCTCGCCAACGCCTACCTGGCGGTGAACGCCAACCTCCACCTGGTGCCGGTGATCAACAAGATCGACCTTCCCGCCGCCGATCCCGACCGGGTCAAGGAGCAGATCGAGAGCGTCGTCGGCATCGACGCCCACGACGCCGTGCTGACCTCGGCCAAGTCGGGGATCGGCATCGAGGAGGTGCTGGAGCGGATCATCCGCGACATTCCGCCGCCGCAGGGGGACCCCGCGGCGCCGCTCAAGGCGCTGCTGTTCGATTCCTGGTACGACCCCTACCGCGGCGTCGCCTGCATGGTGCGGGTGGTGGACGGGACCCTGCGCAAGGGGGACAAGATCCTCTTCATGGCCTCCGGGCGGGCCTACGAGATCGACGAGCTGGGGGTCTTCTCGCCGAAGCCGAGCCCGGTCGACGAGCTCTCGGTCGGCGAGGCGGGTTTCTTCTACGCCGGCATCAAGGACCTGATCCAGGCGCAGATCGGCGACACCATCACCCACGCCTCCCGCCCCACGGCGGCGGCCTACCCGGGGTTCAAGGAGGTCAAGCCGGTGGTCTTCGCCGGCCTCTACCCGGTGACCGCGGACGACTACGAGGGGCTGCGCGACGCGGTCGAGAAGCTGCGATTGAACGACGCTTCCTTCACCTTCGAGCCGGAGAGCTCGGGAGCGCTCGGCTTCGGCTTCCGCTGCGGCTTCCTCGGGCTGCTCCACATGGAGATCATCCAGGCGCGGCTGGAGCGCGAGTTCGACCTCGAGCTGATCACCACCGCACCCGGGGTGCGCTACATCGCCCACACCACCGACGGCAAGTCGCAGGAGATCGAGAGCCCGTCGAAGCTCCCCGACCCCGGCCGGCTCGCGTATCTGGAGGAGCCGTACATCTCGGCGACCCTGGTCACCCGCTCGGAATACGTGGGCAACCTTCTTCAACTCGCCGAGGAGCGCCGGGGGGTGCAGCGGGGGCTGCAGTACCTGACCACCGACCGCGTGCTGATCGAGTACGACTTCCCGCTGGCCGAGGTGATCCACGACTTCTACGACCGCCTGAAGTCGATCTCGCGGGGGTACGCCTCGTTCGACTACCAGCTCGGCGGCTACCGGCGCAGCGAGCTGGTCAAGCTCGACATCCTGGTCAACGGCGAGCCGGTGGACGCGCTGTCGCTGATCGTCCATCGCGACAAGGCGTACGCGCGCGGCAAGCTGCTGGTCGAGAAAATGAAGGAGCTGATCCCGCGCCAGCTCTTCGAGGTCGTGCTGCAGGCGGCGATCGGCTCGCGGATCATCGCCCGCGAGTCGGTGCGGGCGATCAGCAAGAACGTCATCGCCAAGTGCTACGGCGGCGACATTTCCCGCAAGCGCAAGCTGATCGAGAAGCAGAAGGAAGGCAAGAAGCGGATGAAGCGGGTGGGGCGGGTCGACATCCCCCAGGAAGCGTTCCTCGCCGTGCTGCGGGTGGATTGACGGTAACTTTTCGTCCCCCTGCACGTATCAGCGGTGGGGGCGGGCGTGACGTTCGCCCATGACTCGGCTATTCTGATCTGGTTCACAAACTGACGATTTCGATTCGAAACCGAGGAGGATTCATGATTCGCAAGACTTTCGCGTGGCTGCTCGTCGCCGGCCTGGCGGGCGCCGCGGTGCAGGCCCAGACCGCCGACGAGATCATCGCCAAGAACATCGCGGCCCGCGGCGGCAAGGACAAGATCAAGTCCGTCCAGTCCATCCGCATGACCGGCAAGATCGTCATGGGACAGGGGATGGAAGCCCCGATCTCCATGGAAGTGGCGCGGCCGAACAAGCTGCGCATGGAGTTCACGATGCAGGGGATGACCGGCGTCCAGGCCTACGACGGCAAGACCGGCTGGTCGGTGATGCCCTTCATGGGCAAGACGGATCCGGAGACGATGTCGGCCGACGAGATCAAGCAGACCGAGGACCAGGCGGACCTGGACGGCGTGCTGGTCGACTACAAGGAGAAGGGGCACCAGATCGAGTACGCCGGCAAAGAGGACGTCGAGGGCACGCCGGCTCACAAGCTGAAGGTGACCAAGAAGAACGGCGACGTCGTCAACGTCTACATCGACGCCGAGTCGTACATGAACATCAAGGAGGCCGGCAAGATCAACATCCGTGGGCAGGAGATCGAGAACGAGGTCACCTTCGGCGACTTCAAGCCGGTGGAGGGCGTGATCTACCCCTTCTCGATGGAGCAGAAGCCCAAGGGCGCGCCCGCAGGGACGGTGATCACGATCTCCAAGATCGAGGTCAATCCGACCCTCGACGCCTCCCGCTTCGCCATGCCGGCCGCCGCCGCGAAACCGGCGGCGGAAAAGCCGATGGAGAAGAAGGAACCCGCTCCGCCCAAGCCCCCGCGGCGGTAGCGGTAGTCCTCTAGCAAGAATGCGTACCGAGGGGGGCGTCCTGGTGACGCCCCCTTCGCGAGATCCTTCCAATTTCCCGTTGAGCATTGTCCAGGGAGACCTGTATGCGACGCACATTCCATTCGATCCTCTGTCTGGCGGCCTGCGGCCTGCTGACCGGTGCCGCCGTGGCGCGGGCGGCCGAAGCCGAGATCGATTCCAATACCTTCGGCGGCATCGAGGCCCGCTCTCTCGGGCCGGCCAATATGGGCGGCCGCATCGCGGCGATCGACGCCGTGGGCCCGGATCCGCTCACCATCTATGTCGGCGCGGCCGGCGGCGGCGTCTGGAAGTCGACTGACGGCGGCCTCGTCTTCAAGCCCGTCTTCGACGAGCACACCCAGTCGATCGGCGCCATCACCATCGATCCCAAGGATCCGAAGAAGGTCTGGGTGGGCACCGGCGAGTCGTGGACCCGCAACAGCACCTCGGTCGGCGACGGCCTCTACAAGACCACCGACGGCGGCGATTCCTGGCAGCGGGTCGGCCTCGAGAACACCGAGCGCATCGCCCGCGTCCAGGTGAGCCCGGCGGACGGCAACACGGTCTGGGCCTGCGCCACCGGCCATCTCTGGGACAGCCACCCGGACCGCGGCGTCTACAAGACGGCGGACGGCGGCAAGACCTGGAAGAAGGTGCTCTACGTCGACGCCGACACCGGCTGCTCCGATCTGGCGGTCGATCCCCAGGACCCGTCGATCCTCTACGCCGGCATGTGGCAGTTCCGCCGCACGTCGCACTCCTTCTCGTCCGGCGGCAAGGGGAGCGGCCTGTACAAGTCGAGCGACGGCGGCGAGACCTGGAAGCCGCTCAGGAACGGGCTGCCCACCGGGGAGAAGGGGCGTATCGCGGTGGCGGTCGCGCCGTCGCGGGCGAACGTGGTCTACGCCCTGGTGGAGTCCACCGACACCGCCCTCTTCCGCTCGGACGATACGGGGGAGAGCTGGCGGCAGGTCAACGACGCCTTCAACCTGCAGGTGCGGCCGTTCTACTTCGCCCGCATCGTCGTCGACCCCACCGACTTCAACACGATCTACAAGCCGGGCCTGTCGCTGGCGATGAGCTCGGACGGCGGCAAGTCGTTCAACGCCGCGATCAGCCTCAACAGTTTCGGCGCCGGACCGCACAGCGACCATCACGCGCTGTGGATCAACCCGAAGAACCCCAATGAGCTCCTGCTCGGCACCGACGGCGGCGTCTACATGTCCTACAGCCAGGGGCGCGGGTGGCACCACATGGGAACGCTGCCGGTTTCGCAGTTCTACCATGTGAGCTACGACATGGGCCGGCCGTACCGGGTCTATGGCGGGCTGCAGGACAACGGCTCCTGGTCCGGGCCTTCGGTGGGGCTCGGCGGCGGCGTCCAGAACAAGGACTGGGTCAACGTCGGCGGCGGCGACGGCTTCTGGGCGTTCAGCGATCCGACCGATCCCGACGTGGTCTTCGCCGAGTCCCAGGGGGGCGAAGCGACGCGCCGGAACGTCTCGACCGGCGAGGAGAAATCGATCAAGCCGCTGCCGAAGGCGGGCGATCCGCCGTACCGGTTCAACTGGAACACGCCGATCCATCTGAGCCCGAACGATCCGAAGACGATGTACATGGGCGCCCAGTTCCTCTTCCGCTCGCGCGACCGCGGCGACTCCTGGGAGCGCATCTCCCCCGACCTGACGACCAACGATCCGCGGAAGCAGAAGCAGCAGCAGTCGGGCGGCCTCTCGGTCGACAACTCGAGCGCTGAGAACCACACCACGATCTACTCGATCGCCGAGTCGCCGAAGAACGCCCAGGTGATCTGGGTGGGCACCGACGACGGCAACCTGCAGGTGACCCGCGACGGCGGCAAGGCCTGGACGAACGTGGCGCCGAACGTCGCCGGCCTGCCGAAGGGGACCTGGGTCTCGACCGTCGAGGCCGGCCGCTTCGAAGAGGGGACCGCCTTCGCCACCTTCGACGGCCACACGACCGGCGACATGAAGACCTACGTCTACCGGACGGCGGACTTCGGCAAGACCTGGAAGCCGCTGGCGAGCGACACCCTGTCGGGCTACGCCCACGTGGTGCGGCAGGACCTGGTGAACCCGGACCTCCTCTTCCTCGGCACCGAGTACGGCCTCTTCGTCTCGGTGGACGGCGGCGAGCGCTGGGCCCGGTTCACCGGCAGGCTCCCGAAGGTGGCGGTGCGCGACATCGCCATCCACTCCCGCGACGGCGACCTGCTGCTCGCCACCCACGGGCGGGGCGTCTATGTGGTGGACGACCTCACGCCGCTGCGCAAGCTGACCCGCCAGACGCTCGAGGCCGACGTGACGATGCTGCCTTCGCGGCCGACCCTGGTGGCGATCCCCGCCAGCGTCCAGGACTTCCCGGGCGATGACGAGTACATAGCGTTCAACCCGGACGACTCGGCCGCCATCACCTACTACCTGAAGAAGCGCCACCTCTTCGGCGACATCAAGGTCGAGATCTACGACCCCAAGGGGCAACTGGTGTCAACGCTGCCCGCGGGCAAGCGGCGGGGGATCAACCGCGTGAGCTGGCCGATGCGCCTGCCGCCGCCGAAGCTGCCGCCCGCCAACTCGCTGGTGCTGGGCTCGCAGTACGGCCTGCTCGGGCCGCGGGTCCCCCTCGGCACCTACACGGCGAAGCTGATCGACGGCGACAAGACCTACACCAGCGAGGTGCAACTCGTCGCGGACCCTCGCTCCAGGCATTCGGACGCGGACCGGGCCGCGCAACGCGATACGGCGATGGCTCTCTACGGCATGCTCGGCCGGCTCACCTACGTGGCCGACACGGTGAAGTCGCTCGAGGATGGGGCTCAAGCGCGGGCCGGGAAACTCGCCGCGGGCGACCGCCTGCGGCGTCAGCTCGAAACGCTGGCGACCTCGCTGGAGGGTTTCCGCGCCACGCTCGTCGCCACCGGCCCGGGCGGCTGGCTCTCCGGCGAGGAGCAACTGCGGGAGAAGATGACCAAGGTCTACGGCGGCGTCAACGGCTACGACGGCCGGCCGAGCGCGGCACAGGTCGACCAGGTGAAGGTGCTGGGCGACCAACTCAGCCTAGCCGAGGCCCGGCTGGCCACGGTGCAGAGCGGCGAGGTGGCCGCGGTGAACCGGGAGCTCGAGAAGCGCAAGCTCGAGCCGATCAAGGCCAAGACCAAGGACGAATGGGAGAAGCAGGATGGCCATCGCGCCACCGCCCTGCCGGCCTTCCTGCCGTTCACGTTCACCCCGCTGGGGACCGCCGAGAACGACTGACGCGAACGCGTAGGGGAGAGGCTTGTCCCCTCCCCCGCCCCGCAGGGGCGGTCCTATGTGGCCGCCTTTGAGGCCCAACGGGCCGCCCTCCTTTAGCCCAGGGCAACGCCCTGGGTTGGATCGGGCGTCACCCGCCAGTGAATGCGCCCGATAGCGCGGCCCTTCAGGCCGCATCGGACCCTCGGATTTCCCGACCCAGGGCGTTGCCCTGGGCTAAAGGAGGGCGGCCCGTTGGGCCTCAAAGGGAGGCCACAGAGGGCCGCCCCTACAGAATCCCCTACGGCGCCCCGTACACCTGCCCTTGCGGGTACGCCGCCGACCATGCGGCCTGCGCGGCGAGCCGGCCGGGGAGGCGGGGGAGCTGCCGGCCGTCCGGGGCGGCGAGCGATTCCTCGCCGATC
>JBDSHF010000395.1:0-2793 GCA_039918595.1 Thermoanaerobaculia bacterium
CCCGCGGCGCGCTGCTGGGGATCACCCGCGGCACCACCGCCGCCCACATCGCCCGCGCCGCGCTGGAGGCCATCGCCTTCCAGGTGGCCGACGTGCTCGACGCCATGACGGCCGACTCCGGCGTCCCCGTGGCCGAGCTGCGGGTGGACGGCGGCGCCACGGTCAACGATCTGCTGATGCAGCTCCAGGCCGACATCGCGGGCGTGCCGGTAGTCCGCCCCCGCATCCAGGAGACGACCGCCCTCGGCGCCGCCTACCTCGCCGGCCTCGCCGTGGGGGTCTGGAAGGACACCGGCGACATCGCCGAGCGATGGCAGGTAGAGAGGCGCTTCGAGCCCGCCCTGGACCGCGATCAGGCCGCGGCCCAGCGGGCGCGCTGGAACCGGGCGGTGGAACGGGCGAAAGGGTGGGAGGTGGGGGAGTGAGACCGCGCGGGACCAAGGCTTCTGAGGTATGGAGGCGTCCTGCCCTCCGAGGCCTCACCCTCGGTCCCTCTCCCGGGGGGAGAGGGAGGCCGTACTCCCAAAGGAAAGAGGAATTCGAGACTTTGAGCGAAGAAAGGAATCGCTTCGGTCGCCTGATCCTTTCGAAACGCGCCTTCCCTCTCCCCCCGGGAGAGGGACCGAGGGTGAGGCCTCGAAGGGCAGGACGCCCCGAATGGGCAGCGACCCCATGAACCGCTCCGTCATGCTCTCCCGCCTCGCCGATCCCGGCGAGCAGCCCTGGGACGTCCTCGTTGTGGGGGGCGGCGCCACCGGCCTCGGCACTGCGGTCGAGGCGGCGGCGCGGGGGTACCGGACGGCGCTGGTCGAGGCGCACGACTTCGCCAAGGGGACCTCCAGCCGCAGCACCAAGCTGGTCCATGGCGGTGTCCGCTATCTCCAGCGGGGAAACGTCTCGCTGGTGCTCGAGGCCCTGCGCGAGCGCGGGCGGCTGCTGCGCAACGCCCCGCATCTGGTGCGCGACCTCCCCTTCGTGGTGCCCAGCTACGACTGGTGGGAGGCCCCCTACTACGGCGCCGGCCTCAAGCTCTACGACCTGCTCGCCGGCCGCATGGGGCTCAAGCCCTCCCATCTGCTCTCCCGCGACGAGACGCTCGAGCACATCCCCACCCTGGAGCCGGCGGGGCTGCGCGGCGGCGTGATCTATCAGGACGCCCAGTTCGACGACGCCCGCCTCGCCATGACTCTCGCCCTCACTCTCGCCGACCTCGGCGGCGTGGCGGTCAACTACGCCTCCGCCGTCGGGCTGGTCAAGGTGGGGGGATGGGTGGAGGGCGCGCGGGTCCGCGACGCCGAGACCGGCACCGAGGCCGAGGTCCGCGCCCGCGTGGTGGTCAACGCCACCGGCGTCTTCGCCGACGGCCTGCGGCGGATGGATGATCCGTCGAGCCCGCCGCTGCTGGCGCCGAGCCAGGGGGTGCACCTGGTGCTCGACCGCAGTTTCCAGCCGGGAGACAGCGCCATCCTCGTCCCCCACACCGACGACGGCCGCGTGCTCTTCGCCGTCCCCTGGCACGACCGGGTGGTGGTGGGGACGACCGACACCCCGGTCTTCCCCGCCTTGCTGGAGCCGCGACCGCTGCCGGAGGAGGTCGAGTTCCTCCTCCACCACGCGGCGCGCTACCTGACCCGGGACCCGGGCCCGGAAGACGTCCTCTCGGTCTTCGCCGGCCTGCGGCCGCTGGTGCGCGGCAACCGGGCGGCGGCGAAGACGGCGGCCCTCTCGCGCGACCACACCCTGCTGGTCTCCCCCTCCGGCCTGGTCACCATCGCCGGCGGCAAGTGGACGACCTACCGCAAGATGGGCGAGGACACCGTCGATCACGCCGCCCTGGTGGCCGGCCTCGACCAGCGCCCCTCCCCCACCGCCGAGCTCCGCCTCCACGGCTGGACGGAGGACGCGCAAGGCATCTACGGCGCCGACGCCCCGGCCCTCGCCCAACTCGCCGCCGAGCTCCCCGGCGGCGATCAGCTCCTGCATGCCAACCTCCCCTACCGCGCCTGCGAGGTGGTCTGGGCCGCCCGGCACGAGATGGCCCGTTCGGTCGAGGACGTCCTCGCCCGCCGCACCCGCTCCCTGCTGCTCGACGCCCGGGCGAGCGCCGCCATCGCGCCCGCGGTGGCGGCGCTGCTCGCCGGAGAGCTGGGGAGGGACGAGGCCTGGCAGCGCCGGCAGGTGGAGGAGTACCGGGCGCTGGCCAGGGGATATTGGTTGTAGATACCGGTTGTAACCCGCGCCGCGCGGGCGTGCTCTTTGCAAATGGAATCCGCCGGAGGCGAGGGATTGACGCATCAGCGCCCGGACGCCAGCCCCCTGAATCCACTTCCAGAATCGCCTCGCGGCTGGCGTCCGGGCCGGTAACTCCCTCAGGGAGGCAAGGAGCACCCCATGACCGAGATCGATTTTGTACGCAAACGGCGCGACATCCGGCCGTGGATCTTTGGGCTCGTCCTGCTGGTCCTGGTGATCTGGGGCGTGGCCCAGGCGGCGCATCATGGCCCGGCGTCGGCCCGGCGCTCGAAGGCCACGGCGACCGACGCCTCGTCGTGGGACAACATCCCGCCGCGGCTGCGCCAGTACGCCTGAGCGAGGAGCCCTGAATGAGGAGATCTTGATGGTGAACGAGACGGATAGCCGGTCCTCCCTGCGCCCGCTGAACCATCCCAACGTCCGCGGCTGGACCGTCGTCGGGGCCGACGGCCGCAAGGTCGGCCAGGTGCGCGACCTGCTGGCGGACCCCGAGGACGGCGAGCGCTTCTTCGCCGTCGAGCTGGACCAGACGGCGCTCGC
>JBDSHF010000396.1:0-10137 GCA_039918595.1 Thermoanaerobaculia bacterium
AGAAGTGCATGCCGTAGATCATGTAGACGTAGGCACTCCCTCCGGCGAGATACAGGCTCTCGTTGCGCGCCGTGCGGCGGCCGCCCCAGGCGTGGCTCGCGCGATCGGAGGCTCCGAGGTAGGCTTCCGTCTCGACGAGACGGAGCACCCACCGCTCGCCGTCCAGCTCGCGCACCAGATACCGGCCGAGGAGATCCCGGGCGACGGTCTCGGCCGGACGGCGGTAGAAGGAGATCGGGAGAGGGCGGAAGCGGTTCACGCGGGAACGGACGATATCATTCCGTATCTGTGGCACATGCCTTGCTCGGTCGCAGTGATCGATATCCCCTATTTTTGACGGAGAGATGATGAGTCCAATCACCGACATCCCCGCACTTTTCGCCGAGCTGCCGGACGCCTTCGCCAGTCTCTTCAATCCCGCCGCCCCCTGGGAGCTCCTGGGGGAGCCGCTGGACGAGATCCTCGCCAGTCTGCCGTCGAGCGAGATCCATGGCCAGCTCGCGCCGGACGTCCACCTCGTGGGCGACCGGATCGTGATCTGCCCCGGCGCCCGCATCCACCCGACCGCGGTCATCGAGGGGCCGATCTATATCGGCCGCGACGTCGAGATCCGGCCCGGCGCCTATCTGCGGGGAGGAATCTGGATCGGCGACCGCTGCATCGTGGGGGCGAACACGGAGATCAAGCGGGCCATCCTCCTCCCCCATGCCAAGGCCCCGCACCTCAACTATGTCGGCGACTCGATCCTCGGCGCCGACGTCAATCTCGGGGCGGGCACGATCCTCTCGAATTTCCGGCACGACGGCGGCCAGATCCGCATCCCTCATGATGGCCACCGGCTGGATACCGGCCGTCGCAAGCTCGGCGCCATCCTCGGCGACGGCGTGCTGACCGGCTGCAACTCCGTCCTCCATCCCGGAGTCGTGGTGGGCCGGGGGACGCAGATCTATCCGGGCGTGCAGCTCCGGCCGGGGATCTACCCCGAGCGGAGCGTGGTCAAGCTGAAGCAGGATCTGGAGGTCGTGCCGCAGGCTTAGAAGAAAGGCGAGGAAGCAGGGCGACCGCAGGTCGCCCCTACACCCACGTTCGGAACCGTTGTAGGGGCGACCTGCGGTCGCCCTCTTTACAGCAGCCCCGTCGGCCGCGGGAACGCCTGGGTCACGGACGTGTCGATCACCGGCTGGCTCACCACCATCACGGTGCGATCGTCGTCCGGGGGGGCGTTGCGGCTGAAGGCTTCGACGCTGGCAAAGATGGCATCCACCACCTCGCGGGCGGTCTCCCCCTGGTGCTCGCGGGCCACCTCGAGCATGCGCTCGACGCCGTACTCGCCGAGCATGCGGCCGCTCTCGTCCCGCCCCTGGGTCTCGCAGATGCCATCGGTGTAGAAGACCAGCATGTCGCCCGGCTTCATGGTGACGAAGCCGCGTTCGTAGGTGGCGTCGGGGAGCGGCCCGAGCACCGGCCCCCCCTCCTCCAGGTTGCGCACCTTGCCGTCGGCCGCGATGTGGACCGGCGGCGGGTGCCCGGCGTTGACGTAGATGAAGACGCCGTTGAGCTCGAGCTCGCCGTAGAACATCGACACGAAACGGCTGGTCAGCGTGCTCTGGTGGATGATGTTGTTCATCCGCTCGACCGTGCGAACGATCTTGAAATCGCGCGCGAGGCCCATCCGCAGCCCCATGTAGATGTCGCGCACCTGGAGGGCGGCGGGGAGGCCGTGGCCGGAGACGTCGGCGATGGCGAGGCCGAGAATCTTCTGGGTCAGCGGGATGTAGTCGAAGAAATCACCGCCCACCTCTTCCATCGGCTCGGAGCGCCCGAAGATGTCGTAGTCGCCATACGCCGGATCGCGGCGCGGCAGGATCGACGCCTGGATCTTGCGCGCCTGCTCGAAGATCCCCTCCATCTTGTCGCGGCGGATCTTCTGGTTGACGCTGTGGCGCAGGATGCCGAGCGAAAAGAGGATGTCGTCCCGGTCGTGGCCGGCGGCGACGTTGAAGGCGAGGATGTACTCCTCGCTGCCCACCTCGATGGCGGCGAACTGCTGGACGCCCAGGAGATCCTCGAGGTTGCGGTCGATGTTCGGGTCCTGGTCGTCCATGTAGACGGTGCCCTCCTCGAGCAGGAGCTGCACCGGCCGGTAGGAGATCGGCACCTTGAGCCCCTGGGGGACCTCCTTGGCGTCGCCGAAGGTCGCCTGGAGGACGTAGTAGCCGCCCCGGCGCTGGTAGAGACGGCCGCCGTAGATGCCCAACTCGTCCTGGAACTTGTCGATGATGATCTCGAGCAGGGAGTGGATCGTCGAGCCGACGTCCTCGGCGCGGTCCATTGCCGCGACGGCCTGCTCCACCTTCTTCATCAGGCCCCGGTAGTTGACCGGGCGGACTTCGGACGTGACCAAGGCGATCCTCCTCGCGGTTTGCCGCGCCGCGGCTAGACGGGCATTCTACCTGGAATCGATCAGCCGTTGTCGATCAGCGCCATCACGATCCGGTCCTGCGCTCCGTGCGAGTCGATCTTGCACCGCTCGACGACGATCGAGAAAGCGTAGGACTTGCCGGACACGGCCTTGGCGTAGCCCGAGAGGGCCGAGACGCCGTTGAGCGTCCCCGTCTTGGCGAGGACGTTCCCCCGGTACGGGGGGGCCGCCAGCCGCCGTTTCCAGGATTTCATGTCCTCCCCCGCGTAGGGGAGCGACTTGGCGAACTCCGCCGCCGCGGGGTGGAAGAACATGTGCCGCAGCAGCATGGTGATCGCCCGCGGCGAAGCCTGGTTGCTGCGGCTCATGCCGGAGCCGTCCACCAGGTGGACGCTGCCCGGGGGGACGCCGATCGAGGCGACGAACTCCTCGACGGCCCGCGTCCCCGCGCTCCAGCTCCCCTCGCCACAGCGGGCGGCGCCGAGGATCTTGAACAGGGTCTCGGCGTAGAAGTTCTGGCTCCGCTTGTTGGTCGTGGTGATGGCGGTGAACAGATCGCTCCGGTGGACGGCCACCCGGTCCCAGACCGCGCCCGGGAGCTGTGCCATCGGCCGGATCGCGCCGTCGACCGTGATCCCCTCCTCGGCGAGCGCGCCGCGCAGGCCGAGGCCGAAGTAGAGCACCGGATCGGGCACCGTCACCCAGGTCTCGAACGGCCCCGAGCCGGCGTCGATCGATCCGCGAACGGTCAGCAGGTCGCCGGTCCGCCCCACGAAGAGGCGGGTGCCGCGGCGGGTGGAGGTGGTCAGGGCGCTGTTGTCCACGCGGACGATCGGCACCGGCGGCACGGTCTCCACCACCGCCAGCCGCCCCGCCGCTCCCGGCCACACCCGGACCAGGATGCAGTTGTCGCTGAAGGCGAGGGAGGCGATCGGGGCCTCGTACCAGTCGGTGAGCTGGTCGCGCGGCCACTCGGGGTGGATCTGCGTCGGCTCGAAGAGGCCGCTGGCGAGATAGAGATCGCCGGTGATCCGCTGGATCCCCCGCGCCCGCAGCGCCGCCGCCCAGGGGCGGAACGCGCCGTAGGCATCCCCCCCGTACTCGCGGCCCGAGATCTGCGGATCGCCCGCGCCCACCACGCCGAGATCCCCGCGGAGGATTCCGCTCTCCACCGCTCCCCGCATCAGGAGCCGGGTCTCGAAGAAATAGCCGGGACCCAGGGCATCCAGGGCCGCCGCGGTGGTGAACAGCTTGCTGTTCGAGGCGATCACCCGCGGCTCGTCGCCCCGGTGCGAGAAGACCGTCTCGCCGGTATCCAGCTCGACGATGCTGACCCCGAGAGCCCCCGAAGCCGCGGCCGTGCGGGCCACCTCGGCGGCGAGGGCCTGTTCCAGGGCGCTCTGCGCCGTGGCGAGGCCCGGCGCGAACAGGCAGAGGGAGAGGAGGAGTGAAAGGACAGCGGTACGGCGCATGCCGCGTAGTCTAACCGGGAGTCTTGCCAGGAGGCTTGCCGAATTTCTCGCGGATGAGGTCGAGTGGGTCTCGCTCTTTGAGCTCTCTCCAGGATTCCAGCGCATGAACGCGACGGTCAACCTGTGCATAGGATGAGCGGATCAAACTGCGTGTGTCCTCGAACTCCTGCTTAACCTCAGCGCGAAAAGTCTGCAGCTTTTCGTCTGCACCCATCACACCTTCAGCAAGCAAGCGGACCTCACCCCGCAAACCTTCAATCGTGACATGCGTCTGACGGATTGCGGAATCGACCTGCTCGAAGCGACGGGAGGTCTCCTCTCGAAGGCCCTCAACCTGCTCCGAGGCCTCACGGAAGCGCGCATCAAGGTAAGCGATCAGCTCCTGGTCCATCGCGTCAGCTCCTTGAACGAGATCGTGTCGAGGCACGACAGCCTACCATGGTCCGGCGCCGGCGCACGCGATCTATCTCTTCTTCTGATACGGCAGCCCCAGCGCCCGCGGCGCCCGGGAGTGGCCGATGAAGCCGGCGAGGACGACGATGGTCAGCACGTAGGGGATGATCTGAATGAACTGGACGGGGATCTGCGAGACTCCCTGCATCTGGATCGACAGCGCCTCGGCGACGCCGAAGAGCAGGCAGGCGAGCATCGTCTGCACCGGCCGCCACTTGCCGAAGATCAGCGCGGCCAGCGCGATGAACCCGCGGCCGGCCGTCATGTTGCGGGTGAACAGCGAGGACTGGCCAATCGAGAGATAGGCGCCTCCGATCGCCGCCAGCGCGCCGGAGAGCAGCACCCCGGCGTAGCGGATTCGCGCCACGTTCACCCCCGCCGTGTCCGCCGCCTCCGGGTTCTCCCCCACCGCCCGCAGGCGCAGGCCGAACGGCGTGCGGTTCAGCACCCACCAGGTCACCGGCACCAGAACGAAGGCGAGGACGATCGGAGCCAGCGGCAGGAGTTGCTCCCTGGGGACCTGCGGTGTCGCGCCGGTCGATGCGAACATCGCTCCGGAAAGCAGGGCCGGCACGCCGAGAAAGAGGATGTTGATCGCCGTGCCGCTCACCACCTGGTCCGCCCGGTAGCGGATACAGGCCACGGCGTGGATCAGCGCCACCCCCATCCCGGCCAGGATCGCCGCCAGCAACCCGACCCAGGGGTTGCCGCTGTAGTGGGTCGTCACCGCGGCGGTGAAGGCACCCGCGAGCATCAGGCCTTCGAGGCCGATGTTGATCACCCCGGAGCGCTCCGAGAAGAGGCCGCCGAGCGCCGCCAGCAGCAGCGGGGTCGCCAGGCGGATGGCCGAGAACAGCAGCGCAAGGATCGGAATCTCGCTCATACGCGCTTGGCCCACCTCGCGAAAGGACCACGAAAGATCGCTTCCGCCGCCACGAAGAGGATGATGATCGCCTGGAGCACCTGCACCAGGTCCTTGGAGACGTTCTCGGTGAAGATGTCGACGAACAGGCCGCCCCGCAGCAGCGCCCCGAACAGGAGCGAGGAGAGGATCACGCCGACCGGATGGTTCCTTCCCAACAAGGCCACCGCGATGCCGGTGAAACCGTAGCCGGCCGAGAAGCTGTCGTAGTAGCGGTAGCGGTAGCCCATCACCTCGTTGATCGCCACCATGCCGGCCAGCCCCCCCGAGACCGCCATCGCCAGCACGATCTGCCGGCCGGTCGAGATGCCGCCGTACTCCGCCGCCGCCGGGCTCGCGCCGGTGGCCCGGATCTCGTATCCCCAGCGCGTGCGCCAGAGGAAGAGGTAGACGAGCAGGCTGACGACCAGCGCCAGCGGAAAGGCGAGATTGAGCGGGATGCGCTCCGGGAACCCCGGGATGAACCGTCCCAGCCGCGCGATGTGGGCCCCGGCGCCGATCGGCACCGTCTCGAGGATCGGATCGCCGGGCGGCTTGTAGTGGTACTGGGTGAAATAGCTCGCCAGGGCGACGGCGACGAAATTGAGCATGATCGTGGTGATCACCTCGTGCGCCCCGAACCGCGCCTTGAGCACGCCCGGGATCGCTCCCCACGCCGCCCCGGAGAGGACCGCCGTCACGAAACAGAGCGGCACCAGCAGCCAGGCCGACCACCCCGCGAACGTGATCCCCACCCAGGCGGTGGCGAAGGCGGCGATGTAGAGCTGCCCCTCGGCGCCGATGTTCAGCAGTCCGCAGCGGAAGGCCACCGCCACCGCGAGGCCGGTGAAGATGAGCGGCGTCGCGTAGAAGAGCGTGTAGCCGATGCCGTCCGGCCAGGTGAGCGCGCTGCCGATCAGCAACTCGTAGGTGCGCAGCGGGCTGTCGCCGACCAGAGCCACGAGCACCCCGCCGACGAGAAAGGCCGCGGCGACCGCGATCAGGGGGAAGAGGAGCTCACGCAAAAGTTTCATGATTTTTCAGGGAGCCGGTCAGGCTGCCTCTCCCCCCGTCATCAGGAGTCCGATCTCCGCGGTCGACGTCCGCGCCGGGTCCACCTCGGCCACGATCCGCCCGCGGCGCATCACGAGCAGGCGGTCCGCAAGGGCGGTCACCTCGTCGAGCTCGGAGGAGACGAGCAGGATGGCGCACCCGGAATCCCGCAGCTCGACCAGCCGGCGGTGGATGAACTCGATGGCGCCGATATCCACCCCGCGCGTCGGCTGCGCGATCAGCATCAGCTTCGGCGGCAGCTCGAACTCCCGGCCGAGGATCAGCTTCTGCTGATTGCCACCGGAGAGCGAGCGGGCGGGGAGCTCGAGGTCCGGCGGGCGGACGTCGAAGGCGTCGACGATCTTCTTCGCGCGCCGGAAGGTCGCCTCGCGGTCGAGCCAGGAGCGGCCCGGGCCGATCGCGATCGGCGGCCGCTCGTCGACGCCGAGAATGGCGTTCTCCGCGAGGTTGAAATCGAGCACCAGGCCCCGCCGCTGGCGATCCTCGGGAACGTGGGCGATCCCCCGCTGCTTCCGGCCCCGGGCCGAGAGGGCGGTGACGTCCGTGCCGCCCAGCGTGATCGCGCCGGTGACGCTCCGGCGGTCCACCAGCCCAGCGAGCGTCTCGATCAGCTCGGTCTGGCCATTCCCCTCGATCCCCGCGATCCCGAGGATCTCGCCGGCGCGCACCTCGAAGGAGACGCCGTCGAGCGGGCTCCCCCCCTCCGCTCCCTTCACGGAGACCTCGCGCACGCTCAGCACCTCCTTGCCCGGCTTCGCTTCCGGCTTGACCACCCGCAGCAGCACGTCGCGCCCCACCATCAGGCGGGCGAGCTCGGTGGCGTTCGTCTCCGCCGTCCGGCGATGCCCCACGACGCGGCCGTCGCGCATCACGGTCACCTCGTCGGAGATCTCCAGCACCTCCGCGAGCTTGTGGGCGACGATGACGATCGTCTTCCCCTGCGCCCGCATGCCGCGCAGGATGCGGAAGAGGTCCGTCACCGCCTGCGGCGCCAGCACCGCCGTCGGCTCGTCGAGGATCAGCA
The DNA here is from genome assembly GCA_039918595.1 of Thermoanaerobaculia bacterium. Lineage (GTDB taxonomy): Bacteria > Acidobacteriota > Thermoanaerobaculia > Multivoradales > UBA5704 > DATARR01. Next base: position 7,347 of record JBDSHF010000396.1, read on the forward strand.
GGCGCGCCTGGCGATAGAGGGCTTTCAGCAGCTCGACCCGCTGCTGCTGGCCCACGGAGAGGGTCTCGACGCGGGCCATGGGATCGATCTCGAGTCCGAACTCCTTGGAGAGGGCCCGTACGCGTGCCGCGGCCCCCTTGAGATCGAGCGCCAGGGGCCCACCCGGCTCGATCCCCAGCACGATGTTCTCGGCCACCGTCATCGTCTCGACCAGCATGAAGTGCTGGTGCACCATGCCGATCCCGAGAGCGATGGCGTCGTGGGGGCTGGAGAGCTCGCGCGCCTGGCCATCCACCACGACATCGCCCGAGTCGGCGGCGTAGAAGCCGTAGGCGATCCGCATCGCGGTCGATTTGCCGGCGCCGTTCTCGCCGACGATGGCGTGGATCGTCCCGGGAGCCACGGCGAGGCTGACGCGGTCGTTCGCCAGCACGTCGCCGAAGCGCTTGGTGATGTCGCGCAGCTCGAGCATGATCGTTAAGGCCCCTTTGCGGCTACTGCGCCATCGCGTCGGTGACCTTGATCTCGCCCTTGATGATCCTGGCCCGCGCGGCCTCGACCTGGCGGATCACGTCGGGGGGGATGAGCTTCTGGTTGTACTGATCCACGGCATAGCCGATGCCGTCGTTCTCCAGGCCGTAGACGTGGATGCCGCCCTTGAAGCGGCGGTTCACCATGTCGCCGACGATCTGGTAGACGGCGTTGTCCACCCGTTTGACCATGCTGGTGAGCACGAAGCCGGGCTTGACCCAGTTCTGATTGGAGTCGACGCCGATCACGAACTTGCCGTACTGCTCGGCGGCGTCGAAGGCGCCCAGCCCCGAGTTGCCGGCGGCGGCGAAGATCACGTCCGCCCCTTTGCCGATCTGGGCGACCGAGAGCTCCTTCCCCTTGCCGGGGTTGTTCCATGCCGACTCAGTGACGCCGACGTAATTCTGGATCACCTGGATCTTCGGGTTGACCGCCCGCGCCCCCTCCTCGTAGCCGACCTCGAACTTGTGGATCAGTGGGATGTCCATCCCGCCCACGAAGCCGAGCACGCCGGTCTTCGATTTCTGGGCGGCGATCATGCCCACGAGATAGCTCCCCTCATGCTCCTTGAAGATCAGGGAGGCGACGTTGGGCAGATCGCTGACGCCGTCGACGATGGCGAAGTTGATCTTTGGATAGTCCTTGGCGACCGCCTCGACGATCGGCGTCTGGGCGAAGCCGATGCCGATCACCAGGTCGTAGCCCACCTCGGCGAAGGCGCGCATGGCGGGCTCGAGCGAGGTGGGATCGCCCGGCTCGGCGTCGCGCAGCAGGATGGGGAAATCCTTCGCCGCCCGCCGCACGCCCTTCCAGGCCGCGGCGTTGAACGAGCGATCGTCCTTGCCGCCGCTGTCGAAGACGATGCCGACGTGGAGCTTGCCGGGATCGCCCGCGGCGCTCTCGAGGTTCTTGCAACCTCCGGCGGCGAGACCGAACACGAGCGCCAGGGCGAACGAGAGCTTCTTGAGGAACATAGCCTGCCCGGAGGGTATCCCGGGGGGCGGGGGGAAGGCAAGGCGGCGAGTTGGCCTTACCTTTGCAATATTGCCTGAGCGTAGGTCTGACGAGCTGTACAAGCTGTCCAACTACTTCCAGGAGACCACTCTCATGAACGACGACAAGTATTCCAATACCGGTAAGACGACCGCGGCCGAGTTGGACCATGAAGTCCGGCACGACGCCAACCCCGACCCCATCACCGGCGCCCCGGGCTCGCACCCGGTCGGCACCGGCGTCGGCGCGGCCGGCGGCGCGGTGACCGGCGCCGCCATCGGCGGCGCGGTCGGCGGTCCTGTGGGCGCGGTGATCGGCGCCGCCATCGGCGGTGTCGCCGGCGGTCTGGCCGGCAAGGGTGTCGCCGAAGGCGTCAACCCGACCGTGGAGGATGCCTACTGGCGTAATAATTACTCCAAGCGCCCCTATGCGGCGAACCGTTCCTACGACGACCTCGCCCCGGCTTATCAGTACGGCTACAACTCGGCCGGAACCAACGCCGGCCGCAAGTTCGACGAGGTCGAGAACGACCTCCAGCACGGCTGGGAGCAGGCCAAGGGCAAGTCTCAACTCGCCTGGAGCGACGCCAAGAATGCCACGAAGGATGCCTGGAACCGGGTCACCGGCAGCACCGAGAACGACCACTACTGGCGGGACAACCACGCCTCCCAGTCCTACTACAAGAGCGGTAGTACCTACGACGACGACTACGCCCCGGCCTACCGCTACGGCTACGACTCGGCCAGCACCCATGCCGGCCGCAAGTTCGACGAGGTCGAGAACGACCTCCAGCACGGCTGGGAGCAGGCCAAGGGCAAGTCCAAGCTCGCCTGGAGCGACGCCAAGCACGCTGTCAAGGACAGTTGGCATCGCGTCGAGCGCGCCCTCCCGGGAGATGCCGACGGCGACGGCCGCTAGGTTTTACAACCTGCCGGACCTGGTAAGGGCGCCCCCTGGGGGCGCCCTTTTCGTTTTCCTCAACTCCGTCCCCGGTGGGGCTTATACTCATTCCATGCGATCCGTGGCTGACGATCTGCGGGATGAGCTGCAAGAAGAGGCGCTCCGCCTCCCGTTCGAGGAGCGTATGGCACTGGTCCTGCGCCTCGGGGAGCGCGGCCTGGAGATGTTCCGCCAAGCGAACGGCCTTGACCGGGAGACCGCGATCCGAGAGCTGCAGCGTCAACGCCAAGCCGGACGCACGCCCTCGAAGTGCATGTCCGAGCTGATCGGATGAATCTGCTCGAAGAGATCAGCTCGACTCTCGCGG
>JBDSHF010000397.1:0-19266 GCA_039918595.1 Thermoanaerobaculia bacterium
CCGCCGACGTTCTCGGCGTGGAAGACGCCGCGCGGGAAGAGCTTGACGTGCATGCACTGGTAGTCCGCGGGCCAGGGGAAGGCCTCGTCGAGCGACATGCCGATCACCTTCTCGACCTCCGGAATCAGATCCGGGCGCGCCTTGCGCACGTTGGTGTTGAAGGGGTGGTCGGCGGCGATGCAGTCCACCGCCAGCCAGCGGATGCCGCGGTCGAGCACCCAGTCGACAAAGCGGGTCTGAGGCCCGGGGTGCTTGAGGAAGCAGCGCGGCAGGTCGGCCTTCTCCTGGTTGTGGACCTTGTACCAATCCTCGTTATAGAAGTGGTGATAGCCGGTATGGATCACCAGGATGTCGCCGCGCTGGATGGTGATGCCGGTCTTGCGCTCCCACTCCTCGAAGTGCTCGGGCCCGTAGATCTGGTAGTCGCCGATGCCGAACTGCGAGAGGTCGACGATGCACGCGGGTCCCACCAGCGTCTCGATCGGGATTCCCGAGATGTCCGGCCCCGGATCGTAGAAGTGGATCGGCGAGTCGAGATGGGTGGCGATGTGGTTGGTCGTCGAGAGGAACTGCGCGTTCACCCCCTCGAAGGCGAGCCGCTTGACCCACTTGACGGTCGGCCCCTCGTAGAACGCGAACGACGGGGAATCGGCGCTGAAGTTCTGCGACAGGTCGAGAATCCTCACCTTGCTCATGTCATAGGGGACGTACACGGCTCTCCTCCTTTCGGTCAGATCTCGTTCTTTCATCAGATGGAATACCGCTCCGCGAAGGCGACCAGCGCCTCCTCGAAGACCGCCATCGGCGGCCGGACCAGGCCGGCGCCCACCTGGCCGACGCCGGCCTGGCGGTGGGCGATGCCGGTGTTGACGCGCGGCGTGATTCCCAGCTCCACCACCCGGCGCAGGTCGATCCCCACCGGGGTGCCGCGGAAGCCGAGGGCGGGGATCGTGAACTGGTCATGTTCGGCGGCGGCGATCTCGTACATCTCGAGCGTCGCGTTCAGGGCGTCCTTCGGCGTACCGCCGATGAAGGTGACGATCGCCGGGGCGGCCGCCATGGCGAAGGCGCCGATGCCGGCGGTCTCGGTAATGGTGCTGTCGCCGATGTCGGGGTTGGCGTCGGCGCTGGAGAAGCCGGGGAAGTAGAGGCCGTCCGGCACCTGCGCCGGGGCGGTGAACCAGCGGTCGCCGAGGCCGCTCACCCGGATGCCGAAATCGGTGCCGTTGCGCGCCATGGCGGAGACGATGGTGCTCCCCTCGACGCCATGGGCCGCGTCGGCCATCGCCTTGCAGCCGGCCATCACCGGGTTGAGCACGGAGAGCGGGTTGTCCCCCAGGAAGTTCAGGACCTCCTCCTGCATCCACCGCTTGGGCGCGAGCCGGGAGATCGCCGGCGCCAGCAGCTTCAGGAAGAGGAGCGAGCCGGCCTTGTTGCGGTTGTGCCCCTCGTCACCCATATGCAGCGCCTCGGCGATCAGCGCCCGCAGGTCGATGCCGCCCAGCGCTTCGAGCGAGCCGCCGAGGATGGGGCCCAGGATGTCGTTCATCCAGCGCAGCTTGGTCAGGACCTCCTCGCTGAAGGCGCCGTAGCGCAGCACCTTGCCGTACCCCTCGTTGAGGTTGGAGAAGGTGCGATGGCCGTGGACGGCATCCTCCACCACGTAGACCCGCATCGAGGGGGAGATGACGCCCGCCATCGGGCCGACGGCGGCATGGTGGTGGCAGGGCTCGAGCCGGACCTCGCCGCGCTCGACGAGGGCGGCCGCCCCGGCCTCGTCACCGGCGAGCTCTTCGAAGAGGAGGGCGCCGATCACCGCGCCGCGCAGCGGCCCCGAGGCTCGCGCCCACTCGATGGGCGGGCCGGCGTGGAGCAGGAGGCCGTCCGTCAAGCCGGGGATGACCTCCCGCGCCGGGGCGACCTCCTTGAGGATCGGCCGGGCCGCCATCATGCGCTCGACGGCGGTGCGGTTGGCGTGATCGATGTCGATCATGAGCGGCTTTTCATCCTTGCCAGAATCCCCGCGAGCTTGTCGTCGCCTCCCGCCGGGGGTTTCCATTCGACCTGGACAGCGGCGGCGCCCTGCGCCACGAGGCTATCGTAGAAGGACTCCAGTCCGACGTTGACGGCGGCGACCGGCCCCCGGATGGCCTCCAGCGGAACGGGTGCGCCCTCGGTTTCTTCGATCGCCAGGCCCCGCACGGCGGAATCCACCAGCTCGCCGACAGTGCGGAAGACCCGCGCCCCGGCCCGCTCCAGGGTCTCGATCTGCTGCGCGAGGTCCTGCGGGTCCTCGTCGGTGCCGATCACCACGGCGGCGACGTCGAGATCCGGCCGCCGGGCCCGGACCTCCGCGATCGCGGGGCCAAGCTCGCCGGCGGGATCGGCGTGGGCGCCTTCGCCCAGCACGACGTCGAGCAGGATCAGCCCGACTTGCCGGTCGGCCGCCTCCTGCCGCAGCCGGCGGAGCCGCAGATCCTGATCGATCATCGGGTGCAGCCGCCCGACGGTGAATTCGTCCGCGCCCAGGTCGAGGACCTTGTACTGGCTGGGAGAGAGGACGGCCGAGAGCCCGAGGAGAGTTTCATAGGCCAGCGTGCCGCCCGAGAACAGACCGCACAGACGACCGGCCCTGGACGTAGGGGAGGGGCTTGTCCCCTCCCGCAACTCCACCGCCATCTCCGCCGCCTCGCTCAGGCTGGCCGCGAAATACAGGTTGCCGAGCCGGCGCGCGGGGAGCGGCGCCCCCAGGAAGTAAACGACCACCGATTTGCCCGCCGACCGGGCGAGCCCGAGCAGGCGGGCCGCCACCTCCGGCGCCGGCGGCTTGGAGACCAGCACGATCGTCCGCGTCTCGGGGTCCCGGCGGAGAAGGTCGAGCGCCTGGATCGCGGTGATGCCGCCGATCTCCTCGGACAAGTCGCGGCCGCCGGTGCCGATGGCCTGCGAGATCCCGCCGCCCAGGGCGTGGATCTGGCTCGCGATCGCCTGCAGCCCGGTGCCGGAGGCGCCAATCAGCCCGATGGCTCCCCGTCGAACCCGATTGGCGAAGCCCAGTCCGGTGCCGCCGACGATGGCCGTCCCGCAATCCGGCCCGAGGACGAGCAGCCCGCGCTCCCGAGCCTGCCGCTTCAGCGCCACCTCCCGTTCGACCGGCACGTTGTCGCTGTAGAGGAAGACGTTGCGGCCGTGATCGAGCGCCTCCTCCGCCACCCCGGCGGCGTGGCGGCCCGGCACCGAGATCAGCACCCAGCGCGCCGCCGGCAGGAGCTTGAACGCGGAGGCGAGGCTGCGCGGCCGGAAATCCTGCTCGCCGTCACTTCTCCGGATCTGGAGGAGGGCGTCGACGCGCGCCAGGGCCTCGCCCGCCGCCGCCGCGCTTTCGGCCTTGACGGCGATCAGCAGGTCGTGGGGACCGGCGCCCATCTCTTCCTCTGGAAGCAGCCCGCTCGCCGCCAGCAGCTCGCGGTTGGCCGGCGTCGCCATCATTACCCCGGCGTCGAGCACGCCCGGCAGCGCGGAGAGAGCCCTCTGGAGCTGCATCAGCACCACCGAGTCGTGGTAGGACCCGGGACGGACGGCGCAGCGGACCACGGCTCCAGTGCTCATTCGCGCAGGATGCTCTCCATCTCGATCGCCCAGTGGAGCAGGTCTTCGTCGTCCCCCATCACGGCGGCCACCTGGAGCCCCATCGGCAGGCCCTCCGGGTTCCGCCCGGCCGGCACGCTGACCGCCGGCATGAAGGCCTGAGTCCAGGGGAGGTTCATCACCGGGTCGCCGGTGCCATCGAGCCCCCGTGGCGCGGCGCCCACCGCCGACGGCGAGATCCAGAGATCGATCCTGTATTGATCCATGAACCCGGTGATCTCGTCCCCCAGCCGCTCGCAGCCGGCGAGGTCCCGGGCCAGCTCGGCGTCCGTGATCTCCCGCCCCTTGCGGATCAGCTCGGCCGTCCGCGGATCGTAGCGATCCTCGAAGCGCGCGAACCAGCGGGCGTGGACCCGCGCCGCCTCGGCCGCGACGACCCGGTAGTGCCGCGCCACGACCTCGTCGAAGTCGGCCATGGCGTGGACGGGCAGGATCTCGTATCCGGCGTCTCCCAGGCGGTCGCAGACGGAACGGAAGTGGATCATCCCCTCCTTGGAGACGCGCGAAAGGTACGGGCCCACCGGCACGGCCAGACGGGGCCGGCGCTCGGGAGGGTAGGGGCGCCAGCGGTCGCAGAGCAGGCTGCCGACCAGGCTTGCCATCGCGAGGTCGCGCGTGAAGAAGCCCACCTCGTCGAGGGAGGGGGAGAGCGGGACCATGCCGCGGGTGGGGATCTGTGTCTTGGACGGCTTGAACCCGACCACGCCGCAGAACGCCGCGGGGCGGAGGACCGAGCCGATCGTCTGGGTGCCGAGGGCCAGCGGGCAGAGGCCGGCGGCGACGGCGGCGGCCGAGCCGCTGCTCGATCCTCCCGGCGTGTGCTCCGGGTTCCAGGGGTTGCGCGTCGGCCCCGGGGCGAAGTAGGCGAACTCGGTGGCCACGGTCTTGCCGAGGATCAGCGCGCCGGCGTTCTTCAGCGCCGTCACGCTCGGGGCTTCCGGGCCGCGCAGGACCGCCGGCGGCAGGCGGCTGCCCGCCCGGGTCTTGAAGCCGTCGACGTGAAGGACGTCCTTGACGCCGACCGGGACGCCGAACAGGGGGGGGCGGTTTCGCGGATCGGGCCAGCGGGCCTGGAGATCCTCCATCTCGCGGCGCAGGCGCTCGAACCTCCCCTTCTCGGGGAGAAAGGCCCGCAGCCCGGGCTCGCGCTCGGCGAACAGCGCCTCCAGCCCCTCCAAGGTGCCGGGATCGATCACTCCACCGCCGCCTGCCGCCGCCTCTCCGCGGCGAGCTTCACCGCGTCGACGATGTGCTGATAGCCGGTGCATCGGCAGAGATTGCCGGAGATCGCCTGGCGGATCTCCGCCTCGCTGGGATCTGGATTCTCCTCCAGGAACGGGACCAGGGTCATCAGGAAGCCCGGCGTACAGAAGCCGCACTGCAGGCCGTGGCACTCCCAGAAGGCCTGCTGCAAGGGGTGGAGCTCCCCGGGCGAAGGGGCCAGCGCCTCCACGGTGGTGAGGGCGTGCCCGTCCGCCTGCACGGCGAGCAGGATGCAGGAGCGGACCGGCTCGCCGTCGAACAGGATGGTGCAGGCGCCGCACACCCCGTGCTCGCAGCCGACGTGGGTGCCGGTCAGGGCCAGATCGTGGCGCAGGAAATCCGAGAGCAGCAGGCGCGGCTCGACGTCCCGCTCATAGGCGCGGCCGTTGACGGTGACGGAGATCTTGTAAGTCATGACAGGTTCGCTCCGTTCCGCGCCCGCTCGCCGGCCTTTTGCAGGACTCTCCGGGTGAGCACGCGCGCCAGGTGGCGCTTGAATTCCGGGGTGGCGTGGATGTCCCCCAGCGGATCCATCTCGTCGCCCGCCGCCTTCTCCGCCGCCGCCGCGATCGCTTCGGGCGAGAGCTGCTGCCCGGCCAGCAGCCGCGCCGCCTCGCGAGCGACGACCGGCGCGTCGCCGACGCTCAGGTAGACCAGCCGCGCCTCGCGGCAGCGGCCGGAGTCGTCGAGGGTCACCCGCGCCGCGACGCCGACCTGCGCGTAGTCGCCATGGCGGCGGGCGACCTCCAGGAAGGCCCAGCCGGTGCGGGCGGGGGGTGGCGGGATGGCGGCCTCGACCAGCATCTCGTCCGGCTCCAGGGCGGTGGCGAACAGGCCGGCGAAGAACTCCTCGGCCGCCACCCAGCGGTCGCCGCCGGCCCGCTGGAGGCGGAAGCGGGCGCCGAGGGCCACCGCCAGGGCCGGCAGCTCGGCGGCCGGATCGGCGTGCGCCAGGCTCCCTCCGAAGGTGCCCCGGTTGCGGATCTGCGGATGGGCGATGAAGGGCACGGCCTCGTGGAGCAGCGGCGCCATTGCGGCCACCAGGGGGTCGCGCTCCAGCCGCCGCTGCCGCACCAGGGCGCCGATCCGCAGGTGCCCCTCCTCGTCGCGGCGGATGAAGTCGAGCTCGGCCAGCTTGTTGATGTCGATCAGCAGCGCCGGCTCGGCGAGCCGGAAGTTCATCACCGGGATCAGGCTCTGGCCGCCGGCCAGGAGCTTGGCGTCGCCGCCATGCCGGGCGAGCGCGTCCAGAGCGGCCTCCAGCGAGGCCGGCGCCTGGTACTCGAACGGGGCGGGCTTCATGCGTGCGTATCTCCTGGCAAAGGCCCTGCGAAGAAGATCCGCGATTGTAGCGCGCTCTGCCGCGGGAAGGGGTTGTGCTAAGGTTTTCCGCAGTATCCGACCGCTTCCAACGACCGCTCCAAGCGATGGCTGAACGCGCCCTGAAGTGCCCGCAGTGCAACGCGCCGCTCGCGGCGAGCCGCTTCGCGCCCTCGGCCGTCTGCCCGTTCTGCGGCTCGACCGTAGTGTTCGGCGAGCAGACGGTGGCGGCGAGCCGGTTCCGCGCCGCCTTCCAGTCCTGGAACTCCCCCGAGAGCCACGGCTTCACCGACTGGATCTCCCTGGGCGACAGCCACTGGGTCCGGGGGCCGCTGGTGGCGCAAGGGGAGGTCTCGGACCTCCACGCCGCCGCCCGCGCGCGCTGGCCCACCGAGCGGGCGCTCCTCAAGATCCTCCGCGATCCACGCGACGCCCCCGGCTTCGACCACGAGTGGGAGGTGCTGGTGGGGCTCCAGAAGAGCGACGCCGCGGGGAGCTTCACCACGCGCATCCCCCAGCCGATCGCCCGCGGCCGGATCACCGCCGGAGCGTCGGCGGGCACCCAGGCCATGGTCTTCCGCTGGGCGAGCGGCTTCACCCACACCTTCGAGGATGTGCGGCGCGCGTATCCGCAGGGGATCGAGCCGCGGACGTCGATCTGGATCTGGCGGCGGATCCTCGAGGCGCTCGCCTTCCTGCACGCGTCGGGCTTCGTCCATGGCGCGGTGCTGCCGCCCCACCTGCTGGTCGAGGAGGGGGAGCACGGCGTGCGGCTGGTGGGGTTCCGCGCCGCCGACCGCGCGGGCTCGACGCTGCGCGGCGTCTCCCCCGGGTACGAGCCGTTCTACCCGCGGGACCTGCTCGCCGGCCGCAAGCTGACGCCCGCCGGGGACCTCGCGATGAGCGCCCGTTGCGTCGCCGCCCTTCTCGGCGGCGATCCCGCGAATGGCGAGGTGCCGGCCGTGGTGCCCGCGCCGCTGGCGCATGAGATCGGCCGCGCCGCCGGCCTCCACGCCGCCGGTTACGGCGACGCCTGGAGGCTCCGCGAGCGGCTCGGCGAGCTGGCGAAAGAGGTCTTCGGCGCCCCCATCTTCTGTCCGTTGACGTTGCCCAGGGAGGCTTGACGATGGGATATGGAAACTACAGCCACGAGGCTCACGAGGCCCTGCTCCAGGACCGGCGGGCGCTGCCCGTCCAGCAGGTCTTTCAGCAGCAAAAGTGCCATCCGCTGATGGACCCCAAGGGGGTCCGCCTGCGGGAGAGCCGCGACAGCCCCGACCATCCGGAGTCGCTGTCGGTGGCCTTCGCCCTCGACGTCACCGGTTCCATGGGAGCCATCCCCAAGCTCCTGGCGACCGAGCAGCTCCCGAAGTTCATGAAGGTGCTCACCGACTGCAAGGTGACCGACCCGCAACTGCTCTTCCTGGCGGTGGGCGACGCGACCAGCGACCAGTCGCCGCTCCAGGTGGGGCAGTTCGAGTCCACCGCCGAGCTGATGGACCGCTGGCTGACCTGGTCCCATCTCGAGGGGGGCGGGGGCGGCAGCGGCGAGGAGTCGTACGAGCTGGCCCTCTACTTCCTCGCCCTGCACACGGAGATGGACTGCTGGGTCAAGCGGCAGAAGCGCGGCTACCTGTTCATGACCGGCGACGAGAAGCCCTACCCGATCCTGTCGCGGCACATCGTCGAGGCGGTGACCGGCGACCGCCTCGACGACGACCTCAAGGTCGAGGAGGTGGTCGCCGAGCTGCAGAAGACGTTCACCCCCTTCTTCATCATCCCGGACCCCGCGCGCCGCGACCGCTGCGAGCGGGCCTGGCGCGACCTGCTCGGCGAGCACGTGCTCTGCATGGAGGCCGCCGCCGACGTCTGCTACGTGACCGCCGGCGCGCTCCTGCTCAGCGAGGGCCTGGTCTCCGACCTCCGGGAGCTGGAGGCCGTGCTGCTGGAATCGGGGATGCCCAGGGACCGGCGCGGCGCGGTCGTGCGGACGCTCAAGCCGCTCGCCGAGGCCCAGGGTATCCGGGGCGGCGGCGGCTTCTGGCGCTTCTGGAGCTGAGTCCCAGCCCTTGCGCGCGTTCCTCCTGGTCGACCTCGGCTTCGGCGACGCGGGCAAGGGGCTGCTGACCGACTTCCTGGTCCGGCGCACCGGGGCCACGGTGGTGGTGCGCTACAACGGCGGCGCGCAGGCCGGCCACAACGTCGTGACCCCGGACGGCCGCCATCACACCTTCGCGCAATTCGGCTCCGGCACCTTCGTGGAAGGGGTGCGGACGTTCCTCTCTCGGCACGTGGTGATCCATCCGGCGGGCCTCCTCGCCGAGGCGGCGGCGCTCCAGGCCAAAGGGGCCGGCGACGCGCTCTCCCGCCTGCGCGTCAGCGAGGGCGCGCTGGTGATCACGCCGTTCCACCAGGCGGCGGGGCGCCTGCGCGAGCTGGCGCGCGGCGCCGGCCGCCACGGCAGTTGCGGGGTAGGGGTGGGCGAAGCCGTGGGGGATGCGCTGGAGCGGCCGGACGAAACGGTCGTGGCCGGCGATCTGCGCGATCCGGCGCGGCTGCGCCCCCGTCTATGCCGCCTGCGGGAGCGCAAGCGCGAGGAGATGACGGCCCTCGCCGGCTCTCTCCCAGCCAGCGATGCCGCCGCGCGCGAGCTCGGCGCCTTCGCGGGCGACAAGCTCCTCGATCGCTGGCTGGCCGGGGCCGCGCGCCTGGCGGCGCTGGGGCTGGTGGCGCCCGATTCGACCCTGGCGGCCTGGCTCGGCGGGGCCGCGGCGGTGGTCTTCGAGGGGGCCCAGGGGGTGCTCCTCGACGAGCGGGCCGGTTTTCACCCCTACACCACCTGGTCCCGCTGCACCCTCGACAACGCCCTGGAGCTCCTCGCCGAGGCGGCACCCGGCGCCGAGGTCCGGCGGATCGGGGTGCTGCGCGCCCACGCCGTGCGGCACGGGCCGGGGCCGCTGCCCACGGAGACCGGGGAGCTGCGCCCCGCCATCTCCGAGCACAACGGCTTCGGCGAGTGGCAGGGGGCCGTCCGCTACGGCTGGTTCGACGCCGTGCTGGCGCGCTACGCGCTCGACGTCGCGGGACCCCTGGAGGGGCTCGCGCTGACGCACCTCGACGCGCCCGCCCGCCTGGGCAGATGGCGGGTCGGCGCCGGCTACGAGGCACCCGGCGGGTTTGAGATCCCGCCCCTCCTCGCCGAGCGCGCCGCCGGCGGCGCGGCGGTCCGGCTGACCGATCTGCTCCTCCAGGCCCGGCCGGTGCTCGAAGACTGTGAGCCGACCGAGGCGGCGGTGGTCCAGCGGATCGAGCGGCTCCTCGGGAGGGGCGTCGACCTCCTCAGCCGCGGTCCCCGCTCCACGGACGTGGCGTTGGGAACGGATTGTGCTTCCCTGGATCAGAGTGCGGGGTGAGCGGTAGTTGTAAGGCATGTAAAACATTGAGAGGAAACGCGCGATCCGGGAAACTTCGACCGGGGTCTCGCGTTAGCAACGCCATGGACCCACTAGACAACAACCACAAGCAGCGGCGTTACCTCATCATCGCGATCGTTGTGGTGGTTGGAGTGCTAGTCGGGCTGTTCTTCCTGCGGCGTGGCAAGGACAAGGGCGGGGATCAGTACCGCACCGAGGCGGTCAGCCAGGGGAACATCTCCGCGACCGTCAACGCCACCGGGACTCTGTCGGCGGTCACCACGGTCCAGGTCGGCAGCCAGGTCTCCGGGATCATTTCCAAGCTTTACGTCGACTTCAATAGCCAGGTGAAGCAGGGGCAGCTCCTGGCCGAGCTCGACCCTACCCCCTTCCTCCAGCAGGTGGAGCAGCGCCAGGCCGACGTCACCAAGTCGCGGATCGACGTCGCCAACACCCAGCTCAACTACAACCGCCAGAAGCGGCTGGGCGCCGCCGGCCTGGTGGCGCAGGCCGAGGTGGACTCCGCCAAGGCGGCCTACGACGCGTCGCGCGCTCAGCTCGCCCAGACCCAGGCCACGATGAAGCAGGCGCAGACCAACCTGAACTACACCAAGATCTTCTCGCCGATCGACGGCCAGGTGGTCGCCCGCCAGTACGACGCCGGCCAGACCGTCGCCGCCTCGTTCTCGGCGCCCACCCTGTTCACCATCGCCAAGGACCTGACCAAGATGCAGGTGCAGGCCGACGTCGATCAGTCCGACATCGGGCAGATCAAGCCCGGCGAGCCCGTGCAGTTCACGGTCGACGCCTACCCGGAGCAGCAGTTCCGGGGGCAGATCTCGCAGGTGCGCCTGAACGCCACGGTGACCCAGAACGTCATCACCTACCCGGTGATCATCGAGGTGCCGAACCCCGAGGGCAAGCTGCGCCCCAGCATGACCGCTAACGTCACCATCCAGGTCGACACGGTGCGCGACGTGCTGCGGGTGCCCAATTCCGCCCTGCGCTTCCGGCCGGAGACGGTGCCCGGGCAGCAGGCGAGCGGCGGCAGGAGCGGCGGTTCGCGGTCCGGCTCCGGAGGCGGCGGGTCGGGGGCGGGCGGCGGATCCTTTCAGCAGCGCTCCGGCGGCGGAGATCAGGCCGGCCAGGCGGGGGGCGGCCAGGCGGGGGGCTCCGGTCGCGGTGGTCGACGCCAGCCCGGGCAGACCGTCTACGTCCTCAACCAGGGCGAGGACAAGAAGAGCCCGCTGCGGCAGGTCCGCGTCATGACCGGCATCACCGACGGCCGCTACACCCAGGTGACCAAGGTGCTGTCCGGCGCGCTGAACCCCGGGGATCCGGTGATCACCGGCGTCGCCACGGTCAAGGTCGAGACGAACGGCCAGCCGGGCGGCGGCCTCACCGGCCGACCCGGTGGCGGCGGCGGCGGCCGCGGATTCCGGCCCTTCTGAGGAGCGCCATGGGTATTTCAGGGGAAACGTCTATGGACGCTCCAGTCATCGAGATCCGTGACCTGACGAAGGTCTACCGCATGGGCGATATCGAGGTCCGCGCCCTGAAAGGGGTCAACCTGACGGTCGCGCGCGGCGAGTTCGTGGCCATCATGGGCCCGTCGGGCTCCGGCAAGTCGACCCTGATGAACATCATCGGCTCCCTCGACCGGCCGACCGCGGGCACCTACCGCCTCGACGGCATCGACGTCTCGCGCCTCGACCGCGACCAGCGGGCCGAGATCCGCAACGCCAAGATCGGTTTCGTCTTCCAGAGCTTCAACCTGCTGGCCCGGACCCGCGCCACCGAGAACGTCGAGCTGCCGCTGCTCTACGGCGACCTCGGCCTCACCGCCGACGAGCGCTCCCGGCGCTCGCGCGCGGCTCTCGCCCGGGTGGGCCTCGCCGGCCGGGAGGACCACTACCCCTCGCAGCTCTCCGGCGGCCAGCAGCAGCGGGTGGCGATCGCCCGCGCCCTGGTCACCGATCCGGCGATCATCCTCGCCGACGAGCCCACCGGCAACCTCGACTCGCGCACCTCGGAGGAGGTCATCGGCATCTTCCAGGAGCTCAACGACGCCGGCAAGACGGTCGTCCTGATCACCCACGAGCCCGACATCGCGGCCCACGCCACGCGGGTCGTCTACGTGCGCGACGGCCTGATCTGGCGCGACGAGAAGATCGTCCAGACGCGGGCGAAGCTGGGGGCGCCCGCCGCCGGCGAGGCCGAGCCGGCGATCGCCTTCCCCTTCACGATCGCATCCCCCGGGGCGCCCGCACCCCCCATGGAAGAAAAACTGGAAGAGGTGGCCCGATGAAAGTCGCCACGATGCGCCTGTGGAACATCACCAAGGTCGGCCTGCAGGCGATCCTGCGCAACAAGATGCGTTCGCTGCTCACCATGCTGGGGATCATCATCGGGGTGGCCTGCGTGATCACCATGGTGGCCGTCGGCACCGGCGCCTCCAGCTCGATCCAGGCGACGATCAACTCGCTCGGCACCAACTTCATCATGCTCTTTCCAGGCTCCTCGACACAGGGGGGCGCGCGCACGGTCAGCGGCGAGTCGAGGATCACCACGGAAGACGTCGACGCGATCAAGGCGGAGAGCCCGGCCGTCGCCTACGTCTCCCCCTCGGTGCGCTCGTCCGCGCAGGTGGTGGCGGCCGACCTCAACTGGGGGACCACGGTCTACGGCGTGGGGGTGGACTGGCCGTTCATCCGCGCCTGGAACGTGGCCGAAGGCGACTTCTTCACCGACGTCGACGTCCGCTCCTCCGGGAAGGTGGCCGTGCTGGGCGCCACGGTGGCCGGCAACCTCTTCCCGGGCGGC
Source organism: Thermoanaerobaculia bacterium (assembly GCA_039918595.1). Taxonomy (GTDB): domain Bacteria; phylum Acidobacteriota; class Thermoanaerobaculia; order Multivoradales; family UBA5704; genus DATARR01. Next base: position 12,468 of record JBDSHF010000397.1, read on the forward strand.
AACGCGCTGGGCTCGACGATCCGCATCAAGCACCTCCCCTTCAAGGTGGTCGGCGTGCTCGACCGCAAGGGGGGGAACATGATGGGGCAGGACCAGGACGACCAGATCCTCGCCCCCTACACCACCGTGATGAAGCAGCTCCAGGGCACCCCCCGGCTCGGCCAGGTGCTGATCTCGGCCCGCTCCGCCGGCGAGGTGGCGGAGGCGCAGACCCAGATCGACGCCCTGCTGCGCCAGCGCCACCGCATCCAGCCCGGCGAGGAGAGCGACTTCAGCATGCGCTCGCAGGAGGAGATCGCCTCGACCTCGGCGCAGACCTCGAAGACGCTGTCGGTCCTGCTCGGCTCGGCCGCCGCCATCTCGCTGCTGGTGGGGGGGATCGGGATCATGAACATCATGCTGGTCTCGGTCACCGAGCGCACCCGCGAGATCGGCATCCGGCTGGCGATCGGCGCCAAGGGGCGGCACGTCCTGCTGCAGTTCCTGCTCGAGGCGATCGCGCTCTCGGTCGTCGGCGGCGCCATCGGCGTCGCCCTCGGGCTGCTGATCCCCAACCTGGTGACCCGGTTCGCCGGGCTGCCGACGCAGGTGAGCTCCGGCTCCGTCCTCCTCGCTTTCGGCTTCGCGGCGGCGATCGGGATCTTCTTCGGCTTCTACCCGGCCCGCAAGGCCTCGCGGCTCGATCCGATCGACGCCCTGCGCTACGAGTAGCGCGCTTGGCGGCTGTTTGACCTCCGGCTCGGAGCGCGGTTAGAGTCCCTCGAACCGCCCTTCAAGCCGACCATGCCCGCCCCCACCCGCCCCGACCCGGTCCGCGTCGCCCGCTGGGGACTCTTCGTTCTCACGTTCGTCAACCTCTTCAACTACCTCGACCGCTTCGTGGTCGCGTCGCTGGTCGAGAGCCTGAAGCGGCCGCTTCCCGAAGGGCTCAACCTCTCCGACAGCGAGCTCGGATGGCTCGCGACCGGCTTCATCCTGGTCTACATGCTGACCTCGCCGATCTTCGGCACGCTCGGCGACCGCGGCGGGCGCCCGCGGCTGATCGCGGCCGGGGTGGCCGTCTGGAGCCTCGCGACCGCCCTCGGCGGCTTCGCGCGGGGGTTCGTCAGCCTGTTCATCGCGCGCTCGACGGTGGGGGTGGGGGAAGCGGCCTACGGCACGGTGTCGCCGGCCCTGCTCGCCGACTACTTCCCGGTCGAGCAGCGCGGCCGGGTGTTCGCGGTCTTCTCCGCCGCCATCCCGATCGGCTCGGCCGCCGGGTACGTGCTCGGCGGCGCCGTCGACCACTGGCTCGGCTGGCGGGCGGCCTTCTTCGTGGCCGGCGTCCCCGGCCTTCTGCTCGCTTGGCTCACCTCGCGCCTCTACGATCCGCCCCGGGGAGCCCAGGACGGCGTGGCGGCCCATGCCGCGGGGCATGGAGCGATCGGCGGGCAGGCGCGCGCCGCCTACGCCGCGTTGTTGCGCAACACCCCCTATGTGTTGATCGTCCTCGGCTACGCCGCCTACACCTTCGCTCTCGGCGCGCTGGCCTTCTGGACCCCGGCGTTCCTGGAGCGGGAACGGGGCCTCGCGCGCACCGACGCCACGGTGCAGTTCGGGGTGATCGTGGTGATCACGGGGTTCCTCGGCACCTTTATTGGCGGCTGGCTCGGCGACCGCCTGCTCCCCCGCCTCCGGGAGTCCTACCTCTGGGTCTCGGGAGTTGCCACGCTCGCCGCCGTGCCGTTCGCCTGGATCGCCTTCACCGCCCACGACCGCTGGGCCTACACCGCCGCGTTCGTGGCCGCCGAGATCCTGGTCTTCGTCTCGACCGGCCCGGTCAACTCGGCGCTCATCAACGTCGTCGAGCCGGCCCGGCGGGCGACGGCCGTGGCGCTCTCGATCCTCGCCATTCACCTGCTCGGGGATGTCCCCTCGCCGCCGTTGATCGGCTTCGTTTCCGACCACTCCTCGCTCGGCCGCGCCCTGCTGATCCTCCCCTTCGCCTTCGCCCTCGCCGGCCTGATCTGGATCTGGGCCGCCTGGCGAGGCGAGCGAGCAGCGCGCCGCCTCTAGGTCAGGGCTTATCTAGGTCAAGAATTTGGCGAACGCGTCCGGGTGGATGTTCCAGCCCAGGAAGCCGGCGAGGCCCAGCACCATTCCGAATCCGGCGACGAGGACCGCGAACCCCACCAGCCACCGGCTGCGGGTCAGGGCGCTGACGCCGAGCAGCGCGATCGCGATGCTGAGCAGGGCCTCCGACATGTCGAACTGGTCGTCGTGCACGTTCAGGCGGTCGTAGTCCTTCTCCGCCGCTTCCGCCGCGCTCTTGATCTCCTCCTTTTCCCGCGTGTATTTCTGGGCGCTGGCGGTGTAGACGGCGATCTCCTTGTCGAGCAGGGCCGCGGCCTGGGGCGCCAGGCCGGGCTCCGCCTTGCGGATCTGGAGCTGGTCGAGCACGCTCTCGGCGAGGTTCTGCTTCATCCCCTTCGCCTGGTAATAGGACCACTGGTCGACCGCCTTCGACTGGTCCTGCGACATCGCCTGCACGATGTTGCCGTCCTTGATGTTGCCCAGCGCCATGAAGGTGGCAAAGACCGCCACCAGGATGGCGATCCGGTTATTGAGGGTGTCCTGCGACGCCTCGTTGATCTCGCTCATTACCTGCCTTTCGGAATTGGGAGCTCCACGCTAAGCCAGCTCCCCGGCCGCCGTCAACTCGGGTCGGGCTGTCCCAATCCCCCTACTGGCGAGCACTAGGCTTTTGAGAGCCTGCCGTGATCCTGATCCTTAGCCAGTCCGCGTTGGAGTCCACGACCGAGGAGGTCATGGACTGGCTGGAGGCGCTCGGCGGCCGCTGCGTGCGGCTCAACGGCGACGACATCGAGGGGCGCGCGGCCCTCCGCTTCGAGGTCGCGGACGGCGAGGCCTCCCTCGGCTTCGCGGCCGGCGGGTTCGAGCTCCCCCTCGCCGAGGTAGGCGCCGTCTGGTTCCGGCGCTGGCTCTACGAGCGGCGCCACGAGCGTGTGGACCTGCTCGAACCCACGGCCGGCAACCACACCCTGCACCACGAGCTGCGGCGCCATCTCAGCCTGGAGTCCCGGCGCCTGAGCGACTTCATCTACTCGCGTTTTGATCACCTCCCCTGGCTGAGCCATCCGCGCCGGTCGAGCCTCAACAAGCTCGACGTGCTCCAGCGCGCCGCGCGGGCCGGCCTCGCCACCCCGGCCACCCTGGTGACCACCGAGCGCGAGGCGCTGCGCCGCTTCTGCGCCGAGCGCGGCACGGTGATCACCAAGCCGATCGGCGAGGTCGACGCCTTCGTCGAGGGGGAGGTCTCCCACTTCCTGTTCACCACCGCCCTCGGCCTCGCCGAGATCGACTCCCTGCCGGAGCGCTTCGCCCCCTCGCTGTTCCAGGAGATGGTGGACAAGGTCTACGAGTTGCGGGTGTTCTATCTGGCGGGCGAATTCCACGCCATGGCCATCTTTTCCCAGAACGACGAGCAGACCCGCGTCGACTTCCGGCAGTACAACCGGCAGCGGCCCAATCGCAACGTGCCCTACCGCCTCGCCCCCGAGCTCGCGGCGCGCCTGCGCGCCCTGATGGACGATCTCGGCCTCGAGACCGGGTCGATCGACCTGATGGTGGCGCGGGACGGCCGCGAGGTCTTCCTGGAGATCAACCCGGTCGGCCAGTTCGGGATGGTGTCGCGGCCCTGCAACTACCAACTGGAGCGCAAGGTCGCCGAGCTGCTGCTCCGCAAGGAAGACGATGGAAAAAGACCCTGAAGGCCTCTTCGCCCGGCTCTCCCCCGAGGGGCAGGAGCTGTCGCCGGTGATCTACCGCCACCTGCATCCGCGGGTCACCCGCGCGACCGTCCTGCGGATGGCCGAGAGCCGGCCCTACCGTGCCACCGGCTACGTCTGCGGCAGCTTCCGCAAGCCGATCTCCCGGTGCCTCGGCCCGGATGAGCCCCGATGATCCCTGAAGCCGGCGGCGGCGGCGAGCCCGTCTTCGCCCTCTTCGCGTGCTGCATCCCGGTCAAGGGGGCGCGCCGGAGCACCCTCTGCGACGTGCAGCGGGGGTCGTTCCAGTTCATCCCCAACGGCCTCTACGAGATCCTGACCGAGCACGCGGGCAAGACGGCCGCGGAGATCAAGGCCGCCTACGATCACGAGTACGACGAGGAGATCGACGAGTACCTCGAGTTCCTGCTGCGCCACGAATTCGGCTTCTGGTGCGACGATCCCGCGAAGTTCCCGCCGCTCGACCTCACCTGGGAGGCGCCGGAGCGGATCACCAACGCCATCCTCGACGTCGACGCGCGGTCGGATCACGACTACGCCCGGATCCTCGCCGAGCTCGACGACCTCGGCTGCAAGGCGCTGGAGGTCCGCTGCTTCCACGGCTGCGCCCTGGCGGAGCTGCGCGCGATCCTGGAAGCCGCGCGCTATGGCCGGCTGCGCTCGATCGACCTGCTGGTCGGCGATGGCCCGGAGCTCACCCCCGAGGCCCTGGCGGACCTCGCCGCGCGGCACGGGCGGATCAGCAGTGTCGTGGTCCACTCCGCCCCCGAGGCACGGCGGCTCCCCCCCTCCCGCACCGGCGTCGTGGTGGAGTACCGGACCGAGAGGATCGATTCCCCCTCCTGCTGCGGCAAGGTCCACCCCGGCTACTTCGTGGTCGAGCTCGAGACCTTCGCCGAGGGGCAGCGGCACAACACCTGCCTGAACCGCAAGATTTCGGTCGACGCCCGCGGCGAGATCCGCAACTGCCCGTCGATGGCGCGGTCGTTCGGCAACCTGCGCGAGACGTCGCTTCACAGCGCCCTGGCGCACCGGGACTTCGCCGCTCTCTGGTCGATCAACAAGGATCAGATCGACATCTGCAAGGACTGCGAGTTCCGCTATCTCTGCACCGATTGCCGCGCCTACCTGAAGGACGAGCGGGACCTCTACTCCAAACCGTCCAAATGCGCCTACGACCCCTATACCGCCGAGTGGCGATCACCGGCGGAACGGCCGGCCCCGGCCGGCATCCCGAAAGGAGCACCCGAATGAAGAAAAGAATGGAGAGGCTCGGCGACGAGCTGTTCCAGCCGCTCGCCGAAGCCGAGCAGAGCCGGATCACCGGCGGCCTGATCAAGAACCCGCCCCAGACCTATACGGCGATCACGATCTTCGAGACCTACGATCCGGCCCCCGACTCGACCCGCGACGGCGACAACGAATAAACCGGGCAGACTGAACTGCTCAAACCGAAGGAGATCCCGATGAAGAAGAAGATGGAGAGACTCGACAACGAGCTGTTTCGCCCGCTGACCGACGCCGAGCAGAAGCGGATCCAGGGGGCGTTCACCACCTACACGGCGGTTACGATCTACGAGACCGCCACCTCGACCGGCTCCGACTTCGTCCGCGACGGCGACCACGAGTAGACCGCCGGCCCTGCCCGGGAGGGAGGGCGTTCTGCCCCTCCTCTCGGGCTTTTAAAGAGAACGGCCATTTTCTTTCAAAGCTCCCCGAGCTTTGAAAGCTCCCTTTCAAAGCAGACCGAGCTTTGAAAGAAACAGGCCGTTTTCTTTAAAAGCTCCCCGAGCTTTGAAAGCCCCCTTTCAAAGTGGGCTAAGCTTTGAAAGAATCAGGCCGATTTCTTTCAAAGCTACCAGAGCCTGCCATGAATCCCTCCGATTTTCGAGATCCCAGCGCCGGCCGCGTGATCCAGGCGCCCGGAGGGTACGCTGCCTTCGTTCCGGCTCCGCTGCCTCCGGATTTGACGTATGACGCTCCGCTGGTCCGCCTGCTCTCCCGCGCCGACGCCGCCCTCAGCGAGCTGTCGGGCCTGGGCCGGCAGCTCCCCAACCCCCATCTGCTGATCGCTCCCTACGTCCGGCGCGAGGCGGTGCTCTCCTCGCGCATCGAAGGGACCCGGGCCAGCCTCTCGGACCTGCTGCTCGACGAAGCCGAGCCGGAACGGTCCGGAGACGGCGACGTGCGGGAGGTGCGGAACTACGTCGCGGCGCTGGAGCACGGGCTGGAGCGCCTGCGCGAGCTCCCCTTGTCCCTGCGTCTCGTCCGCGAGCTGCACGAGCATCTGATGCGGGGAGTGCGAGGGGATCAGGCCACTCCCGGGGAGTTTCGCCGTTCCCAGAACTGGATCGGGCCGGCCGGCAGCACGCCGGCGACCGCTCCCTACGTGCCGCCGCCTCCAGACGCGATGATGGACTGCCTGGCGGATTGGGAGGGGTTCCTCCACGACCGCGAGCGGCTTCCGGACCTGCTCCAGTGCGCCGTGATGCACGAGCAGTTCGAGGCGATCCACCCCTTCCTGGACGGCAACGGGCGAGTCGGCCGCCTCCTGATCACTCTCTTCCTGGTGGAACGTGAGCGCCTCTCCCAGCCGCTGCTCTACCTTTCCGACTACATCGAGGCCCATCGCCAGGAGTATTACGACCGCCTCCAGCGGGTGAGGACAGAGGGGGACTGGTCCGGCTGGCTCCGCTTCTTCCTGGTCGGGGTGGAGGAGACGGCGCGGTCGGCGATCCGCCAGGCGAGCCGGCTGATGGATCTGCGGGAGTCCTACCGCCAGCGCCTCAGCCGGAAACCGAACGCCCTGCGGCTCCTCGACGAGCTCTTCGTGAACCCCTACCTCACCGCCGCGCGGGCCGCTCAGGTCCTGAACGTCTCCAACCCGACCGCCCGGCAGGCCATTGCCCTGCTCCAGGGAGAGGGCCTGCTCGCGGAGATGACCGGCCGTTCCTGGCGCCGGATCTATCTCGCGCGTCCGATCCTGGAGGCGATCGAGGACCGGAGTTGAG
>JBDSHF010000398.1:0-3841 GCA_039918595.1 Thermoanaerobaculia bacterium
CTGCTGCAGAAAGCCTCGCGGCTCTGCCGCTACTTCTTAGACTCTCCTCGCCAAAGGAAGAAGCAGGCTCCCCGGGCCATGAAGGCTGCCAGGGAGCTTTGCTAATAAGTTAGCGCCTATGCCACTCTGTGGAGAGGGAGGTCTTTCTTCGGAAGGTTTCCGAATCGGGTGCGTTGCTTGTCTCCCCTCTCCCCCCGGGAGAGGGGCCGGGGGTGAGGCCTCGGAGGGCAGGTCGCCCCGAGGACGAAGATGCCCTGTACCTCTCGATCCCCTTCACCCCTCCGGCACCAGCCATTCGTCGTTGACGTTGTCGTAGGCGAGGCTGCCGACGAAGCGGGCGACCTCGATCACCACCGCTTCGATCTCGGGCAGGCTGGGGTCGAGCCGGGTCTCCGCGGTCAGCACGACGAGGCCGTCCTCGTTGAGCTCGGGCTCGGGAGCGTCGGCCTCCATCACCTCCAGCTTCGCCGCGCACCGGCGCAGGGCACCCATCCATTCCGGGGACAGCAGGCCCTGGGCACGGTCGACCAGGTCGGCGATGTCGTCCGGCACGTAGTCGGGATCGTCCTCGATCTGGATCGTCAGCGGAACGCCGGTGGCCACCCGCACCTGCGGGATGGTGGTGGCGAACCCCTGCCACTCGGTCAGCGTGCACTCGACGGCGAGGCTGGCGGACAGGTGCTCCTGGAGCTCCTCGAGGGTGAAGTCCTGCTCGTCGGGGTCGTAGGGAATCGTCGCTGCGGAAAACATGCGGAGATCTTCTCATGGACATGCCTGGAAGATATTGCGGAGAAACTTCGTTTTGTAATGTGCGTAGAAAGGTTGGAGATCCATCCTTCCTTAGACTCGGATCCCGATTCAGAGAGGATTGAGAGGACTATCATGGAGCATCATCTCACCCCCCAGAACCTCCAGGCCTTTGCCAGCGGCGAGCTGTCGCGAGAGGGGGCGCGAGCCGTCGTCGCCCACCTGCTGAGCGGCTGCGCCGCCTGCCGGAGCGAGTCGGCGGGCGTCTGGCTCCTCGAAAAGTCGCGGGAGCCCTTGCCCGCGGACGCTTACGACACCGCCTTCGATCGCGTCCTCGCGGTCTTCCAGGGCGGCAGCGAAGCGATCGCGACCGCGCCCTCCCCCGCCGCGGGGTGGCTCCAGGAGCGGGCCGGGGTCGCCGTGGATGTCCAGGGTCCCGAGCTCGTGGAGGCTCTGCTCCAGCGTGCCTGGGACCTGCGCCATGAGAGCCCGGAAGAGACGCGGCGGATCTCCCGCACGGCCGTGCTCGCCGCCGGCGCGCTCTCCCCTGAGATCCACGGCGCTCCCAGGGTGGCGGATCTGCTGAGCCGCGCCTCGGCCGGCTATGGCAACGCCTGCCGCATCGCCGGCGATCTGGACGAGGCGCAGGAGTCCCTGGACCTGGCGGCCGAGCTCCTGACCCGGGGTACCGGCGATCTCGCCGACCGGGCCCGGATCTACGAGTTCAAGGCCTCTCTGGAAGCCGCCCGCGGGAACTACGACCCCGCCATGGCCGCCCTCGACGCCGCCTACGCCCTCCACATCGAGCGGGACGACGCGCACAGGGCCGGCCGGGACCTCATTACCAAGGGCCTCTACCTTGGCCACATGGGCAGGTCGCGGGACGCCTTCCGGCTCACCCAGAGGGGGCTCGCCATGGTGGACGAGGCCCAGGATCCGGGGCTCGTGCTCTCCGCCATCCACAACCAGATCTGGTTCCTGGTGGAGAGCGGACGCCTGCGGGAGGCCAGGAGCCTGCTCGGAGCCCATCGCGACCGCCTCGCCACCGGCGAGACCCAGCGCCTCGACCTCCTCTGGCTCGAGGGTCGGATAAGCGCCGGCCTGCGGCACGAGGAAGCGGGCCTCCGGGATCTCGAAGCGGCCGAGCAGGGTTTCCTCGCCACCGGCCGGCGCGCCCAGGCCGCCAACGTGCAACTGGACCAGGCCGCCGTCCATCTACGCCGGGGGGACTCCGCGCGGGCGCTGGCCTTGATCCGCGCCGCCGAGGAGGCCTTCCTCCTGCTCGACACCCCGCAGAGCACCCGCATGGGGCTCGCCTTTGTGCGGCGCTCTCTCGCCGAGCGGCAGATCCCCGCGCAGTTCGTCCTGCGCCTCGCCGACATCGTCCGGCGCGGCCATCGCGAAGCGGCGCGAGGGTAGAGCCGGGCGTATAGTTACCCTTGGGGGAACGCGCGCATGAGCTTGCCGACGAGCTGGATGATCTATGGTGCGAACGGCTATACCGGCGAGCTGGCGGCGCGCGAGGCGGTGCGGAAGGGGCTGACGCCCATCCTCGCCGGGCGTAACCCCGAGTCGGTGGGACGGCTGGCTCGCGAGCTCGGGCTCCAGAGCCGCTCCTTCTCCCTCGACGATCCGCAAGGAACCGCGGCCGAGCTGTACGGAATCAAGGCGGTCCTCCATTGCGCGGGGCCGTTCGTCCACACCAGCGCCCCGATGGTCGCGGCCTGCCTGGCGACCGGCGCCCATTACCTGGACATCACGGGCGAGATCCCGGTCTTCGAGGCGGTCCTCGCCCAGGGCGGAGCGGCGCGCAAGGCGGGCGTCGCGCTGATCCCCGGCGTCGGCTTCGACGTGGTGCCGAGCGATTGCCTCGCCGCCCGGCTGGCCCGGGCCCTCCCCGCGGCGACCTCGCTCATCCTCGCCTTCTACGCCCAGCGCGGGAGCACCAGCCGGGGGACGCTGAAGACGATGATCGAGAGCCTCCCCCACGCCGGGGCGATCCGCAGGGACGGCCGCATCGTGCCCGTGCCCATCGCCTGGGACGCCCGCAAGATCGATTTCGGCGGCCGGGCCGGCGAGCTCTGGGCGATGACCATCCCGTGGGGGGACGTCTCGACGGCCTACCACTCGACGGGAATCCCGAACATCCGCGTCTACTCCGGCACGCCGCCGAAAATGATCCGGCAACTGAAGCGGTTCGCCCCGCTCCTCCCGCTCGCCGGCTGGAAGCCGGTCAAACGCCTCGCCCGGGCCTGGGTCGACCGGCGGGAGGCCGGCCCTTCGGAGGAGCTGCGGGAGACCGGCCGGGTCTTTCTCTGGGGCGAAGCGAAAGACGCAGCCGGCCACGCGGTTACCTCGACGATCGAGACGCCGGAGGCCTACCGGCTCACCGCGGCCTCGGCGGTCGAGAGCGTCGAGCGGGTCCTCGCGGGGAAGGTCCAGCCCGGCGCCTGGACGCCGTCGAAGGCGTTCGGGGCGGACTTCGTCGGCGAGCTCCCCGGCGTCTTCGTTGGCGAGATTCGCCCAGCGGGCGTGATCGCCTGAGCCGCTCAGGCGGGCGCAATCGCGTCATGCCCGCCAATTCTCGATCTGGAGTCCTTCGAAGATTTCAAAATGGGATCGATTAGCGGTCACCAGCACCAGATCGTTGGCCTTTGCCGTAGCGGCGATCTGTCCATCGAGAAAGGGTGGGGTTCTGCCGATCGCTTCCAGCCGCGCTCTTTCCTTGGCATGCCACTCGGCGGCGGCCTGATTGTAAGGAAGAATCGGCATCGTCGTTTGGACAACTCGAAGCAGGTATGCCTCCAGGGCGTTTCTTCTGCGTGAAGGTGGAAGTCGTTCCAAGCCGAAGAGCAGCTCGTGCCAGACGACCGTCGCAATTCCGACTCGTCCCTTATTCTGCTCGATTTTGTCGAGCACGGCAGGGCTTGGAAAGGGACGAATTGCCTCAGAGGGTGTTTGGGAAGCCCCGAAAGGCGTGCTAAAATGCGTCTATGGGATACCCGAGCGACGTGAGCGACACGGAATGGCGGATTATTGGTCGCTTGCTTCCGGCAACCAAGCCTGGAGGCAGGCCTCGTGCAACAGATACCCG
>JBDSHF010000399.1:0-8019 GCA_039918595.1 Thermoanaerobaculia bacterium
TCCGGCCCGTCTGCTACAATTCGCCGCCGCGCCCACCCTGGGTGCGCCCTCTTCGGGACCACCTGTCAGGACAAACTACGTATGCCGATACAAGTCAATTCGGAAATCGGACGCCTGCGGCGCGTTCTGGTCCACCGGCCGGGGCGGGAGATCGATTGGATGGTCCCCGCGATGATGGAGACCCTGCTCTTCGACGACATCCTCGACGGCGACGAGGCGCGCGAGGAGCACGACCTCTTCTCCCAGATGCTGCGGCAGGCCGGGGTGGAGGTGCTCGAGGCGCAGGATCTGCTCGCCGACGTACTGGCGAACGCCGAACCGCGCCAGCGGCTGCTCGCCGAGCTCGAGGCCGAGTACGGCGCCCCTTTCAGCCTGGTGCGCCGGCTGGACGAGCTGCCGCCGCGGGAGCTCGCCTCGGCCCTGATCGAGGGGATCCGCGCTTCCGCCGAGAGCTCGGACTCCGGCCGCCTGCAGTTCTTCGAGCTCAACCCGGTGCCCAACTACTTCTTTCAGCGCGATCCGCAGGTGGTGATGGGCAACCGCGTGGTCGTCTCCTCGATGGCGACCGGCGCGCGGGAGCGCGAGCCGCTCCTCGCCCGCACCATCTTCGAGCATCACCCGGCGCTCGCCGGCTCCGCGGGGCTCTTCGAGATCGACGTCCCCCCCTCGGGCGCGCCGCAGCACAACCCGCACTTCCCCTATCCGAACCTGGAGGGGGGCGACGTGCTGGTGGTGAGTCCGGAGATCCTCCTCGTCGGGCTGTCGGAGCGGACCAACCGGCGGGGGATCGAGACGCTCGCCGAGTACCTGCGGCTGGAGGAGACCTCCTTCCGCCACCTGATCATGGTCGAGCTGCCGCGCCGGCGCTCCTACATGCACCTCGACACCGTCTTCACCCTGATCGACCGCAACCTCTGCCTGGCCTACCTGCCGGTGATCGAGCCCGGCGGGCCGGAGTCGGCCCACGTCTACTCGGTCGACCTCTACGCCAAGGAGCTGACCTTCACCCTCCGCCCGTCGCTGCTCAGGGTGCTGGCCGACCTCGGAGTGGAGCTCGAGGTCGTTGCCTGCGGCGGCGCCAAGGAGGCGATCTACCAGCAGCGCGAGCAGTGGACCGACGGCGCCAACGCCTTCGCCATCGCCCCCGGGCTGATCCTGCTCTACCGGCGCAACCACAAGACGATGGAAGAGCTGGCGCAACGCGGCTGGCGGATCCTGCGCGACGAGGACGTCTTGGCCGGCAAGGACGATCTGCTGGGAGGCGGGCCGGCGGTGATCTCGCTCTGCTCCAACGAGCTGTCGCGCGCCCGGGGCGGCCCCCGCTGCATGACGATGCCGATCGAAAGAGATCCGCTGTAAATTCAACATTCCGATCCGGAGGAGATATGCCCCGTCACCTGATCTCGATCCACGACCTGACCGCCGCGGAGGTGGCCGGCCTCTTCCGGCTGGCGGCCGACGTCAAGGCGAATCCGTCGAAGTACGAGAACCACATGCACCGCAAGACGCTGGGGATGATCTTCGAGAAGTCCTCGACGCGCACCCGCGTCAGCTTCGAGGCGGGGATGGCGCAGATGGGGGGGCACGCCCTGTTCCTCTCCAGCCGCGACATCCAGCTCGGCCGCGGCGAGCCGATCTCCGACACCGCGCAGGTGCTCTCGCGCTACATCGACGGCATCATGGCCCGCACCTTCGCGCACCAGACGGTGACCGACCTCGCCAAATACGGCTCGATCCCGGTGATCAACGGCCTGACCGACGATCTCCACCCCTGCCAGGGGCTCACCGACTACTTCACGCTGCTCGAGGTGTTCGGCGGCCTCGAGGCGCTGCGCGGCCGCAAGCTCACCTACGTGGGGGACGGCAACAACATGGCCCACTCGCTGATGTTCGGCGCCGCCAAGGTGGGGATGGACGTGGCGATCGCCTCGCCCAAGGGGTACGAGGTGAATCCGCGCTACGCCGACCTCGTCCGCCAGGACGCCGAGGCCGCGGGCACCAAGGTACTCCTGACCAACGATCCGGTGGAGGCGGTGACGGACGCCTCGGCCGTCTACACCGACGTCTGGGCCTCGATGGGGCAGGAGGCCGAGCAGCAGAAGCGGGTGGAGGACTTCAAGGGGTTCACGGTGGACGGCGCGCTGATGTCTCACGCGCGCCCGGACGCCGTCTTCCTCCACTGCCTGCCGGCCCACCGCGGCGAGGAGGTCTCCGCCGAGGTCTGCGACGGTCCGCAGAGCCGCATCTTCGACGAGGCGGAGAACCGCCTGCACGTCCAGAAGGCGATCATGCTCTGGCTGATGGCGGGGGTGGAGATCTAGCGAAGCTGGCCGGCCAGGGCCCGCCACGCTTTCCCGCGATGGCTGACGGCGCCCTTTTCGGCGCCGGTCAGCTCGGCGAAGGTGAGGGCGGAACCGTCGGGCAGGAAGACCGGGTCCCAGCCGAAGCCGCGCATGCCCCGGCCGGGGAGGACGAGGGTGCCTTCCGTCCTCCCCTCGGCCACGATCTCGTGGTCGCCATCCTTATAAAGAAGGAAGCAGCGGGCGGCGGCCCGGACGTTCCCCAGGGACGCCGCCGTGCGCGCGAGCCCCTCGGCGCCCACCGCCTGGAGCATCCACTTGACCAGCGGTCCGGGGAAACCGTTGAGGGCGGCGAGATCGAGCCCCGCCTCCTCGACCACCAGGGGGCGGCCGACGTGCCGCCACGCCTCGTCCGCCTTGGCCCGCAGCACCTCCAGATAGTCGAGCGACTGGATCTCGGGGAGGTCGACCTCGACAGCTTCGAGCTCCGGCCCGATGGCCAGCCGGGCCTCGGCGACCTTGCCGGCGTTGCCGGTGACGAGGACGAAGGGGGTCACCGCCCGGCCGCCAGCCGCTTCAGCTCCTCGATCAGCTCGTCCACGTGGCGGCGGAGGTGCCGCTCGTCGCCGGAGTTGTCGATCAGCCGGTGGGCCGCCTTGCGCCGCTCCTCGCCGTCCCCCTGGGCGAGCAGGCGGGCGCGGGCCGACTCGGGGTTCACCCCCCGTGCGATCGCGCGCTCCAGGCGCAGCTCGCAGGGCGCCTCGACGGTGACGATCAGGTCGAAGCCCGGCCCGTAGCCGGCTTCCACCAGCAGTGTCGCCTCGAGCACGACCACTCCCTGCGCCTGGGCCGCGATCTCGACGAACCGTTTCCTTACCAATGGATGGACCGCCGCCTCCAGGGAGGCGCGCGCCGCGGGGTCGCTGAAGACGCGGGCGGCGACCTTGGCGTGATCCACGGCGCCACTCTCGGCGAGCATCTCGGGGCCGAAGAGATCGCGCACGGCCACGGCCCCCGCCCCTCCGGGCTGATAGAGCTCGGCGACCAGGCGGTCGGCGTCGATCACCTCGAAACCGGCGTCGCGCAGCCACTGCGAGACGGTCGACTTGCCGCTGGCGAGTCCGCCGGTGAGGCCGACGCGGAGAGCCTGGGCGTTAGCCGGAGTGCTCATCGCGGTGCCGGGAGCCCCTGCCGGCGGCGGGAAGCCTTCAAGGTGCCGGCGATGACCATGGCGACGGTCAGGGGCCCGACGCCCCCGGGGACGGGAGTGATGTGGGACGCCTTCGCCGCCACGCGGGTGAAGTCGACGTCGCCCACCAGGATGTACCCCTTGGACTCGAGCTGCCGGCGGCGGTCCTCGTCCCCGGGATAGAGGCGCTCGGCCTCGGCGGCGTCGGCCAGGCGGTTCATGCCGACGTCCACCACCACCGCCCCCTCGCGGACGTGGTCGGGCCCGATCATCCCCGGCCGGCCGATGGCGGCGATCAGGATGTCGGCCTCGCGGGTGACGGCGGCGAGATCGGCGGTGCGGGAGTGGCAGAGGGTGACCGTGCAGTTCTCCCGCAGCAGCAGGCCGGCCATCGGCTTGCCGACGATGGCGCTGCGCCCGACGATCACGGCCCGGCGGCCGGCCAGCGGGATGCCGTTGCGCTTCAGCAGGGCGACGATGCCGGTGGGGGTCGCCGGGGTGAGACCCTCCTCGTCCAGCCAGAGGCGGCCGACGTTGATGGGGTGGAAGCCGTCGACGTCCTTGTCGGGATCGATGCGGTCGAGCACCCGCTTTTCATGGATCTGCCTGGGGAGCGGGAGCTGCACCAGGATGCCGTCCACGGCGTCCTCGGCGTTGAGCTCGTCGAGCAGGGCGAGGAGCTCGGCCTCGGTGGTCTCGGCGGCGAGCCGGAGGGTGCGGCTCAGCATGCCGACCTCGGCGCAGCCTTTGACCTTGCTGCCCACGTAAGCCTGTGAGGCGGGATCCTCGCCGACCAGCACGGCGACGAGCTGCGGCGGCCGGGCGCCCGCCGCGAGCATTTCGCGGACGCCTGCCGCCACCTCGGCGCGGATCTCCGCGGCACCCGCCTTGCCGTCCAAGATATGGGTCATTCAGCCACCTTCCCTTGATGGATGCAGACGGTTCCGCCGGAGAGGTCCTCCCATCCAAGATCGGTGAACCCGGCGGCGGCCATGCGGTCGAGGAACTCCTGCCGCTGGGGGAAGCCGACCACCGAGCTCGTCAGGTAGGAGTAGGCCGATCCCCGCGGCGAGAGCAGGCGGCCGATCCCCGGCAGCAGCCGGAGGAAATAGAAGAGGTAGAGCGCCTTGAGCGGCTGCCGGCGCGGGATCGTGGCGTCGAGGACGACGAGCTTCCCCCCCGGCCGCAGCACCCGGGCGAGCTGGCGCAGGGCGGCGTCGAGGTCGGCGACGTTGCGCAGGCCGAAGGAGACGGTGGCGCCGGCGAAGTGGCGGTCGGGGAAGGGGAGCGCCAGGGCGTCGGCGGCGAGGGCGGCCGGGCGGGGCGCCGCGGTTTTGGCGAACTTGTGCCGCGCGATGGCGAGCATCGGCACACAGAAGTCGGCCGCCGCCACTCGCGCTCCCCGGCGGCGCAGGGCGGTCGCCTGGTCGCCGGTGCCGCAGCAGAGGTCGAGCACCGCGGCGCCCGGCGGCAGCCCGAGGACCACCGCCGACCGCCGGCGCCAGACCACGTCCAGGTTGGCGGAGAGCAGGTGGTTGAGCAGGTCGTAACGGGGCGCCACCCCCGCGAACATGTCGCGGATGGTCTTGCCTGATTTATCGAGGGTCGTGGTGGTCTCGGACATCGCAGGGGAAGTGTATCCCGGGAGATCCGGGCATCAAGGCCTGGAGATCGGCCAGGAGGAACAGTCCCACTTGCGGAAATCTGAATTCTGAGCGAGACTGACGGCTCACCGGTTTACCCGGTCCGGGGGCTGTTAGCGTCCTCTTGACAATTTTCTTTTGTCCGCCTACCCTGTGGGTCCCTTGCGCCGCGAGGGCGGGTATCGTCCGCCGCGCCGAGGCGAATTTTTTTCCCAGCCAGAGTTGACCTGGAGAGATTGGAAGATGCTGAAGAAGACCTACAGCCCGAAGCTCGCCGAGATCGAGCATCGCTGGTATGTGCTGGATGCCGCGGGGATCCCTCTGGGACGTCTCTCGTCGCTGGTGGCTCGCCTGCTGATGGGCAAGCACAAGCCCACGTATGCCACGCACATCGATACCGGTGACTTCGTCGTCGTCATCAACGCCGAGCAGGCGGTGCTGACCGGGGGCAAGGAAGAGAAGAAGGTTTATTACTACCACACGGGGTATCCGGGTGGGATCAAGTCGGAGACGGCGGCCAAGCGGCGTGCCCGCCGGCCGACGAAGCTGGTCGAGGAGGCGGTGTGGGGCATGCTCCCCAAGGGTCCTCTCGGCCGCAAGCAACTCCGCAAGCTCAAGGTCTATGCGGGCCCCGAGCACCCTCATCAGGCGCAGCAGCCCGAGAGCTTCGACGTCGCCGCGGCCCTGTAACCCCAAGGAGAATTCGGAACGTGAGCCAAGTTCAATATTACGGTACCGGGCGACGCAAGACGGCCGCGGCCCGCGTCTTCATGCGGCCCGGCTCGGGCGGTTTCCAGATCAACGGCCGCACGCTCGACAGCTACTTCCCGAATGAAGTGCTGAAGATGGTCATCAAGCAGCCGCTGCAGTTGACCGAGTCGGTCGAGCAGTTCGACATCCAGGTCACGGTGGCGGGTGGCGGCAGCGCGGGCCAGGCCGGTGCGATCCGGCACGGCATCTCGCGCGCCCTGCTCGAGTTCAACGGCGATCTGCGCGCACGCCTGAAGTCGGCCGGGTTCCTGACGCGCGACCCGCGCAAGAAGGAACGCAAGAAGTACGGCCAGAAGGGCGCCCGGGCCCGTTTCCAGTTCAGCAAGCGCTAGAAGGCCAGAAGGAGAGGATCTCTTGGTAGAAGTCACGATGAAGGAACTGCTGGAGGCCGGTGTCCACTTCGGGCACCAGACCCGGCGTTGGAACCCGAAGATGAAGCCCTATATCTTCGGCAAGCGGAACGGGATCTACATCATCGATCTGCAGAAGACGCTGCGGATGTTCAACCAGGTCGCCGAGCTCGTGCAGCAGTTCGCCGCCGAGGGCAAGCGCATCCTGTTCGTCGGCACGAAGCGGCAGGCGCAGGAGGCGATCGCCGAAGAGGCGGCACGCGCCGGCGAGTTCTATGTCACCAACCGGTGGCTGGGCGGCACCCTGACCAACTTCGTCACCCTGCGCACCTCGATCCAGCGGTTGAAGGAGGTCGAGGGGCGGCTCAACGACGAGAACAGCCAGATCACCAAGAAAGAGCGGCTGCGGATGGAGCGCGAGCGGGAGAAGATGGTGAAGAACCTCGAGGGCATCCGCGACATGGAAGAGCTGCCCGACGCTCTCTTCGTCGTCGACCCGAAGAAGGAGGACATCGCGGTTTCCGAGGCGAACAAGCTCGGTATCCCGGTGATCGCCATCGTCGACACCAACTGCGACCCGGAGCTGATCGACTATCCGATCCCGGGCAACGACGACGCCATCCGCGCCATCCGGCTGTTCGCGTCGCGGCTCGCCGACGCCTATCTCGCCGGCGCCGGCAAGCTCTCGGACGACTCGGCGTTCCAGAAGGACAGCAAGATGCCGGTCTTCGACAAGGACGCCGCCGCCGCGAGTGCCGCTCCGGCCTAGAGCTCGTTGTCCTGCGCCGTTGTTCCGCAGTAACGACGCGCCGCCGGCCTTGACGGGCCGGCGGCGCTGGAGGATAGGTCAGTCGAACTTGGCGTCGATCTGACCTTTTCTTTTGCCTACACACAATCACCCGCGATAGCGTTCGATCACACCCGCTTCATCGCGGTTCGAAGGAGAAACACGGTCATGGCTGAAGTCACCGCTCAGATGGTCAAGGAGCTCCGGGAGCGTACCGGCGCTGGAATGATGGATTGCAAGAACGCCCTCAACGAGTGCCAGGGGAACCTGGAGAGCGCGGTCGACACGCTGCGCAAGAAGGGTCTCGCCGCGGCGGCCAAGAAGGCCGGCCGGGTCACGGCCGAGGGCGCCGTGAGCTCGTACATCCACGGCGGCGGCAAGATCGGCGTGCTGGTCGAGGTCAACTGCGAGACCGACTTCGTGGCCCGCACCGACCAGTTCCAGGAGCTGGTGCGCGACATCGCGATGCACATCGCCGCCACCGACCCCCGCTGTGTGCGCCGCGAGGAGGTCACCCCCGAGCTGCTCGAGCGCGAGCAGGCGATCTTCCGCGATCAGGCGCTCGCCTCGGGCAAGCCGCCCCAGGTGGTCGAGAAGATCGTCGCCGGCAAGATGGAGAAGTACTACTCCGAGTTCGTGCTGCTCGAGCAGCCGTTCGTCAAGAACCCGGACCAGACGATCAGCCAGATGATCGCCGAGAAGGTCGGCAAGATCGGCGAGAACATCCAGGTGCGCCGCTTCGTCCGCTTCAAGCTGGGCGAGGGGATCGAGAAGCGCCAGGACGACTTCGCCGCCGAAGTCATGGCCCAGGCGGGGAAGTGATGGCGGAGGGGAAGGCGGAGGGAGCGGCCCCGGCGGTGAGCAAATACCGCCGGATTCTTCTCAAGGTCTCCGGCGAGGCCCTGATGGGCTCGCAGCCGTTCGGCATCGACGAGGCGGTGGTCGCCGCCATCGCCGACGAGATCCGCGACGTCCACAA
>JBDSHF010000400.1:0-3205 GCA_039918595.1 Thermoanaerobaculia bacterium
ACCAGCCATATTCGCTCCTTGCGACCGGGCGCGGTCGCGGCGGAAAGCTTCGTTTCAGAAACGCTGAAGGGATCGTACCTCAATACGCCTCAGCGACCGAGCGGAATCTCCAGCGCGCTCGGATGCCTGTCCTGAAGAGGATTGTAAAGCAGGGGCTTGATCGTTCTACGTTGTCAGCGCCGTGTTCCCGTTCCGTTGGCCCTCATCACCCCGACCCTCTTCTCCTAGCCTCCCCCCCATCCGCCGGGAGAAGAGGGAGAAGCGGGTCGAAGCAAGCTTTCGAGCCCCTTCTCTCCCGGCGGTAGGGGGGAGGCTGGGAGGGAGGGGTTGGGGAGTGAGGGTTCAGCCCCGAAGGGGCGGCACCCCACACGGCGACCCCCCGCCCGCTGTAAGATCTCTCCTGAACCCTGCGAGGCCCGCTGCGTATTACAGGACGGGAGAGGCCCGTTCCCAGGGCGACTCCCCTCTATAAGGACAACCCATGACACCCATTCTCGAACTGCGGAACGTCCGCAAGGCCTACGGTGACTTCGTGGCGGTGGACGGCGTCTCGATGACCGTGCCGGCGGGCAGCATCTATGGGCTGCTGGGGCCGAACGGCGCCGGCAAGACGTCCACGATCCGCATGATCATGAACATCACGGCCCCGGATTCCGGGGAGGTCCTGGTGTTCGGGCACCCCCGGACCGCCGACGACCTGCGGCGGATCGGCTACCTTCCCGAGGAGCGCGGGCTCTACCGGAAGATGACTGTGATGGACCAGCTCGTCTTCCTGGGCGAGATCCGCGGCCTGCGCGGGCCCAAGCTGGTCGCCGACATCCAGCACTGGCTCGAACGGGTCGACCTCACCAAGTGGGCGAAGTCGAAGATCGAGGAGCTGTCCAAGGGCATGCAGCAGAAGGTGCAGCTCATCGGCACCGTGCTCCACACGCCCGACCTCCTGATTCTCGACGAGCCCTTCTCCGGCCTCGATCCCATCAACCAGGAGCTCTTCCGCGAGCTGCTGCTCGACTACCGGTCGAAGGGCAAGAGCGTCGTGCTCTCCACCCACGGCATGGAGCTCGCCGAGCGGCTGTGCGATCACATCTGCCTGATCTCCAGCGGCCGCGCCGTGCTCGACGGCGAGCTGAAGGCGATCAAGCGCAGGATCGGCGGCAACGCCTTCCGGCTGGTGGCCGACGGCGATCTCGGACGGCTGCAGGCGATGCCGGAGGTGGAGCAGGCGCTCGTGCAGGACGGCGCCGCGAAGCTGCTGCTGCGGCCTGATGTGCAGGG
This sequence comes from Thermoanaerobaculia bacterium, assembly GCA_039918595.1. Taxonomy (GTDB): domain Bacteria; phylum Acidobacteriota; class Thermoanaerobaculia; order Multivoradales; family UBA5704; genus DATARR01. The sequence goes on from JBDSHF010000400.1 coordinate 1,276, forward strand.
AGCCGCCGTGCTGCGGCAACTGGTGGAATTCCTCAACGTTCACGAGTTCCGCTCCGAGGAGCCGGAGCTCGAGCAGATCTTCCTCAAGGTGGTGAACGATGCAGCCTAAAAACGTCGTTGTCATCGCGAAGCGCGAGTATCTCCAGCGGGCCAAGACCAAGGCGTTCTGGATCACGACGCTGATCCTCCCCCTGTTCGTGACCGCGATCTCGACCCTGCCCGCCCTGCTGCTCTCGAAGAGCAAGGCCAGTCAGAAGATCGTGGTGATCGACGAGACCGGCAAGGTGGGCTCCACCCTGGTGGCGAAGATGAACTCCGGGGAGCTGGAGAAGCCGCAGCCAGGCAAGAGCCGGGACCAGATGGTGAGCTTCGACGCCGAGACCGAGCCGCCGGCCGCCGACCGCAAGGCCCAGCGGGCGGACCTCGACCGCCGGGTGATGGACAAGCAGCTCGACGCCTGGGTCTGGGTCAGCCCCGGGGTGTTCCAGGAGAAGCCGGTCGAGTACCACGCCCGCAGTGTCTCGAACGTCTTCACGCAGGAGGCGCTGAGGGATCAGATCTCCACGGTGGTGCGGCAGGTGCGCTTCCGCGAGGCGGGGATCGATCCGGCGCGGGTGGACGAGCTCAGCCGGTCGGTGAAGCTGGAGACGCAGAAGGTCTCGGCCACGGGGAGCCGGGCCGAGGGGGGGCTGGGAGCGGCGCTGCTCGCCATGGTGCTGTTTTTCATCCTCTACATCTCGATCATCATGTGGGGGCAGCAGGTGATGCAGGGGGTGCTGGAGGAGAAGGGGTCGCGGGTGATCGAGGTGGTGATCTCGTGCGTGACGCCTTTCGAGCTGATGATGGGCAAGCTGCTCGGCATCTGTCTGCTGGGGCTGACGCAGCTCGGCATCTGGCTCGCCACGGTGCTGGTGGTGACCACGCCGGGGCTGGTCGCCGCGATGATGGTGCTCCCCGCGGGGGTCTCGCTGCCGACGCTGTCGCCGGTGATGCTGATCAACTTCGTCCTGCTCTTCATTCTCGGGTTCCTCGCCTACGCCACGCTCTACGCCGGGATCGGCGCCTCGTTCAACAACATCCAGGAGGCGCAGCAGGCGGCGGGGATCGCGATGACGTTCGTGATCATCCCGGTGATGGTGATGTACCCGGTGATCAACGATCCGAACTCGCGGATGGCTACGGTGCTGTCGCTGATCCCGATGTTCACGCCGCTGCTGATGCCGCTGCGGATCGCGATCGACATGCCCCCCCTCTGGCAGCTCGCCCTCGCCTACGCGCTGACGATCGGCTTCGTGATCGGAATGGTCTGGATCTGTGCCCGGATCTACCGGGTGGGGATTCTGATGTACGGCAAGAAGCCGACCTTCGCCGAGATCTGGAAGTGGACGCGGTACGCGTAAGGGCCCTCCGTCTTCAGCGCCGGTTGCCCGGCTGCTCGTTGAGCAGGGCCTTGAGCTGGGCGGGGTCGACGGGCTTGGTCAGATGGAGATCGAAGCCGGCTTCCTTGGAGCGGCGGCGGTCTTCGTCGCGGCCGTAGCCGGTGACGGCGATCAGCTTGGCTGAGGAGGTGGAGGGGTCCTTCCGTAGCGCGGTCGCCACCTCGTAGCCGGTCATGCCGGGGAGGCCGAGGTCGCAGAGCACCACCTCGGGGTGAAAGGCGCGGGCGGCCTGGACGCCGTCGGTGCCGGAGGCCGCGGTCTCGACCTCATGGCCGGAGAGCTCGAGGAAGTCGCGCAGGGTGGCGGCGGCGTCCGCGTTGTCCTCGACCACCAGGATCCGTCGCGCCGCTGGATGGATCTCGATCTCCTCGGCCGGCTGCCGGCTCTCCTCGGCGGTGCTTTCCGGCGCGATCAGCGGCAGCAGGAAGCAGAACTCGGAGCCCTGGCCCGGCCCTTCGCTGCGGGCGGTCATCTCGCCGCCGTGCAGGTCG
>JBDSHF010000401.1:0-13462 GCA_039918595.1 Thermoanaerobaculia bacterium
CAAGACCCGCGGCAGCTCCGGGAGTTTCTCGACAAGCTCGCCGCGACCCGCCCGCCTCGCGGCGGCATCCCGAAGGGAGTGGTCCGGGTGAGCGCCGACATCCTCGCTCCCATCGCCGGCCCCGCCCAGCCGGAGACCGAGACGGAGCCGTTCTTCGCCATCGATCCCGAGAATCCCAAGCACCTCCTCGCCGGCTATCAGGAGGACCGCTTCCCGGAGGACGGGTGCCGCGCGCTGACCGCCGCCGTCTCCTTCGACGGCGGGGGGACCTGGCGGGAGACCCTCATCCCCAGGGTGGCCGCGGCCTCCGGCGGGCCCTACCAGCGCACGTCGGACCCCTGGGTGGCCTTCGGCCCGGACGGCCGCGCGTACTTCGCCTCCCTGGGCTTCGACGAGACGAGCCCGAGCAACGGCGTCTACATCTCGACCTCCGAGGACGGCGGGCTGACCTGGGGCGATCCGGTGGCCGTCCACAGCGGCACCCAGAACTTCGACGACAAGGAAGCCATCATCGTCGACAACCGGAACGACAGCCCCTACAGGGGGCGGGTCTATGTCGGCTGGGACTCGATCTCGCCGGCGCGGCAGCAGCCAGTGCTCCTCACCTACTCCGACGACGGCGGCCACTCGTTCGCGGCCGGCGCCATCCTCGACATCCAGGGGTCGAGCATCGGCATCCTGCCGCTCGTCGGGTCGGGAGGGGTCGTCCATGCCGTCTGGCTCAACTACGGAAGCCGGGTCACTCTGCGGGCGGCCCGTTCCACCGATGGCGGCCGCACCTGGAGCGCGCCGGTCGAGATCTCCGATGTCCGGGCGGCCGGCGTTTCGGGGTCGCGCACGGGCGCGGGCATCCCGGCGGCGGCGATCGACGGCCGCACCGGGGCGCTCTACGTCGCCTGGCAGGACAGCCACCTCACTCCGGGCAGCGATCAGATCGTGCTCTCCAGCTCGACGGACGGCGGCCAGACCTGGAGCGCGCCCCAGCGCGTCTCGGACGGCCCGGCCAACGCCGCCAGCTTCACGCCCGCCGTGGCGGTGAGCCCCGAGGGCTGGGTGGGGGTCTCCTACTACTCGCTGCGCAACAACCCCTCGCGCCTCCTGGTGGACGAATACCTCGCGGTGTCGAAAAACGGCGGCCAGCAGTTCGCCAAGAGCCTTCGGGTGACCGCGACCTCCTGGGACCTGCGCTATGCGGCCACGTCGGACGGCTTCTTTCTCGGCGATTATCAGGGGCTCACCGCATCCGCAAAGATCTTCTATCCGCTCTGGATCGCCACCTTCAGCACCTCGCGCCTCGACCCGCAGGATCGCCAGCCGGACGCGTTCACGCGGGCGATGAAGGTAAGATGAACGCCATGCCCATGCCCATGACGAGCGGCGAATTCCTGATCGGTCCCGGCCAGATCCTCATTCGCCTCCTCATCGCCACCCTCATCGGCACCGTGCTCGGCCTCAACCGCGAGATCCACGGCAAGCCCGCGGGGATGCGGACCCACGCGCTCGTCGCCCTCGGCGCCTCCCTGATCACCCTCATCGGCGTCGAGCTCGCCACCACGGGCGCGCGGATGGATGGCGCCTCCGTGCTCCGCGTGGTTCAGGGGGTGATGGCCGGGATCGGCTTTCTCGGCGGCGGCGTCATCCTGCGCGACGACTCCCACCAGAGCGTCCACGGCCTGACGACCGCCGCCTCGATCTGGATGGTCGCCTGCCTCGGTATCGCCTGCGGCGCCGGCCAGTGGCTGACCGCCCTGACGGCGTTCGCCCTCACCCTGGGCGTACTGGTGATCCTCGTCCGGATCGAGAAGAGCTGCGTCGGCTGGTTCACCCGCGGCAAGCTCCCGGCGCCGGAAGCCGCCCCGCGCGCCGACCCTCCCCGGCCCGGCCTGATGTGACAGATGCCGGAGGGAGATGCGCCCCCGGCTCCTCCGGAGCGACCTGAAGCACCTCCTTTTTAGAGGGAGTGGATTGCAGACCTGCAACCACGTCACTGAAAAGGAGCGGACGATGACATTGTCCAAGGCGTTGATTCGTTCTGCCGTAGGAGCCGCCGTAGTCCTGGCCCTGATCGCCGGTTCTCCGGCCTTCGCGGGGGAGGTCGTCCACAAGGGCGTCGATCTCTGGATGACGGTCGCGGGCTTCGCCCAGACCAGCTTCGCGGACGAGCCGATTCCGGCCGGGTTCTTCTGCGAGACTTCGCAGCCGTTCACCGGCAAGGTGACGTTCAAGGGCGCGCCCCTGGGGGTGGAGCCCACCGGCAGCCTCGGCTCCATCGACACCGTCGTGCGCCGCCTCGACGACGCGGCGTTCAACAGCAAGGGGGAGGCGACGACCCGCATCCAGCTCATGGCCCTCTCGCTGGTGAGCTCGAAGCCGATCGAAACGAGCTGCGGGCAGTACAACGTCGCGGTCAACCTCACCGGCAAGCAGCCGACGACCACGATGCGCATCTTCCAGACCGATGCCTTCGGCGGCACCTACACGGCGCCGCTAGCGCTCAACGTCAAGGCCGTCTTCACGCCCGTCAACGGCGACCAGCGCGGCCGGCGCGAGGTGACCCGCCGCATCGACCTCGGGCCGGGCAGCAACTCGGTCTGGGCGTACGTCAACCTGCCGCGGTACAAGCAGGGCGTCCGGCTCGACACCAATGGCGACGGACGGCCCGACACGGCGCTGCCCGCCTCGTCGAACTTCCTCGCCGGCGTCTCTCCGGCGGTGCTCAAGGAGGCTCCCGCGCTGCCTCGCCTGGCCTCGAAGGTCTCGGGCTCGACGGCGCAGGCCTCCATCTCCTGCCCCGTGGGCCAGTGCCCCTATCAGTCCTGCCACTGCGCCGCGCTGGATACCAATCCCCAGTGGAACCAGTCGGCCACCGGCTGCGCCCAGGACCACCTTCACTGCATCTGGACCTGCGCCCCGGCCGGGGCTGGCGCCGGCTTCGGAACGTCCGAAGACTACGCCTGCGCGGCCGTCGCCATCGAATGACGCTTGCCGGCGGCGGTCCCCCGGACCGCCGCCTTCCTTCCCTCCCCTTTGCTATGCTCCCGGCATGGAATTTCAGGGAACCGAACGCTACTACCTCGACCCCGAGCTGGGCGCCATCGTCAATATGGCGATCGCGATGGAGAAGCCGCTGCTGCTGACCGGCGAGGCCGGCACCGGCAAGACGCAGCTCGCCTTCGAGATCAGCCGCTCGCTGGGGTTGCCGATCGAGACGCTGCGCTGCAAGTCGACGATCAAGGGCGAGGAGGCCTGCTATGTCCAGGACACCGTCCTGCGCCTCAACGACGCCCGCTTCGGCACTTCCGGCACCGGCCGCGAGGTCAACAACTTCTTCGATTACGTGATCTGGGGGCCGATCGGCCGCGCCTTCCGCAGCGAGCAGCGGGTCGTCCTCCTGCTCGACGAGATCGACAAGACCGAGTCGGACATTCAGGACAACCTCCTCGACGTGCTCGAGGATTGCGAGTTCACCATCCGCGAGGTCAACCAGATCATCGGGGCGAAGATCCGGCCGGTGATCATCCTCACCTCGAACGCCAAGCGGGAGCTGTCCGATCCGTTCCTGCGCCGCTGCTTCTGCCACTACATCGCCTTCCCCAACCCGGAGCAGATGCGGGAGATCGTCAAGCTCCATTTCCCCGATCTCGACCAGGGGCTGCTCGACTCCGCGCTCGGCATCTTCTACGAGCTGCGGCAGCGGGGGTATGAGAAGCCGCCGGCCACCAGCGAATTGCTCAACTGGCTGGGAGCCCTCAACCACGCGCGGATCACGCCCGACCGCCTCAACGTTCCCTTCGTCGGCACGCTGCTCAAGCGGACGGAGGACATCCTCGCGTTCCGCAGCGGGGGCAAGCGCGCCAGAGTGAACTGATCCGTGTTTCTCGACGGCTTCATCCTCCTGCTGCGCGACTACGGCGTGCCGGTCAGCCTGACCGATACGATCGACTTCTATAAAGGCATGGAGCGGGGGCTCGCGCCGGAGCTCGATTCGCTCTTCGTGTTCGCCCGCCTCTGCTTCGTCCGCCGCGTCGAGCACATGGACGCCTACGAGCGGGCCTTCGCCTTCCATTTCTACGGCATCGATCTCCCGCGCGTGGCCGAGGGGGACCCGGAGCTGCTCAACACGCCGCAGTTCCGGCGATGGCTGAAGGAGGCGATCCGCAAGGGGGAGCTGCCGCCGCAGGCGCTCTGGACTTTCCCGGCCGGCGAGCTGATGAAACGCTTCTGGGAGACCGTGCGCAAGCAGATGGAGGAGCACCACGGCGGCAGCCGCTGGGTGGGCACCGGCGGCAACTCGCCGTTCGGGCATTCGGGAAACTCGAAGGGTGGCGTGAGAGTGTTCGGCGAAGGTGGCAAGCTCTCCGCGACCAAAGTGATCGGCGAGCGGCGCTACGTCGAGTATTCGGATTCCAACACGCTGAGCGGCGGCAACCTCGCCCAGGCTCTCACGTCGCTGAAGAAGCTCGCGCCCGCGGGGCCGCGCGATCAGCTCGACCTCGACGCCACGATCTATCAGAGCGCCAGGAACGGCGGCGAGATCGATCTCGTCTTCCGCCGCGATCTGCTCGACCGCATCGAGGTGGTTTTGCTGATCGACAACGGCGGCACCTCGATGCTCCCCCACGTCGATCTGACCCGGCTGCTGTTCGCCAAGATGCGCGACCGCATCAAGCGCTGCCATACCTATTTCTTCCACAATACGATCTATGGTTCGGTCTACAAGGACCCGCAGCGCCGGCAGCCGCTCGCCACCGCCGAGCTGTTGAAGCGCTCGCAGGATACCCGGCTGATCATCGTCGGCGATGCCTCGATGGCCCCCGAGGAGCTCGTCTACCCCAGCGGATCGATCTATTTCGGAGAGGATTATGGCGTGGACGACAGGGAGTCGAGTCTGCGCTGGCTCGAGCGCCTGCGCGACCGCTTCCGCCACGCCGCCTGGCTCAATCCGATCCCCAAGGAGCTCTGGCCGAACGCCTACGGCCGCGCGACGATCCACCGGATCGGCGAGGTCTTCCCCATGGAAGACCTCACTCTCGGCGGCATCAAGCGGGCGGTCGCCAAGCTGACGCGGGGGTGACGAGGGCCCACGCCCCGGATATCGGTACGGCGCTCCGTCCTCTCCATACAACGCCTTGCCGATCGATCGACGCCTTGGATAGCGATACGACGCCCCGCCGATCCATACGGCGTCCCGGATAAGCGTCCAACGAGCCGCGTATCCTTACAACGGCTCGCCCATCGATACGACAAGCCGCCGATCGATCCGACAAGCCGCCGATCCTTACAACCCTCCGCCGATGCGTACAACGGCTCGCCGATCGATCCGACGTGCCGCCGATCCCTGGAACGCGCCGCCGATCGATCCGACAACCTGCCGATCCATCCAATGCCCCGCCGATCGTTACGACGGCTCGCCGATCGGTGCAACGCTCCGCGGATCCTTACGACGATCCGCCGATCGATCGGCAAGCCGTCCGATCGATGCGACGGGCTGGCGGAGCCCGTCAATCTCTCTCGGCGAGACTCTTGAGGGTGAGGAGCTGCCGCCGCATCATCACCAGATCGCCCGGCGGCAGCGCGATCCGCGCCAGCCAGCCGACCACCCCACGCGGGTAGCCCACCCGGAGCTTGGCGAGCAGGCGGCAGGAGCCGTCGCCGCGCGGAACGATGCCGTAGGTCACCACCACGTCGCCGAAGATCCGCGTCGAAGGGGACCGCGGCTTGAGGCGGACCGTCAGATGGGAATCCCTTTCGAAAGCGATCAGATCGAAGATCCGCATCACCGTCTGCCCGACCGCAAGGTTTTCGAGGCCGGGGGTGAGCTGTCGCGGGCTGCGGCGGCCGAAGTTGTCAATCCAGTCGTAGCTGTAGGGAGCGGCGCGGAGCTGGCAGAGCCAGCGGAAGACGGTTGCGGGCGAGGCCTGGATGGTGACGCCCCGGAAGTACTCCGCGTCGAAAGAGCCCGCGAGGTGATCGCAGGCGAAGTCGAGGTCCTTCTCGGCGGGCTCGATACCCCAGTCGGCGGCCAGTGGACTCATGCTGGGAGCATAGCGCGTGCGGAGCGCTCGCTTCTCACGGCGTCTCTCCTGTGGTAGAAATCGCGTCCGAGCGGAACATCCCTATGACCGATCAAGAACTCAAAGGTCCCGCCATAGACCTTCAGACCGAAACGGATCGCCTCCTCCAGGAGAACGCTCGGCAGATCCAAAGACTTGGCGAGAAGTTCGGAGGCTTCACGGAGGGGATGGCCTACCCCTCCATGCAGAGGGTTCTCTGCGAGAGGTTTGGAATGAGCGTAACCTCAGCCAGGGTCTCGTCTCGCAAGAACGGCCGCACCCTGGAGATCGACGTCCTGGCGTACGCCAAAGGTACCGTGAACGAGGTCTACGTCGTCGAGGTCAAGAGCCATCTGCGGGAGGACGGCCTCCAGCAGATGCTCCGCATCCTCCGCGAATTCCACGAGTTCTACCCCGGTCACGAGGACAAGAAGGTCTATGGCATCCTCGCCGCGGTGGACGCTCCCGAAGACCTTCGGGAGCGGGTCTTGAGCCAGGGGATCTACCTGGCGAACGTCCACGACGACACCTTCGAGATCCGGGTTCCCGAGACTTTCCAGCCTCGCGCCTTCTGACGCGCGTTCCCATCCCACATCATCCTTTCCGACAGGGTGTATGCTTCCTCATACTCCTTCGGGGAGGAATCGAGGATTCCAGAGCCCTCCTGCCGCTTCCGGGGTCTTGAGGGAAACGCGTAACACACTTCGTTGCTGGTAGTTGCAGAGGGGCGCCTGGCGGCGGAGCGCGCCCGGCACCGTCCTTGCCCTAGGCAGAGCTTCGGCAACCTAGGCCATGGCGGCCCGTAGCTGTTTCTGGGGGTACCGAAGTTGAAGATGCTCTGCGTCCGTCCGCTCCTCCTGCTGCTCCTCTTCACCGCCCTCCCCGTCTGGGGCCAGGAAGAAGAGGCGTCCACTCCGCGGGAGACGGATCGCTTCCTGATCGAGAAGATCACGGTCGAGGGGCCGAAGCAGGCGGCGGCCAACATCATCCGGTCGGAGACGCTCCTGCGCGAGGGGGGAACCTACACCGAGGAGCAACTCCGGCTGGCGATCTACCGCATCCACCGCTTGCCGTTCGTCCTCGACGCCAGCTTCGCCCTGCGCAGGGGGAGCCGGCGCGGGGCCTATGAGCTGGTCATCGACGCCAAGCCCGCGCGCTGGTTCTTCTTCGACACCTCGGTCCACGCTTTCCGGTTCGGCGAGCCGCTCAATCTGGAGGAGGATTCGCTCACCGACGACCCCACGATGAGATCCAGCACCACGCTCCAAGGGCTCGTCGGGGCCCGGCTGTTCGTGGGGCGCTCGGGCGTCCTCTTCGCCGCGCTGGACAGCGAGGAGGGGATCCAGGCTGGCTTCACCCAGTACGACCTCTTCGGCCGCGGCATCCTCGCCAGCGCCGGCTACTCGCGCAACGTCTGCTGCGTCCGCGAGGTGCTCCCCCTGGCGCTCGATCCGACCTTCTCCTCCTGGTCGTTCGCGAGCTCCGAAAAATTCTCCCTGAGTGTCGCGATCCCGCTGCGAGGGAACCAATCCGTTCAGATCTCTTTCAGCGAACGCCGGGGGGACTTCGGTACGCGCACCAGCGTCCTCGGCGAGTCGCCGGAGCAGGCGATGATCTTTCTGGGCCAGGGCAGCCTGAGCTACCGCCGGGCGGAAGCGAAGTGGGTCTACGACACCAGCGACGATCCCTTCCTCCCCACCCGGGGCTACAGCCTCTCGGCCGGTCTCGAGGCCGCCCGCTTCGATACCGGGAACATCGTCAGGTTCAGGCCCGCGCCCTTCCCCCCGGAGGATCTCCCCCCCTCGCATGCCGAGGAGGTGGTGGCCGCGGTCTCCGCGATCCAGCACTGGCCGCTCACGCGCAGGCAGACGCTGTCGTTGACGGGCCGCCTCTTCCGGGGCAGGTCCCGGCTGGAGAATCTGACCGGGCCCGTGGAGATCCCCGCGGCCAACCTCGACACCAAGGGCGGCTCGGTGGGGCTCCAGCACGCCCTCACCCTGAAGCGCTCCCGGAAGAACGGCAACTTTACCGATCTGCGCCTGGAAACGGGCGTCGAGCTCGGGATCGAGTCCTCCGGCATCGACCTTTCCCCCAGCCCGCTCCGGCGGTTCGCCGCCTCGGTGGGGCTGGTCTTCCGCAACCAGTGGGGGCGGGTGCGCGCCACTTTCTCCTATCTCGATCTGGGGCACATCCTGCCGTGAAGCGGGCCATGGCGCGGTGGGCGCTCCTTCTTCTGCTGCCGGCGTTGCTCGCCTCCGCCCCGCTCAGGGCCGCCGTGCAGGCGCCGGCGGTCGAGGGCGCGCGCGAGGGCATCGTGCTCTCCCATCTGCCGCCGATCCTCGACGAGGAGGAGGTGCGCAAGCAGCTCGGCACCGGCCTCACCACCAGCTTCGCCTTCGAGGCGACGGCGCGGAGCGCGGCGAAAGGGAAGGTCAAGGGAGCGGCCCGCGTCGACGTCCGCTACGACCTGTGGGACGAGATCTACATCGTGACCCGGATCGACGCCACGGGCCACGCCGCGCGCGTGACCCTCCCCTCTTTCGAGCGTCTCGCCGAGTGGTGGCGGGACGCCCGGCTGGTGCTGATCCGGGGGCCCGCCGCCACCGGTCTCGCCAGCGTCGAGGTGGCGCTGCGGGTGATCCCCTTCTCCCAGGCCGAGCAGCTCGACACCCAGCGCTGGTTCTCCCAGGCGCTCTCGGCCGAGAAGTCCGGCAGCGCCGGAGCGGTGTCCGAGGCCGTCGAGGATCAGCCCGAATCGTTCGGCCAGGTGATCAATCTGTTGATGGCCACCTCGATCGGCAGGCCCGCCCTGCTCGAATATTCGTGGCGGCTGCCGGTTCCTCCGGGGAAGAAGAAATGAATGTCCGCTCCGCCCTCGTGACCCTCTCCGGAATGCTGCTCGCCGCCGCCGTGGTGCTCTGGCTGTTCGATCGCGAGATCTCCGGGCCCTGGTTCCGGCTGGGGGTGCAGCCGGAGATCGTCTCCACCCTGGAGCGCTCGATGAGGGACCAGAAAACCCTCGCCCGGCAGGACCCCGAGCAGCGGGAGGAGTACCGATCACGTTTCGAGGCCACGCAGGGGCTGCTCAACCACCTCCGCATCCTCGAGCACAATCACGAGGGGATCGCGCGGCGCTGGGAGACGATCCTGCTCGCCGCCGTCCTCGCCGTCCTCGCTGTGGCCGGCGGGTTCCACCTCCTGCGCCAGCGGCGCCTGGATTCCCGCCTGGAGCGGCTGCGGCTCGGCCTGATCGCGCTGTCGGACGGCCAGGAGAGCCTGGAGATCGGGGACCGCGGCCGGGACACGGTCGGGAGGATCGCCGGCATGATCGAGGACACCTCGCGGGCCATGGCGCGCGACCGCAAGCGACTGGCCTATCTCCGGAACCTCTCCGGCTGGCAGGAGACCGCCCGCCGGCACGCCCATGAGATGCGGACGCCGCTCACCGCCGCCCGTCTGGAGCTGGCCCGCCTCGAACGGCTGCTCGGCGGCGAAGGACTCGACGAGGCGCGGCAGGTGGCGGCCAGCGTCGGCGAGGAGCTCGAACGGCTCGGCCGCTTCACCCAGCAGTTCACCTCCTTCGCCCGCCTGCCGCAGCCCCGGGCGCAGGTGCACGACCTCGGCGCCGTGGTCCAGGAGTTCGTCGCCACGTTCGCCGCCGCCTGGCCGAATCTCGACCTCCGCTTCGAGCCCTCGGCGGCTCCCCTGCCGGCGGCTCTCGATCGCGACATGCTCCGCCAAGTGCTGGTGAACCTCTGCGACAACAGCGCGCTCTCCATCCGCTCCTCAGAGGGCGGTCGTGGCACGGTGACCCTGCGCGCCGGCGAGGCCGGTCGCGGCGGCGTCTTCCTGGAAGTCGCGGACGACGGCCCCGGCATCGCCCCCGAGATCCGGCCCCGCCTCTTCGAGCCCTACGCCACCACTCGCCAGGTCGGCGAGGGCATGGGGCTCGGGCTCGCCATCTCGAAAAAAATCCTGCTCGACCACGGCGGCGATCTGGAGCTGCAGGCGAGCTCCGGCGCGGGCGCGAGCTTCCGTCTCACCTTTCCCCGCAAGCTGGAGGATGCCGCGGCATGAGCCGCGGGTTTGTATGAGCCAACTACTATGAGCAGATTACTGATTGTTGAAGATGACGAGAAAATCCGCGCGAGCCTCCTCCTCCAGCTCCGCGAGGAGGGGTATGCCCCCCAGGCCATGGCCTCCGCCGAAGAGGCGTCGGCCTATCTGGAAGATCCATCGGTGCCCCTCCCCGAGCTGCTGCTCCTGGACGTCCGCCTGCGCGCGATGAGCGGAGTCGACCTGGTGCGGCGGCTGGCGGCGGCGAAGCGCTTCCCGCCCACCATCATCATTTCGGGCGAGGCGTCGATCAGCGAGACGGTGGAGGCCCTGCGGCTCGGCGTCCACGACTTCATCGAGAAGCCGTTCAGCCGCGAACGCCTCCTGCAGGCGATCCGCAACACGCTGGAGCATCAGGCCCTGAAGCGCGAGGTCGCCTCGCTCAAGGCCGATCTGCGGGGGGAGTCCGAGATCCTCGGCAGCTCGCCGGCGATCGAGGAGATGCGGCGCAAGATCGCCCGCGCCGCGGTCACCGACGCCCGCATCCTGATCGCGGGGGAGAGCGGCACCGGCAAGGAGCTCGTCGCGAGCGCCCTCCATCAGCAGAGCGCGCGCAGCGCCAAGGCGTTCATCAAGATCAACTGCGCCGCGATCCCCCACCACCTGGTGGAGGACGAGCTGTTCGGCCATGCCAAGGGGGCGTTCACCGACGCCAAGAACGCCAAGCCGGGCCTCTTCGAGGAGGCGGACGGCGGCACCCTCTTCCTCGACGAGATCGGGGACATGGACCTGACCGTCCAGTCGCGCCTGCTGCGGGTGCTGGAGGACGGCCGCGTGCGGCGGGTCGGCGAGACGCGCGACCGGCAGGTGGACGTGCGGGTGCTCACCGCCACCCATCGCCATCTGGAAGAGGAGGTGAAAGCCGGCCGCTTCCGGGAGGACCTCTACTTCCGGCTGGCCCATCTGCCGATCTCGGTGCCCGCCCTGCGCGAGCGCAGAGAGGACATCCCGCTCCTCTTCGGCCATTTCCTGGACCGCTACTCCCGCCAGCACCGGGTGCGTCCGCGGCAGGCGGACCCCGAGCTGCTCCCCTACATCGAGCGCTACGCCTGGCCGGGGAACGTCCGCGAGCTGCGGAACCTCTGCGAGCGGCTGGTCGTCTTCGGGGCCGATCCGCTCACCCCGGACCAGCTCCCCTCCTCCTTCTTCGAGCCCGCGCGGATGCCGGAGACCGGCCTCCTGCTCTCACCGGCCACGCTGCCGATCGTCCCCCTGAAGGACTTCAAGGCGCAGTGCGAGCGCGAGTACATCGAGAGCGTCCTCCACCGCACCCGCTGGAACTTCACCGCCGCCGCCAAGGTGCTCGACGTGCAGCGCACCTATTTGCATCAGAAGGTGAAGGTGCTGGGAATCCGGCGGCCGGGGGTGGGCGCGGAGGAGGAGATGGAGGCGGTGGGATAGAGGCGCCTGAACAGTTATCTGAATATCACGGCTGCTCGAAGAATGCGAGGTGGTCAGCGCGCTGGGTCGCAGGTGTGTCGAGAACCGCCATCACCGTTCGGTGATATGCTCGCTGCCTCGTAAGGCATGGCCGCAGGAGGATACTCGCATTGAAAAGTAGATGGAACTTGTGGGTTAGCTTGAGCGTTGCTCTTGCTCTGGGAGCGGCAGTTGGCTATCTCGTAGGGCTTGCCTACGCATCAGCCAACCTTCGGGAGTATCGCGACCATCTCGAAGTCATCTACTTTCTAGCCGCCGGTCCACTAGTCCTTCTTGTCCTCCTGGCTGGATTGACTCAGATCGTGGTCTCGGTTCAAGAGATCTCGAGGCGTTCGCGACGCGAAGCAGCCACCCTTGCAATTGCCACCTGCGAAAAATACGCTCGCGAGTTCTTCTCCCTCGAGCCAAAGACAATCACCAAGCTGCGTGAAGCTAAATTGCTGCCGCCGAATGAGTGGAAGTTACTGGATGACACATTCCAATGGCAATCTTTTGCAGACGAGGAGAGCGCCAGAACGTGGGCACAAGCCATCCAAGGTTCTTCCTCCCTCTACATAGCAGCGACCGAAGTCGTGAACTTGATCGAAGCGATAGCTATGGCCTTTATTCACGGGAAGGCCGATCAAGAGATTGGCTATCACACCATCGGCGCTCCTTTTTGTCAGTGCGTGCGCCGTTGGGCTCCTCAGCTAGTAATAATGAGATCTCAGCAGAGCTTAGCGGTCTCCGGGGCTTTTGCGGCGACAGTAGAACTCTATCGCAGTTGGGAGGGAAGGCGAAGATTGATGGCCCGATCGAGATAGCTCGGAGTCTCAAGGTACGGTCGTCAGGACTAGGGGTCGGCACTCGCTTCGGCTTCTTCCAAGACCAGTTTGACCACGAGCAGGTAGCCAGACGACGCCTAACCCTCGTGGCAGCGGACAACGAACGGGCGCTCGCCCGGGTGTTGTCGCTGAACTCAGACACCGGTCATCGTTCATCCTCGGCCGGAGGCAAAACGTTCCAGGTCCTGAACGACACTCTTCCGAAGGCCCTAGTGCTTTGAACCGAGCCTGTAAAGCCAGTAGTTAGGGCGGCGCTTATCGTGAGCCACGGCGATGATACGGATCTCATCCTTCAATTCAAAAAATACCAGAGCATAAGGATAGCGAACCATCAGAGCCCGGCGAATCTCGAGATCCGCCGGCATGTCCTCAAGACACGGAAAGGCTGCTGGATGAAGCCGGATCTCCGGCAGAAGCGCGTCGAACTCGTCTAGAAATCTTCGGGCGAGACCTGGTTGCCGGGATTCATACCAAGCGGCTGCCTCATCCAATTCCCGGGCAGCTTCGGGAGCCAGCCGGATGGGCTTCAATCACTCCCGAGGCGCCGCTCGATCGACGAGCGCACCTCCTCCCAGGACAATCCCGGCTCCCCATTCATAGCAGCGCGTGCTCTGCGTTCTATTTCGGTGATCCATTCTCGTTCGGTTCTTTCGGGATGGGGAGGATTACCGAAGCTATCCAGGAGATCACAGACCAACTCCGCCCTCTCGGCTTCCGGTAGCTGGAGGGCCTCTTTCAGAACCTGTTCAGCGTGTCTTGCCATGGCGATATCTTACTCCTTACCGCGACCAGAAGCACGGTACCCCGCCCCCCGCAGCACCTTCCCCGGCAGCTGCCCGGTCATCTTCCCGCCGTCGATCACCGGCACACCGTTGACCAGCACGTACTCCATCCCCTCGGAAAGCTGATTGGGGTTCTCGAAGGTGGCGAGGTCCTTGATCGTGGCGGGATCGAAGACGACCACGTCGGCCCACATGCCCTGCTTGAGGACGCCTCTGTCGGTCAGGCGCATGCGCTGGGCCGGGAGGG
>JBDSHF010000402.1:0-7113 GCA_039918595.1 Thermoanaerobaculia bacterium
CGCTATCTATGCTCTCTTGTCGCGGGGCAAGTCTTTGAAATCAGAAGGGGTTACGGTATCAGAAATCCCCTCTCCCGGGGGGATTCACCGGGCGCGCAGCGCTCGGGAAAGGACTAACTTCGCCGTAGCGGGCTCAGGGCTTGGCAAGGGAGCGAAGCGACCGAGGGCCGCTGCGGCGGGGCGCTGCTCATCAGATGGGTCGCTCGTGCCAGACCGTTCGCCCGCGCTCGGTGCCTTTTCCTGAGACATCTGCTCCTCGGTCGTCGGCTTAGGCTGCTTTTTCCTGGCACTGACCCTGCTGGGCCACGGCTGACATCACGGCATCGCCCCACAATTCCAGTGCCTCCCGCGTCTCCCGGTCGTACTCATACAGATTGTAAACGCCTCGCAGGCCCCGTTTCCTGTGATTTAAGACCGCCTCGCGGATCTCCTCCCGCACCCCGAGGCGGGCGAGGTGGGTTGAAGCCGTCCGGCGCAGGTCGTGAGGATTGAAGCTGAATCCGACTTCCTCCCGCACGGCGGCGTTGTGCTTCCACAGGAAGCGCAACGGCCCGCCCTGGGTGGAGTCGCTGGCAAAGACGTAGGGGCTTGCGCCTGCCGCAGGGCGGCGGCGGGCGAGGATTTCCCGGGCGGCGGGCGTGAGGTACATCCGATGAGCCATGCCATTCTTGGACCGCTCCTCAGGCAGGGTCCACACCGTACCGTCTTCAGAGATCTCATCCCACCGCAGCCCGAGCGCCTCGCCGGGCCGGCAAGCGGTCAAGAGGATCAGCTTGTAGACATCGCTCGACGGGTGGGGCCGGCTGTCCAGGACGCTCCAAAGCTGCCCGATTTCCTTCTCGGCAAGATACCGCGTCCGGCTTCCACGCGTGGCCAGCGGCTTCATCCCGGCCACTGGATTGGTGGTCGCGAGGCCATGGTCGATTCCCCAGTTGTACATTGCGCCGAGCCGGCTCTTCAGGTTGTGGGCAAGCTTGGGGGCGCCGCGTTCGACGATTACGCCCAGAAGAGCTGCCGCCTCTCGCCGCCCGATCTCTGATAGCGGTTTGTCCTTCCACTGCGGCAGCAGGTCGCGCTTCAAGTCGGTTTCGTAGTGGCGGGGCGCCTTCGAATGGAGCCAAACATACTGGCTCATGTAAGCGGCGGCGAGCTCGCCGAACGTCCCCGGGAGGTAGCCTTCGGGTAGGATGCTCCGAAGCTTCGGGTGGGCAAGGGTGCGCCCGGCGCGATGCGTGGAACGCCGCTGCACATACTGCCGGGCGCTGCCGGCGTTGGGATCTTTGCCGGCGCCGATCTCGAGGAGGATGGTCTTGGCTCGCTCGCGAGCGTCGGCGAGGCTTACGTAAGGATAGGAGCCGAAGGTGACCCGCCGCAGCCTTCGCCCCGCGTCAACGGCACGGCGGGCGCGGTAGAAGAGAAAGAAGCTCTTGCGCCCCTTGTTCGTGACTCGCACCCCGAAGCCTGGAATGGAACCATCGTAGACTTCGACCTGGGGTAGGTCCGTGCGCAGGCTTTTGACTTGGCGATCGGTCAGCATGGGCTCTCCGGGAGGTCTCTTAGGTGACAGTTAGGAGACAGAACGGCGTTGACAAGGTGGGATGGGGTGAGACCTCATGACGCTGCTAAGTCTACTATTTTCCTATGTTTAAGTCAATTCCGAGACTTGGTGAGATCCGGTGAAATGCGATGGGAAAGCCCGTTGCGCTGTGGTGCGCACAGCGCACCCTACAAATCACCTCCTTCCCCGTCAGGTTCCCCCTCTCCCGGGTGGCGGGAGTGCGGTGGGAGAGGGGGCCAGGGGGTGAGGTTTCGGGGCGGGGGTTCCCGGTTCCGCTTGCCCCTTGTGCCATACTCCCCCGCCAATGTTTCCCCGCTTGCGTTTCTACTGGGTGGTCGCCGTCTGCGGCGCCGTCCTCATGGCTCTGGAGATCCTGTCGAGCCGGATGCTCGCACCCCACTACGGCAACAGCGTCTACGTCTGGGGATCGATCATCAGCGTCTTTCTGGCGGCGCTGTCGCTCGGCTACCTGCTGGGCGGGCGGCTGGCGGACCGGCAGCCGTCGATGGCGGCGCTCGGGCGGATGGTGGCGCTGGCGGCCGCCTGCGAGGCGATCCTCCTGCTCTTCGGGTCCCGGCTCGCCGCCGTGCTCGCCGCCTTCACCGGGGGGAACCCGGCGGGGACCCTGCTCGCCACCGCCGTGCTGTTCGGGCCGGCGAGCGTGCTGCTCGCCACCGTCTCCCCCTGGGCGGTGCGGCTGGCGGCCCGCGACCTCGGGCACCTGGGCAACACCGCCGGGCGCCTGTTCGCCCTCTCCACCCTGGGGAGCCTCGGCGGGACGCTCGCCTGCACCTTCCTCCTGATCCCGTTCCTGGAGCTGCGGCAGACCCTCGGGCTGCTCACGGCGGCGACCGCGCTCACCGCCTGCGTGGCCCTCGCGGGCTCCTTCCGCGCCGAGGCCCCGGCGGCGGCGCTGGCGGTCCTGCTCCTCGTCTTTTCGCTTCCGGCCGCATCGATCGCCACCCGCGGCGCCTCGGACCTGATCTACGAGCGGGTGACCCCCTATCAGACGCTCCAGGTCTACGAGCGCGACGGCGTGCGCACCCTGCGCAGCGACCGCGTCCCGCAGGCGGCGGTGAGCCTCGCCGACCACGAGTCGACACTGCCCTACAACCGCGCCGCCCCGGCGGTCCTGCTGATCCGTCCCCACCCGCGGCGGGCGCTGATCATCGGCCTCGGCGGCGGCACGATCGGCCGCTACCTCCAGGCGCGGGACCCGGAGCTCGACATCCACTACGTGGACATCGACCCCGCGATCCCCGAGATCGCCCAGCGGTTCTTCTTCTTCCAGCCGGGACCGCGGATGCGGGTGACGGTCGAGGACGGGCGCCAGTTCCTCCACAACTCCACCGAGAAGTGGGACCTGATCTACGGCGACGCCTACATCGGCCAGAGCGTGCCGTTCCACCTGACCACGGTACAATTCCTCGACGAGGTCAAGCGCCATCTCACCCCGGGCGGGGCCTTCGGCCTCAACCTGGCGGGGGGGCTCTCCGATCCGTTCTCGCAGGCGATCTATCGCACCATGCGGGAGCGCTTCGATTCGGTCTACCTCTTCCGTGTCCAGCGCTCTTTCAACGCGCTGGTGGTGGCGACCATGAACCCCGAGGTCCTGTCGAGCGCGGAGCTCGTCCAGCGCGGCCGGGAGCTCGACCGCACGATGCGCTTCTCCCCGCCCCTCGCGACCCTCGCCACCTGGCGCGGCGAGGTCGCCCTCGACACCGTGAACATCCCCATCCTGACCGACGATTTCGCCCCCACCGACCGGCTGATCCGGCTGGGGCAGGGTTTGCGGCAGAGAAATTAATCGGCTCGGTTATCCTTGATCTCCCGCGAGCGCGCGCCGCGCCGTGGGACGATCCAGGGAGATTCTCCATGTTCGAGGACCCTCAGAACGCGTTCATCCGACTGCCCACGCCGGAGGAATTGCGGGCACGGCCGGCCGGCCCGAAGCCCTCTTCCTATAACTTCGGGTACCCCTCCGGCATGGGGCGACTGCTCGCCGCGCACGAGCGCATCGGCCGCGCCATGCAGGCGGTCTTCCACGAGATCATGTTCGCGCCGGGCGCTCTCAGCCGCGCCGAGCGGGAGATGCTGGCCGCGGTCGCCTCCGCGGCCCAGGACTGTCAATACTGAACGCAGTCTCACGCAGAGTTTCTGCGTGTCGAGCACAATGACGCCGCCCTGGTCGACGCGATCAAGCAGCGGCGCTGGCGGGATCTGCCGGCTCTGACGCCGCGCCAGCGCGCCCTCTGCACCGTCGCCGAGAAGATGACCCTGGAGCCCACCCGCATGACGGCCGACGACTGGCAGCCCCTGCGCGACCTCGGCTTCGACGATCAAGGGCTGCTGGAGGCCGCGCACGTGATCGCCATCTTCAACTACTTCCCCCGCATGGCGGACGGTTTCGGGCTGGTTCCGGACCCAAAGGTGCGCGAGGCTGGAGAGACCGGCGTGCCTTTGAAGCCGGTGGGGTCGTGAGCTTCAGGGAGGTATAAGGCTATGGTAGATTTCATGCTTAACGAGGAGAAGATCAAGCGATGCAGGCGCACAGAATTCATGTCGTGATTCCGGAAAATCACCGCGCGATGATTGAATTCCCGGCGACGATTCCTTCCGGGCCGGTGGAGTTGATCGTGCTCGTGTCGCCGCAGGAAGGTAGCGAGCACCAGGCCGAGGCTCCGCCGCAAGGCCGCGGACGTCTTGTAGCGTTGGCCGCCGAATTGGCCCAAGATCCGAGATCTTTCCGGGAGCTGCCTCCGGAAGAACGTCGCGCGCGTCTACGCCGCCTCCGGGGAGCAGGCCGGGGGTTGACGTCGGGGGGCGAAGAGTTCGCGAAACGTAAGCTAGAGGAGATCGAAATCGAGGATCGAAAGTTTGGCCACTGAGCCGGTCTTCGTCTTCGATGCCTGTGCCCTCATCGCTATCCTGGAGGATGAACCGGGAGCCGAAGTGGTGGAAGGTCTTCTGCAAGAGCCCGCGAACCGCTGCCTCATCCACGCCGTCAACGCCTGCGAGGTCTACTACGATCTCTGCCGTCGTGGAAATATGCAAGATGCGGACACCCTGGAGGCGCTCTTTGCCGAATATGGGCTTGAGTTTTTCGAATCGTTGCCTGCAGATCTTTGGCGGATCGCCGGCAAGCTCAAGGCAGAATGGCGGCGGGTTTCGCTGGCCGACTGTTTTGCTCTCGCCTTGGCAATCCGGGAAAAGGGTACCTTGGTGACCAGCGACCACGGCGAGCTCGATCCCATCGCCAAGGCCGGCGTCTGCCCCATACGCTTCATTCGATAGCGCTGTTTGTGCTCTCCCAGGCCCACTAGCCCGGCATCCACCGCCCGGGGTCCGCGAAAAGAAGGAGCGGCTGCTCGGCGGCGCGGAAGGTGGCGCGGGTGCCGAAGGGGAACCGGGTCGCCTCCCGCGCGCCGTCCACGAAGAGCCAGCCGGCCTCCATGGCCGACTCGACAACCAACTCCTGCCCGTCCTCTACGAAGCCGGATTCCAGGGCGGCGGCGCGGCGCCCCCGCGCGCGGTAGAGCTCGCGGGCGCGGAACTGGAGCCGTCGCGTGACGAGCGGCATCGGCTCGCCACCCGCGGAGCGGATCCCGGCCGTCGAGCCCGCCCCCGTCGCCACCCACAGCCCGGAGCTGCGCTGGTCCTCCCCACGGCGGCCGAGGCGCAGGTGATAACGGCTGGTCGCCGCCGGCTGCTCGTGCGCGATCAGGACGTCGTTGAGCGCCGGGAGCAGACGCCGTCCCTCGATCTCGACCTCGATGCGGTCGACCACCTTCGGCAGCAGGGTCCCCCGCGCGATCCGCGCCAGGTCCCGCGCCAGGATCGCCCGCCGGGTGAGAGTCAGATACCCCACGCTCGACCGCGGCGCGGAGTTCACGCCGAGCAGGGCGGCCCCGGTGATCCAGTGCGAGGCGGTGAGCAGGGTGCCGTCGCCGCCCACCGAGATCACCAGCCGAGCGGCGGCGAGCGCGCGGCGGGCCCGGGCGTCGATGGCATCGACGGAGACTCTCGTGGGTGTGACGCCCAGACCAGCGAGGGCCTCTTGCAGGGTGTCGAGAGTGCGCTCCTGCTCGCGCGCGGCGTTCTCCACCTGTCCCACGAGCCGCCGCCCGGTGCTGCCCAGCCGCTCCGCGATACGTTCGCGGGAGGCCACCGGTGTCTTCACGACCAGGACACAAGGGGAGAGGAGGCTGTCGGCTCGCGGCGTCGGCACGGGGCGAAGAGTATCGCGATGCCAGGAAACTGTCTTCCAGCGCGAAGGCGATCGGCCGCGCCTGGGTCCGGCCCCGCGCCGCCGGAATCAAAGCTAGGAAAAGAGCTTACGGTAGAACATCGGGAGTTTCTCTGGCCTGCGGCTGGCGGGACAACGCGTTCTCCGCTCGCGGATCGACGTCCGTGCCGGGCGACGGGCACCTCTCGAAGCCGCCGGATTGCTTGGCGCTCGAACGAGCCGCGGCAATCCACGGCGGTCTGATTTTCCGGGACAACGCTTTGTAGATCGAGGGAGCGTGACGCTCCCCGGATCTACAGGCTGTCGTAAGGAGGGAGCATGACGCTCCCTGGATCTACAGACCGTCGTAACGAGGGAGCATGACGCTCCCCGGATCTACAAGCCGTCGTAACGAGGGAGCGTGACGCTCCCCGGATCTACGAGCTGTCGTAAGGAGGGAGCATGACGCTCCCTGGATCTACAGACCGTCGTAACAAGGGAGCATGACGCTCCCCCGATCTACGAGCCGTCGTAACGAGGGAGCGTGGTGCTCCCTGGATCTACGGGCCGTCGTAACGGATCTACAGACCGTTATAACGAGGGAGCGGGATGCTCCCTGGATCTACAAACCGCTATCCGGATCGAAGAGCCGTCTCCTCCGGACCCCGAACCCGGGCGGCGATCTCCTGAGCGAGCCGCGCCAGAGAGGCGGCACGTCCGGCCTCGCGGGATGCTTCGGCGACCGATTCCTGGCAGACGCGTTCGAGCAGCGCCCAACTCTGGAACTCCCGGGCCACCCGCACCACCGCGAGTTGCTCGTCCTCGGGAAGCGGCTCCAGCCGCGCCCAGAGATCGTTGGCATGCTCGCGGTCCTCGGCCCTTGGTGGATCTGTGGAAGGTGTCAGCCGAAGCAGGCGCTGATAGGTGCCGGCGAACAGGGCGGACAGCTCGCCGCCGAGATCCTCGATTCCAGCTCCCATCCGCCTCCGAGGGCCGCTCAACGTGTCGGCCAGCCGTAAAACCTGCTCACCCGCCGCCAGCGTGAGCCCGGCGCCCTCCGCCAGCCTCGCCAGATGATCGAGCCCGGGCTCGATCTGATCCAGCTCATAGCGGGCTATCAGGGAGAGGTCCAGGCCGGTCCTCTCGGCGAAGTCCTTCTGCGTCTCCCCGGAAAGGGCCCGGAACAGCCGCGCCAACCGGTTTCTGGGTCTCATTCGATCCTCCTACTGGCATGAGTTGAGGAAATTTCGCGCGTATTCACCCGAAAAAGCACCATGATTAGCGACAGGCGCGGCCCACGCGGACCCTGACGGCTCGCGCCGGCGCCGCG
>JBDSHF010000403.1:0-4982 GCA_039918595.1 Thermoanaerobaculia bacterium
GGTGGGGCTGGAGGCGGACTTCTTCGACCTGGGAGGGCATTCGCTGCTGGCGACCCGGCTGGTGTCGCGGGTGCGCGCGGTGTTCGGAGTGGAGCTGCCGCTGCAGGCGGTCTTCGAGACGCCGACCGTCGAGGGCCTGGCCGCCCGGATCGGGAGCTCCCCGGCGCCGCCCCTGGATCCCGTCGTGCGCGTCGTGAGGCTACCGCGGGAGCAGCCGCTGCCTCTGTCCTTCGCGCAGCAGCGGCTCTGGTTCCTGGAGCGGATCGAGCCCGGCGCCGCGTACCTGCACCTGCCGGCGGCGCTCGACTGTGAGGGGCGCCTCGATCCGGCGGCGCTCGCCGGGAGCCTCGGCGAGATCCTGCGCCGTCATGAGGGGCTGCGCACCCGCTTCGTCCTCTCCGGGAGACATCCGCTCCAGATTCCGCTCCCGCCGGCGGAGCTCGCCGCGGTCCCCCTCGTGCCGTGCATCGACCTGAGCGCCCTCCCCGCGACTGCGCAGGAGGGAGAGCTGGCCCGCCGGACCGCCGCGGAGGCCGCCCGCCCCTTCGATCTCGCGCGCGGCCCCCTGCTGCATGCCGTCCTGCTGCGCCGCGGGCCGGAGAGCCACCGGCTGCTCCTCGCCGTCCATCACGTCGCCGCCGACGCCTGGTCGCTCGGCCTGCTCATCCGCGAGCTGGGGGAGCTCTACGCGGCCGGCGTCGAGGCCCGGCCGTCGCCCCTGCCGGAGCTCTCGGTGCAATACGCCGACTACGCCGTCTGGCAGCGCGAGCGCCTGCGCGGCGGCCGCCTGGAGGAGCTGCTGCGCTACTGGCGCGAGCGCCTGACTCCGCCTCCTCCCGCCCTGGAGCTCCCCACGGACCGCCCGCGGCCGCCGGTGCGGAGCCCGCGCGGCGCGCGCCGCCCGGTGCGCTTCGACGCCGCGGCGGTGGACGCGATGCGGCGTCTCGGCGGCGCGACCGGCGCCACCCTCTTCATGGCGGTCCTGGCGGTGTTCCAGGCGGTTCTCGCGCGCCATGCCGGGCAGGACGACGTCGCGGTCGGCACCGCGGTGGCGGACCGCCCCGATCCGGCGCTGGAGGGGGTGATCGGCCTCTTCCTCAACCTCCTGGTGCTGCGCGGCGACCTGTCCGGCGACCCGACGTTCCGCACTCTTCTGCTGCGCGGCCGCGAAACGGCGCTGGGCGCTCTGGCGCACGCCGAGCTCCCTTTCGAGCAGCTCGTCGAGGCCCTGCAGCCGGAGCGGGACCTCTCCCGCGCCCCGCTGTTCCAAGTCCTGTTCACGCTGCGCAGCGAGCCGCTGCCGGAGCTCGCGCTGCCCGGCCTGGCGCTGCGGCCGGCCGATACGTTCCCCGGAGCGGTGCAGTTCGACCTGTCGCTCCTCCTCGAAGAGTCCAGGAGCGGGGGGATCGACGGCTGGATCGAGCACAGCTCCGACCTGTTCGACGGCACGACCGTGGAGCGCCTGGCCCTCCACTGCGGCCATCTGCTCGCGAGCGCCGCGGCAGACCCCGACCGCCGCCTGTCGGATCTCCCCCTGCTGAGCGAGGCGGAGAGGGCGGCGCTCCTGGTGCAGTGGAACGACAACCCGCCGGAGGTCCCCGCTCCGGAGGCCTGCATCCACGAGCTCGTCAAGGCCCAGGCCGAGCGCACCCCCGACCGGATCGCGGTGATTGCAGGGGGCGACGGGGAGGCCGCGCTGACCTACCGCGAGCTGGAGGACCGGGCGTCCCGGCTGGCGCACCGTCTGCTCCGTCTGGGCGTGCGGCCCGGCGACCGGGTGGGCATCTGCGTCGAGCGTTCCGTCTCGATGTTGTGCTCCATCCTGGGGGTCCTGAAGGTGGGCGCCGCGTACGTGCCGCTCGATCCCGCCTACCCGCAGGCGCGTCTGGAGGCGATGCTGGAGGACTCCGGGGCCGCGGCGCTGGTCGCCTCGGCGGCGGCCGGCGCCTCCCTGTGGCATCCGCGCACCCTCGATCCCGAGGCGGCGGAGGCCGCCGTCCCGGGAAGTGAGCTGCCGCAGCTCCCGGAGCTCCCGGAGCTGTCGGTGGAGGCCGCCGCCTACATCCTCTATACCTCCGGCTCGACCGGGCGCCCCAAGGCCGTCGTCGTCACCCACCGCAACGCCGTGCGCCTGTTCGCGGCGATGGACGGGGTCTTCGGGCAGCGCGAGCCGGGCGTGTGGCTCGCGGTGACCAGCATCTGCTTCGACATGTCCGTGTTCGAGCTGCTGGGGACCCTGACCCGCGGCGGCCGGGTGGTGATCCACGACGAGCGGCCCGGGGGCCGGGGTCCCTCGGTGGCGGAGCAGATCGTCCGCCACGGCGTGACCCACTTCCAGTGCACGCCGTCGATGGCCGGCATGCTCGCCGCGACTCCGGAGCGGTTGCGGGGCCTCGCGCCGCTCTCCCATCTGCTGCTCGGCGGCGAGGCCCTGCCCGGGGAGCTGGCGGATCGCCTCGCGGCCACCGTGGCCGGTGAGGTCCGCAACCTCTACGGCCCCACCGAGACCACCATCTACTCGCTCTGCCAGCGGATCGAGTGCGGGGTGAGGCCGCTGATCGGGCGGCCGTTGTCCAACACCGAGGTCTACCTGCTGGATGCCGCTCTGCGTCCCGTGCCGCTGGGAGCCCGCGGCGAGGTCTTCCTCGGCGGCGACGGGGTGTCCATGGGGTACTGGCGGCGCCCCGATCTCACCGCCGAGCGCTTCCTGCCCGATCCGCTGGGGAGCCGCCCGGGCGGCCGCCTCTACCGGACGGGGGACCTGGCGCGCCACCGCCAGGACGGCAGCGTGGATTACCTCGGCCGGTCGGACCACCAGGTCAAGGTGCGCGGAGTGCGCATGGAGCTCGGCGAGATCGAGGAGGCGCTGCGCGCGCATCCGGCGGTGGCGCAGACCGTCGCCGCCGTCCGCGACGATGCGCCGGGAGGCCGGCAGCTGATCGCCTACCTGGTCCCGGTGGCGGGCGCCCAGGCCGGCGGGCTCGTCGGAGGCCCATCGGCGAGCGAGCTGCGGCGGTTCCTGGCCGAGCGGCTGCCGGAGGCCATGATCCCCTCCACCTTCCTCCCGCTCGCCGCCCTGCCGCTCAACCGGAATGGCAAGGTCGACCGCAAGGCCCTGCCGGCGCCGGACGCCGGCCGGCTGCGCCTGGACAGCGCCTACGCCCCGCCGCGGACGCCGGACGAGAAGACGCTCGCCGCGATCTGGCAGGACGTGCTCGGGCACGACCGCATCGGTGTCGACGACAACTTCTTCGAGCTGGGCGGGAGCTCCCTGCTGCTCGTCGAGATCGAGGCGCGGCTGCGCGAGGCGTTCCACCGCGAGATCCCGATCGTGGAGATGTTCCGCCACCCGACCATCCGGAGCCTTGCCGAGGCGATGGAAGCCGGGGGCCGCCAGCCGGCCGCAGCGGCCGAGGCGCGCCCGGCCCCCGCCCGGGTCCCGGTCGCGGTGGCGGCGGGCGAGGGGGGGACCCTCGACCGCCGGCGACAGGCGGCCGAGGAGCTGCGGCGGCGGCGCGCGAGCCAGCAAAGGAAGCCCGGACGGTGAGATCCGGAGAAGGAAGCACGAGATGAGTGAGCAGGATCCGGAGGGCGGCCCCCTCGAAGGGATCGCCGTCGTCGGCATGGCCGGACGTTTCCCCGGCGCCGACGACCTTGGGGAGCTCTGGCGTAACCTGTGCGGCGGAGTCGAATCGGTCCGCTTCTACTCCCGCGAGGAGCTGGCCGCCGCGGGAGTCGCCCCGGCGCTGCTCGACGACCCGCGCTACGTCCGGGCGGGCGCCCCCCTGCGCGACGTGCAGCATTTCGACGCCGACTTTTTCGACTTCAGGGCGCGCGAGGCGGAGCTGATGGACCCGCAGCACAGGATCTTTCTCGAGTGCTGCTGGGAGGCTCTGGAGAACGCGGGCTACGACACCCGGACCTGGCCCGGCTCGATCGGCATCTTCGCCGGCATGGGGATGGGCGGCTACCTGATCCGCAACCTCCTCTCCCATCCCGACCTGATCCAGAACGCCGGGCCGCTCCAGATCCGCATTCTGAACGACAACAACTTCCTGACCTCGCTGGCGGCGTACAAGCTCGACCTGCGGGGGCCGAGCGTCACGGTGCAGAGCGCCTGCTCGACCTCTCTCGTGGCGACCTGCATGGCCTGTCAGAGCCTGCTCCAGTTCCAATGCGACATGGTGCTGGCCGGCGGCGTGACCGTGGTCGTCCCGCACGGGCTGGGCTATCTGGCGCTGGACGGCGTGATGTCGCCGGACGGCCACTGCCGCGCCTTCGACGCCGCGGCGCGCGGCACGGTGGAGGGGAGCGGCGCCGGCGTGGTGGTCCTCAAGCGGCTGGCCGACGCCGTGGCCGACGGGGACACGATCCACGCCGTGATCCGCGGCTTCGCGACCAACAACGACGGCGGGTTCAAGATGAGCTTCACCGCGCCGTCCCCGGAGGGCCAGCGCGAGGCGATCGCGACGGCCCAGACCATCGCGGGGGTGCCCGCCGAGTCGATCACCTACGTCGAGACGCACGGCACCGGCACCCCCCTGGGTGATGTGGTGGAGGTCACCGCCCTCTCCGAGGTGTTCGCGGCTGCCACCGAGCAGCGGGAGTTCTGCGCCCTGGGCGCGATCAAGACCAACATCGGCCATCTCGACGCCGCGGCGGGTGTGGCGGGCCTGATCAAGGCCGTGCTGGCGGTGGAGCACGGGGTCCTGCCGCCCAGCCTCCACTTCGAGACGCCCAACCCGCGCATCGATTTCGCGCGGAGCCCCTTCTACGTCAACACCGAATGCCGGCCCTGGCGGCCGGAGGGCTGGCCGCGGCGCGCCGGCGTCAGCGCCTTCGCGATCGGCGGCGTCAACGCGCACGTCATCCTGGAGGAGCCGCCCGCACCGGCGCCGTCCGCTCCGGCGCCGCCCTGGCTTCTGCTGGTGCTGTCGGCGCGCACGGAGACGGCGCTCGAGGCGGCCACCGACCGCCTTCTC
>JBDSHF010000404.1:0-10445 GCA_039918595.1 Thermoanaerobaculia bacterium
ATGCCGGTGGTCCCCCAGAGATAGGGGATCGAATGGCCGTTGCCGGGATCGAACTTCTGATTGAGGAAGCGCGGGTCGAGGTTCTTGAAGTGGGGGAGCCGGGCGCGGTCGAGGGGCCGCACGAGGCCCTGGGGGATCAGCACCTTCAGCATGTAGTCCGACGGCACCACGAGGTCGTAGTCCGCCACCCCGGACTGCAGCTTTTCGAGCACCGCCTCGTTGGAGTCGTAGGTGTCGACGTTGACCTCGATCCCGGTCCGCCGCGTGAACTCGTCGACCACCTCCCGCGGCAGGTAGTTCGTCCAGATGTAGACGTTGAGCGCCTTGCTGGACGTCTCGCTCTTCGATCTGCCGCACGAGACGAGAAAGAAGGTCGCGGCGAGGAGAAGAAAAGGTTTTCTCATGACGGTCCCTTGGCAAGCAGGTCTTTTCCGAGGAGGTAATGAGCGATCACGATCAGCACGATCGTCCCGGCGAGCAGCAGCGTCGAGACGGCGTTGACCTCGGGGGTCACGCCGACCTTGAGCATCGAATAGATATGGAGCGGCAGCGTCGTGGCCCCCACCCCGGCGACGAAAGAGGTGATGACGTAGTCGTCGATCGACAAGGTGAAGACCAGCAGGGCGCTGGCGAGGATGCCCGGCGCGGCGAGCGGCAGCGTCACCCGCCGGAAGGTCTCGAAGGGGCCGGCGCCGAGGTCGCGCGCCGCCTCCTCCAGCGCCGGATCGAGCCCGGCGAGGCGGGCCCGCACCACGATCGCCACGTAGGAGACGCTGAACACGACGTGGGCGATCACCACCGTCGCGATCGACAATCGCAGCTCGACCGCGCCAAAGAAGGTCACCAGCGCCGCGCCGAGCACGACCTCGGGGATGATCACCGGCAAGTAGAGCAACGCCTGGGTCGCCCGCTTGCCGCGGAACTCGTGCCGCGCCAGCGCCAGGGCCGCGGGCGTGCCGAGCAGGACGGCGAGGACGGTGGTCGCTCCGGCCACCACCAGGCTGTTGCGGAGCGCCTGGAACAGCAGCGGGTTGGCGAAGAGCTGGCGGTACCAGTCGAGCGTGAAGCCGCTCCAGAACGCCGTCTGCCGCGAGGCGTTGAACGAGAAGACCACCAGGATGGCGATCGGCGCATAGAGGAAGAGGTAGACGAGCGCCGTGTGCGCCGCGAGAAGCCGCCGGGTCCCTTTCACAGCAGCTCCTCTCCGCCCCGCTTTTTCGCGTAGACCGCGTAGGCGAGCAGCAGCACGAGCACGGCGGCCATCAGCTCGAAGGCGAGCGCGGAGCCGAACGGCTTGTTGCGGGCGACGGCGAACTGGTTCTGGATCAGGTTGCCGAGCAGCATGCTGCGGGCGCCGCCGAGGAGGTCGGAGACCACGAACTGGCCGAGGCTCGGCACGAACACCAGCACCACCCCGGCGGCGAGCCCGGGCAGGGTCAAGGGGAGGGTCACCCGCCAGAACGACCCCGCGCCGCCGGCCCCGAGATCCGCCGCCGCTTCCAGCAGCGAGCGGTCGAGCTTCTCCAGCGAGGCGTAGAGCGGCAGGACCATGAACGGCAGCTCGCCGTAGACGAGGCCGATCAGCACCGCCGTCTGGGTGTAGAGCAGCTCGACCGGATGGTGGAGGAGGCCGCTCCCCATCAGCACGTGGTTGAGCAGCCCCTCGGTGCGCAGGATAAACATCCAGGCGTAGGTACGGATCAGGAAGCTGGTCCAGAACGGCACCACGACCAGCCCCAGCAGCAGCCCCTTCCAGCGCGCCGGCGCCAGGATCGCCAGGTAATAGGCGATCGGGAAGCTGACGGCGATGGCGAGCGCGGTGGTGAGCGCCGCCATCCAGAGCGAGCGCCAGCCGATCCAGAGATAGAGGGCCCCGAAGGAGCGGATATAGTTGCCGAGGAAGGCGCCGGAGCGCAGGTAGGCCCAGAGGTTGCCGACCGGCTCGATGCCGCCGTAGGTCCCCCGCTCCGCGAAGCTGACGGCGAGCATGAGGGCGAGCGGCGCCAGGAAGAAGATCCCCAGCGCGATCCACGCCGGCAGGATCAGCGGGTAAGCCGGCTTGCGGGAGGAGGCCGATCGATCGGGAGCCACGAGCGGACGCTAAAGGGGCGGCCGCGGACTGTCAAGGCATCTCCCTTGCCCGGCGGTCTCTTTCTGTGTACAACGGAGGAAGGGGGGGCCATGAAGAGTGATCCAGAGGAAGCGCTGAGCCAGTATTTCGAGAATCATCCGGATCTCGGCGTCGCCTCCGTGTACCTCTTCGGGAGCCACGCCGAAGGCCGGGCGCACCGCGAGAGCGATGTGGACGTGGGGATCCTCCTCGACTGGGGACGCCATCCCGACTCCCGGGAGCGTTTCGAGATGAGGCTCCGGCTGGGCTCTGATCTGATCTCCGTCGTGGGCTGCAACGAGGTCGACGTCGTCATTCTCAATGACGCTCCACCGCTCCTGGGGCGGAAGATCATCTATGACGGCCTGCGGGTTTATCTCGGCAAGCCGGCCACCGATCACGCCTATGTGCGGGATGTCCAGATCCGCGCCGCCGACTTGGAGCCCTGGCTCAATCGCTGGCGCAAGCTCAAGCTGGAGGCACTGGCGCGATGAGTCCCGTGATCGATCGCCTGGCTGAGCTGCGCCGGCACCTCGACCATCTCCGGGAGCTCCGTCCCCGGGTGACGGGCCCGGAGTTGCTGAGCCGGGATCTCTCGCTCCACAACGACGTCCTCTTCTCTCTGCAGACGGTCTGTCAGGTGGTGATTGACATCGCCAGCGAGCTCTCCGCCCGCCGCAATCTCCGTTTTCAAGATTACACCGAGGCCGTGCGGAATCTGGCCGCGTTCTCCGAGTTTTCTCCCGCCATGGTGCGAGGGCTGGAGAAGTTGCCGGCGTTCCGCAATGTGCTCGTCCACGACTACGTCGCTCTGGACTTCACCCGGGTGATCGAGGCGCTGGACCGGTTGGAGCCGATCGAAGAGTTTGCCGAGGCCGTCCGTCGCATGGAGATGGGCGAGGGCGAAAACTAAATTCTGGAGATGGCGCGGCTCCCATAGACTTGCGCTCACTCCCGCAGCACCACGCTGTGCCGCGGGTTCCAGCCCAGGAAGGCCGGACTGCCCGGCGAGAACGGCAGGGCCTCTCCGGCCGGCCCGGCGTTCTGGGAGAGGACGGTGAAGCGCTCGCCGCGGCGGTCGCGGACGATCCATTCGGTGCTGGCGCCGTGGTAGACCCGGTCCTCGACCGTCACCGCCAGCGAGACCTCGGAGGGGGAGGGGACGGCGCGCAGGACGAGCTTCTCGGGCCGGACCGCGAAGCGCACCGGCTCGCGGCGCAGCCGTGGCGGACCGGCGGCGGGCACGGCCAGCTCGGTGCCGTCCGGGAGCTGAAGGAGGAGGACGCCGTCCTCCATGCGCCGCACCTCGGCGGTGAAGAGGTTGGTGGCACCGAGGAAGCGGGCCACGAACTCGGTCTCCGGCGACTCGAACACCCCGGCGGGGCTCCCCACCTGCTCGACCTTCCCTTGGTTCATCACCGCGATGCGGTCGCTCATCGCCAGCGCCTCCTCGCGGTCGTGGGTGACGAAGGCGAAGGTGATGCCGAGCTCGCGCTGGAGCGCCTTGAGCTCCACCTGCACCTCGCGGCGCAGGTTGGGATCGAGCGCCGCCAGCGGCTCGTCGAGCAGCAGCACCTCGGGCTTCAGGACCAGGGCGCGGGCGAGCGCCACCCGCTGCCGCTGGCCGCCGCTCAACTGGTCCGGCCGGCGCTTTTCGAGGCCGGTCAGCCGCACCAGCGCCAGCGCCTCGCCGATCCTCGCCGTCTGAGCGGACCGCGGCAACTCTTTGTAGCGCAGACCGAAGCCGACGTTCTCCTCGACCGTCAGATGGGGAAACAGGGCGTACTGCTGGAAGACCATGTTGACCGGCCGCCGGTGCGGGGGGATCCTCGTCACGTCCCGGTCCTGGATGCGGATCGTCCCGGCGCTCGGCGTCTCGAAGCCGGCGATCATCCGCAGCAGCGTCGTCTTGCCGCAGCCGCTCGGGCCGAGCAGGGCGAAAAATTCGCCACGGGCGATGGCGAGTGACACGCCATCGACGGCCGTCACCTCGCCGAAGCGCTTGGTGACGTCCTGGATCTCGACGCTGGGTTCTCCCTGCATGGAGTCCGCAGCCAGTTCAGGAACCGGATGACTCACCGAGGATCTTTGCCACCTGGGCCTTTAAAGGTGGGAGGTCTTCGAACGCCGTGAGCCAGACCGTCTCGATATCCACGCCGAAGTAGTCGTGGATGAGCTTGTCTCGCATTCCGGCGATGTCTTGCCAGGGGATCTTGGGATACCTGTCCCGCAGATCGCGCGAGAGTCGCCGCACGGCCTCTCCAATGATTTCGATCTGCCGAATGACTCCGTCTTGAATCAGGCTTCGTTCGCAGAAGGTCTGATGATCGATACCGTCGAGGTACGTCTCGACTTTCGAGATTGCATCGAGGATGTGCTGAAGGTAGACGGAGTTATCCCGTGGCATAGAGGACTTGAAGCTCACCGAGAATGCGCTCGCGAAGATAGGGGCTGAGGGCTCCTTCGGTCAGGAGATCCACCTTCCTGCCGGCGGCGTCCGTAAGCTGGCGTTCCAGGGCCACCATGGAAAGAAGGCTCTTGGGCTTCGCCATGCGAACCAGCAGATCGATGTCGCTGTTCTCGGTCGCTTCCCCGCGGGCCATGGAGCCGAACAGCCCTACCAGGGTCGCGCCATTCGCCTTGCAGATCTCGACGAGCTCGCGAGCGTCGAAGGGATAAACGTTCATCGGCGGAAACTCTAGCATGGACGAGACTCTGGCCGGCCACGGATGCCCTGATCTGCTCGCCAAGCCCGGCGCGCTTCGCCTCGCCGCGCGCACCCTCTCTTTTGAAGCCCTTGGCTCAACATGGACTTTTCAACGGAGGAGGTCGCCCGATGAGGTTCCGTCGTCTGATCGTCCCGCTCCTTGCGACGCTGGCGTTCGCCGCCGTCGCGGCGGAGGCGGGAGCCCAGCCCTGCCTGATCTTCGTTCACGGCAAGCAGACCAACACCAACACCTACACCAGCTATGCCTCCGCCCGGAACTATTGGGTGAACGGGTCGAACGACTTCATCCGCACGGCGACGAAGAGCTTCGCGACCTCCTATTACGTGGTGGGGTACAACGGCACCCGCCCCTACTGGGACGCGGCCGCGGCCGGCGAGGTGGCGAACGAGATCGTCAACGCCACTAACGGCGGCGCCGACGCCGGCGGCAATCGCTGCCGCCTCTCCTACGCGCAGGGGGGCACCTTCTGGGTGATCGCCCACAGCATGGGCGGCACGGTCATCGACTACATCCTCGGCAACAACGACGCTTCCGATCCCAACTTCAACGCCAACGGCCCCTACGACCAGGTGGCGCAGCGCATCAGCATGGCGATCACCACCGGCGGCGCCCATCGCGGCTCGCAGGGGGCGGACGCCGTCTGCCTGCAGTCGAACCCGCTCTGCAGCTTCATCGCCATCTTCATCCAGAGCTGCGACGACGCTACCTACTGGCTGCGCAGCTCCGACGACGTCCAGGTGCGCACCTTCTCCAACGCCCCGGCGAAGACCATCTATCTGACCGGCGGCTACGAGGCTATCTTCGGCTCCAGCGCCTGCCTCAACGGCGAGGACGACGGCGTCGTGCAGTACGCCTCGATCTTCGCCTGCAACGGCAGCGCGACGGCGAGCTACGACAACACCAACGTCTGCAACAACTCGAACAAGCAGGAGGCGAGCGGCTTCCGCAACCTCGACGCGGCGCACGAGAACCACAGCGACGAGCGCGACGCCAGCGACTCCGACACCCGCAAGGCGATCCCGGGCGGGAACTGGACCTGCGGCGGCGTTGCCTGCGCCCCCAACACCACCGTGCAGACGTCGATGACCACCGCTCAATACATCACTCTTCTCTACTAGGAGGCCCGACATGATCGACGCGAAGAAAAAGATCGCCATCGCGATGGTGATGCTCGCGGCTCCGGCGCTCGGCGGCCGGCCCGCCGCGGCGCAGGTGGAGGCCGGCCAACTGGCCCGCGACACGGCGAAAGAGTACCGGGAGCAGGCCCGCTACCCGGAGAGCTCCCGCGCCCTCAAGAAGGGGGAGGCGGATCCCATCCAGGCGAAGCGGATTCCGACTAGGCAGACGCGGCGCGGGCCGGACGACGCCGAGCCCGCGATCTCCGTCTGGGCCGCCAAGGTGAGCTTCGAGAAGGGGCAGCCGGTGGACCTCTACGCCACGCTGGAGAGCCGTGGCAAGACGGTCGCCGCCGCTCAGGTCACCGGCGAGATCGTGGACGCCTCCGGCGGCATCAACGCCCTGGTGGCCTACCGGGACGACGGACAGGGGGCCGACCGCAAGGCGGGGGACGGCGTCTACTCGGCCCGCTGGACGCCCACCGGGATCGAGGCGGCCCCGGCGGCGAGCTACATGGTGCGCGTGCGGGCGCGGCTCGCCAATGGCGACCTGCGTGAGGCCGCCGGCGGCTTCCTCTACAGTGATCCGTCGGCACACCTGACCGGCCGCTACCGCGACACCCTGCGCGACGGCAATCTGGTGATTTCCGCCGAGGTCGAGGTCGCCGAAACCGGCCGTTTCCATCTCGGCGGCACGCTCTACACGCCGGCGGGGGAGCCGATCGGCTTCGCGCAGGCCGCGGCCAACCTGGAGCCCGGCCGCCACTGGCTCGAGCTCTCCTTTTATGGGCTGATGTTCCACGAGCGCCAAGCCGCCGGTCCCTACCGTCTGGGCACCCTGGCCCTCTCGACCACCACCCGCATGCCGAATGCCCTCAACGATCTGGTGGAGGACGCCTACGTCACCCGCGCCTACCGCATGGGGCAGATGCGCGAGACCTCCTTCGAGAGGCCGCAACTCCTCGAAACCGCCAAGCGCCTGGATCTGGATGCCGCGCGGGCCGAGCGGGAAGCCCGGGAAACGCAGCGGCAGTAAGTTTTTGGACGTAGGGGTGGGGATGAGCCCCGCTCCTACTTCTTTTTCACCAGTTCGTACAGATTCCGCGCCGTCGAGAACTCCAGCACCGGCTTGTCGTCCAGGTTGAGGACCGCCTTCTCGCCGCCGAGGAAGCCCGGCACCTGGTCGGGGCGCACCTCGGGAGAGGTCAGGAAGTCGACCACCGACCGCATGGTGAGGCCGAGGGCCGAGAAGTCGCGGGCGAGGGCGGGGTTGCGCAGCCGCTCCACCGTCGGCTTGAGCTCCAGCCGGAACGGCTGCGGCGAGGCGAGCAGGATCACGTCCCTCCCCACCTGCCAGAAGGCGACGTTCGGGAAGACGCTGGCGATGGTGGCCAGCATGGTCCGGAAGTCCTGCCGCTCCATCTCATAGAGAGGCACCCACTGGCAGAGGACGCCGTTGGCGGTGAGGTGCGCGGCGGCCGAGCGGTAGAACTCCTGGGTGTACAGGCCCGACACGCCGGCCACCCAGATGCTTGGCGGCTCCGAGGTGATGACGTCGAACTTCTCGCTCGTGCCGTCGATGTAGTTGCGGCCGTCGTTGGTCACCACCTGCACGCGCGGGTCCTCCAGCGCGCTCTCGTTGTAGGGGGCGAACCGCAGGCGCGCCGCGTCCACCACCAGCGGATCGATCTCGGCGACCGTGATGTGCTCCGGCTCGGGATGATGGACCACCGCGCGCAACGTGAAGGCGCCCCCCAGACCGATCGCCAGCACCCGCCGCGGGTGGGGGTGGTAGAGCATGGGGATATGGCCGAGCAGGAGCTGGGCGCGGTTGTCCTCCAGAGAGGTGCTGGCGTCCGTCTTGCCGTTGTTCTTGAGCAGCAGGTACGGGCCGGAGCGGACGACCGCGACCTGGCCGTAGAAGCCCTGCTTCTGATCGATCGTCTCCAGGCTCCGCAGCTCCTGCCGGTAGGCCGCGAGGCTGCCGTCCCGCAGCCCGTGGTAGTAGAGCGCGAGAGAGGGCGTCTGGAAAGGCATCGCCAACGGTGAGAGCAGGGCGGCCGCGCCGAGCAGGACGGCGCAGACCGCCGCATGGGCCCAGCGCCGCGGGCCGGGGGAGAGCGCGAGGAAGACCGCCGCCGCCAAGGCGTAGATCGCGAGCGTCGTCAGCATCAGGCCGGGAAAGCCCCAGGCCGGCAGCAGGACGAACTCGGCGAGGAACGCCCCGAGCACCGCGCCCAGGGTGTTGGCGAAGAAGACCCGGCCGGCGGAGGACCCCCGTTCCGCCGCCACCCGGGTCGCGATGCGGGCGACCAGAGGGAAGTTGGCGCCCATGGCGAGAGTGGCCAGGAAGACGATGACGATGATCACCAGGCCGACGGCGAGCTGGAAGGAGTAGTAGCCGCCGGTGCCTTGGAAGAGCGCGAAGTAGGCGCGGGTGAACAGGTTCTCCGAGCGGAAAACCAGCATGCCGCAAAGGGCGATCACGCCGTAGAGCCAGGCGACGGCGGCGAACGGATCACGGATGCGGTCGATCCAGCGCGCCATCAGCAGGCTGCCGGCGCCGATCCCGGTCAGGAAGCCGGCGAGCACCGTGCTCGTGGAGTAGACGTGAGTGCCGTTGAGCAGCGAGAAGAAGCGGTTCCAGCCGGTCTCGAGCAGCAAGGCCGCGAGGCCGGAAAGGAAGAAGGCCCCCAGGATCGCGCCGAGCGCTCCCCGCCCTCCGGCCGCCGGCGCCGCCTCGGCCGCCGGAGCGGTTTCCGCCTGCCGCCGTGCCTGCCGTTCCCGCCGGCGCTCGAATCCGCCGCGCTCCCCTTTTACAGCCAGGACCAGCAGCCCGAGCCCCACCGCCGCCAGGCCCAGCAGCCAGGTCGAGGCCGCGAGCCCGAGTCCGGGCACGAGGAGGAAGCCGGCGAGCAGCGCTCCCACGGCGGCCCCGAGGGTGTCCAGGCCATAGATCAGCGACAGGTCGTGGCCGAGGCGTCCCAGGTCCCGTCCATAGAGGCGCACGGCGAGCGGGAAGATGGCGCCGATGGCGAGCGTCGGAGCGATCATCGCGATCAGCACGACCACGAGCTTGCCCAGGGCGGCGGGCAGCGGCGCGAGATCGCTGGGGAAGGCGGCCAGGAAGAGCCGCCTGCCGAGATCGAAGATCGGCAGCGAGAGCAGGCAGTAGGCGCCGATCCCGATCTGCAGCAGGCCGAGCAGCCGCCACGGGCGCGGGCTGCGGTCCGCCACCCGTCCCGACGCCAGGGCCCCCAGGGCGAGGCCGAGCAGGAAGATCGACAGCACGGTGCTGAAGACCGTGGCCGTCGAGCCGAACAGATACGACAGCTTGCGCAGCCAGATCACCTGGCAGGCGAGCGAGAGCAGGTTGGTGAAGAAGACGGTGAACAGCAGCAGCCCGGAGCGCGGCTGGGCGGTGGTGGAATCAGGGGGAGTGGGCGTCTGCGCAGCTTGTCTCATCGGCGGGGGAGTTTAGCAGGCGGTATTCTCCTCCCATCAATTTCCCTCCACCCCCGCCGCCATCTCCGCCGGCGACTCCGGCGCCATCGGCTGATTTCCCTTGCGGCCGCCGCGAGCCACTTTCTCGGTCTCCACCTGGGTCATCAGCAGGACCTTCGAGGTGTTCACCGCGCGAGCCGCCAGCTCGCGGGCGGCCTGGTGCAGCGATTCGCTCTGCTGCACGAAGGCGACGTTGCGCTCCATGTCCTCGGCCGACCAGCCGCGCGAGTGGGCGATGTAGGGGAACTGCGGGAACAGACAGCCGATCTCGCCGAAGAATCCCAGCAACTGGCCGGCGACCGCCTGGACGTTGTCCTGCCCGCCGGTGATGATGAAGGCCGCAACCTTGTTGCGCAGCAGCACCCGGTTGCGGATCGTCACCTGGTTCTGCACGCAGTTCATCCGCTCGACCATCTTGTAGTAGAGCGAGCTCGCCGAGCCCCAGCGGATCGGCGTCGCGACCAGGATCACGTCGGCCCAGTGGACGATCCCCTCGTAGACCTCGGTCATCTCGTCCTGCGGGTCCATCTGGGTGATCGAGCACGGCCAGGTGCAGGCGTGGGCGCTCTTCGAGTAGTACCCCTCGCAGGCGCGGAACTTGAGGTCCGAGAGCCGGAGGCAGCGGGCCTCGGCGCCCATCTCGCCGGCCGCGGCGAGCGCCGTCTCCAGCAGCGCCTCGGAAGTGGAGTAGCGGGGATAGGCGGGGTCCATCACCGTCGTCGAAATTCCCAGCACGCGAACCGGCCCGTCCTCCCGGCGCACCGGCCGGGCGAGAGGATGCGGCGTGTGAGGCAGCTTGTGGCGGCGGGTCACCGGCATCAGGTTGATCCAGAGTTGCCCACCCTCTTCCCGCAGCTCGTAGCTAGTTCCTGTCCAGAAATAGGTCATTCCGGGAGGAATTTAGCGCGGCATTGAATAAATTACCGTATAACCTGGGAGGCGATGATGACTCCGCAGGGCGGAAATAACGCGGCCCCTAGGATCTTG
>JBDSHF010000405.1:0-21400 GCA_039918595.1 Thermoanaerobaculia bacterium
TGTCGGCCGAGCACCGATTCGATCTCCCCCAGCTCCACCCGCATGCCGCGGATCTTCACCTGGTGGTCGAGCCGGCCCAGGAAGTCGAAGTCGCCGTCCGGCAGCCGCCGCACGAGGTCGCCCGTACGGTACATCCGCTCGCCCGGTCGATCGGCTGGCGCGAAGGGATCGGGCAGGAAGCGCTCCGCCGTCAGCTCCGGACGCCAGAGATAACCTCGCGCCAAACCTTCGCCCGCCACGTACAGCTCCCCCGGCACCCCCACCGGCACCGGACCGCCGGACGCATCCAGCACGTGCACCCGCGTGTTGGCCAAGGCCCGACCGATCGTCACCCGCCCGCCGGGCGGCACGATCGCCATCGTGGTCACCACGCTGTGCTCCGCCGGACCGTAGATGTTCGACAGCTCGAACGGCGTGCCCGGGCGCGGCGACCGGTGCAGACGGTCGCCGCCGACCACCAGATAGCGCACCGGCAGGTCCGCCGGCAGGTCCTCGCTCAGGATGCCGTCGGCCAGCGGCGTCGGCAGGAAGGCCAGCGTGATCCCCTCCCGTTTCCACCAGCTCACCATCCGATGCGGCGACAGGCGCGTCTCCTCGTCCGGAATGCTCAAGGCGGCGCCGCCGGCCAGCAGTGGCCACAGCTCCCACACTGAGACGTCGAAGGCCGGGCTCGCCACCTGCGTCCCGACATCCGCCGCCGTCAAACCGTAGGTCTCGTGATGCCAGGACACCAGATTCGACAGACCCCGGTGCGGCACCGCCACACCCTTCGCGCGTCCCGTCGACCCCGAGGTGAAGATCACGTACGCCAGGTGATCCGGATCGACCGCCACCACCGGCGGCCGCGACTCGTCCCCTTCCAGGGATTCCAGATCGCGGTCCAAGAGAATCGTAACGGCGGCGGACTCCGGGACTCGATCCAGCAGGCCGCTCTCGGTCAGCAACACCGGCACCTGTGCGTCCGCCATTGCCAGTGCCAGCCGTTCCGCCGGGTAGGCCGGATCGAAGGAGGCGTAGGCGCCGCCCGCCTTGAGCGCCGCCACGATCCCCACCACCCGCTCCACCGTGCGCTCGGCGCAGACTCCCACCACCACGTCCGGACCCACTCCCAGCGACCGCAGATGATGGGCCAGCCGGTTGCTCCGCCCCTCCAACTCGCCGTAGGTCAGCCGCCGATCCCCGGCAGCCACCGCCAGCGCCTCCGGCCGGCGCCGGGCGTGCTCCGCGAACAGCTCGTGGACCGGCGCCCAGGGATAGGAGCGGTCCGTGGCGTTCCACGCCAGCAACTCGGCCCGTTCCCCCGCCGACAGCAGCGGCAGATCCGACAGCCGGCTCTCCGGCGACGCCGCGGCTCCCGCCAACAGGATCTCCAGGTGGCGGGCGAGGCGGCGGACCGTCGCCGCGTCGAACAGGTCGACGTTGTACTCGATCTCTCCCCTCAGCTCGCCACCAGCCTCCGTCAACCCGACGGTCAGGTCGAACTTGGCCGAGGCCGGCACCAGACTGAGCTCCTCGACCTCCAGGCCGGCGATCGCCGCCGGCCCGGCGTTCGCGGTCTGCAGCAGAAACATCACCTCGAACAGCGGGGTGCGACTGAGATCGCGTTCCGGGGCCAGCTCCTCGACCAGGCGCTCGAAGGGGAGCTCGGCGTGACTGTAAGCTCCCAGGGCCGTTTCCCTTGCCCGGTCCAGCAACTCCAGGAACGTCGGATCTCCCGAGGCGTCGGTGCGCAGCACCAGGGTGTTGACGAAGAAGCCGATCAACCCCTCCAGCTCCATCCGGCCACGACCAGCCGTCGGGGTTCCCACCAGCAGATCGGTCTGGCCCGTGTAGCGATGGAGCAACGCCAGGAACCCCGAGAGCAGGGTCATGAACAGCGGCGCGCCGCTCCGCAGGCTCAGCTCCCGCAGCCGTTTCGAAAGCTTGGCGTCCAGGGACAGCGGCTCCAGGGCGCCACGGAAGGTCTGTACCGCCGGTCGCGGCCGGTCGGCCGGCAGCTCCAGCGCCGGCGGATGGCCCGCCAGCCGCTCTCGCCAATAGCTGAGCTGGCTCTCCAGCGCCTCTCCCTGTAACTGGTCCCGCTGCCAGAGCGCGTAGTCCGCGTACTGCATCGGCGGCTCGGGCAGCGGCGAGCAGTCTCCCGAGAGTGCCGCCCTGTAGAGCACTTCCAACTCGTGCAGCAGCACCCCCATCGACCAGCCGTCCGAGACGATGTGGTGCATCGACAGCAGCAGGACCCATTCGTCCGCCGCGGCACGCACCAGCAGCGGGCGCAGCAGCGGACCGCGCTCGAGGTCAAACGGCCGCAAGGCCTCCACCCGGGCCAGCCGCGACTCCTCGCCGGACCGCGCGGGCTCCGGCAGCCCTCCCAAATCGATCAAGGGGAGGGAGAAGAGCACCGAATCGATCACCTGAACGGCACCCGCCGCACCCTCGACGAAGCGGGTGCGCAGCGCCTCGTGGCGGCGCACGATCTCCCCGAGGGCGGCGGCCAGTGCCGCCGGCCGCAGGCCGCCCCGCAACCGGTAGGCCATCGGCATGTTGTAGCTCGACGAGCCGGGTTGCAGACGGTCGAGGAACCAGAGCCGTTGCTGAGCGAAGGAGAGCGGCAGCTCGCGGCCTCGCGACCGTTCCACCGGCACCGCTCCGGCCGCTCGCT
Organism: Thermoanaerobaculia bacterium; assembly: GCA_039918595.1. GTDB lineage: Bacteria > Acidobacteriota > Thermoanaerobaculia > Multivoradales > UBA5704 > DATARR01. Next base: position 2,660 of record JBDSHF010000405.1, read on the forward strand.
CGCTCCCCTCCAGCGCGCCCGCCACCGCTCGCGCCAGCGCCTCCAGGATGGGGGATTCGAACAGCGTCCGGATGGCGATCTCGACGCCGAACAGGCGGCGCACCCGGGAGAGCACGCGGATCGCCAGCAGCGAATGGCCGCCGAGGCGGAAGAAGTGATCGTGGACACCGACCCGCTCGAGGCCGAGGAGCTCCGCCCACAGCTCGGCCAGAGCCTGCTCGATCCCGCTGCGCGGCGCCACGTACCCCGCCGACTCAGCTCGCGCCTCCAGGCGCGCCAGGGCGGAGCGGTCGATCTTGCCGTTGGGGGTCAGGGGCAGAGCGTCCAGCCAGACGAACGCTGACGGAATCATGTAATCCGGAAGTTTCGCGTGGAGATATTCGCGAACCTCAAACGCCTCGGGAGCCTCTCCGGAAACCGCCGCGTAAGCCACCAGCCGCTTGCCGGCGACGCCGTCGGACAGCGCCAGGACGACCGCCTCCTCTACCGCCGGATAGCCCGCCAGCACCGCCTCGATCTCCCCGGGCTCGATGCGGAAGCCGCGGATCTTCACCTGCTGGTCCGCGCGCCCCAGGAACTCGATGTCGCCGTCCACAAGGAGCCGCACCAGGTCCCCCGTAACATAGAGGCGCGCCCCCGGTTCCAGACCGGCCTCGGTTCCGAAGGGAGCCGGCACGAAGCGCTCGGCGGTCAGCTCCGGACGGTTGAGATACCCCCGCGCCAGCCCCTCGCCGCCCAGGTACAGGCTCCCACCCACCCCTACCGGCACCGGCCGCAGATAGGGATCGAGCACGTAGGCGCGGGTATTGGCGACCGGTTTGCCGATCGGCACAGACATCGCCGTCTCTGCCAGCCGCTCGACGGCGAACCAGGTGCTGAAGGTGGTGTTCTCGGTCGGCCCATAGATATTGACCAGCCGCCGCGGCGCGCCGTCGCGGAGCACCGCGCGGACCGACCCCGGATCGGCGGCCTCGCCGCCGAACAGGAGTGTATCGAGCGACGCGAACGCCCCCGGCGCCTCCCGCGCCATCTGGTTGAAAAGGGCGGTGGTGAGGAACATCGAATCGATGCCGTGCCGGCGCAGGTCGGCTGCCAGGGCGGCCGGGGAGAGCACCACCTCCTGCGGGAGGATCGCCAGCGATCCGCCGTTGAGCAGCGGACCCCATAGCTCGAAGGTGGCGGCGTCGAAAGAGGCGTTGGCCATCTGTGCGACGCGGTCGCCGGGAGCGAGCTGGAGATAGTCCGTGCCCAGCACCAGCCGCAGCACGGCGCGGTGCGGCACCGCCACTCCCTTCGGGCGGCCGGTGGAGCCCGAGGTGTAGATCACGTAAGCCAAGTGATCGCCGCCGATCTCATCCTCGGCAAGGACCGTCTCGTCGACCCTCACCTCGGCCGGCCCGTCGAGCAAAACCAGCCGGGCCGCGGCGGCCGGCAGCCTCGACGCCAGGCGTTCCTGAGCCAGCAGCACGGACGCTCCGGTATCCGCGAGCAGGAAGGCCAAGCGCTCGCTCGGGTAGGTCGGATCGAGCGGCACGTAGGCGCCGCCCGCCTTGAGAATGGCGAGCATCGCCGTCACCCAGCCGATCGAACGCTCGGCGCAGAGGGCGACGAGCGTCTCCGGACCCACGCCCGCGGCGCGCAGGCGGACGGCCAGCGTATTGGCCCGGACCTCGAGCTCCCCATAGGTGATCCGTTCGCCGGCCGCGGTCACCGCCAGGGCCTCGGGAGCCTGGAGCGCGCGCTGGGCGAACAGCCCGTGGATCGAGCGCCGGGCCGGGAAGTCGGAGCGCGTCGCGTTCCAGTCGACCAGCAGCGCGCGCCGTTCGGCCGGACCCAGGATCGGCAGCTCGGAAAGCCGCGCCGACGGGTCCGCGACCGCTCCGGCGAGCAGGATCGCGAGGTGGTCGAGAATCCGTCGCGCCGTTGCCTCGTCGAACAGATCGCGGTTGTGCTCCAGCCCGCCGGTGATCCCGCCGGCGACCATCTCGCCCAGCGCTAGGGTGAGGTCGAACTTCGCCGTCCCGGTCGGCAGCGTCAGCTCTTCGAGCTCGATCCCCGGCCAGCGCGCCGGCTTTCCCTGCGCCGTCTGCAGCACGAAGGCCACCTGGAACAGCGGCGAATGGTCCAGGCTGCGCTCCGGCGCCAGCTCCTCGACCAGCCGCTCGAAGGGAAGATCGCCATGCGTGTAGGCCGCGACCGCCGTCTCCTTTACCCGCTCCAGCAGCTTGGCGAAGGAGGGATCGCCGGACAGGTCGGTCCGCAGGACGAGCGTGTTGACGAAGAAGCCGATCAGGCCTTCGAGCTCCATCCGGTTGCGTCCGGCCGCCGGCGAACCGACCAGCAGGTCGACGCCGCCGGTGTAGCGATGAAGGAGGCTCAGGAATCCCCCCAGCAGGGTCATGAACAGCGACGTCCCGCTCCGCTGGCTCAACGCCCGCAACCCGTCGCCGAGCCGGCGCTCCAGGGTCAGCGGCGCGAACCCGCCGCGGTAGGTCTGCACGGCCGGCCGCGGTCGGTCGGACGGCAGCTCCAGCAGCGGCGGATAACCGGCCAGCCGCTCGCGCCAGTAGGCGATCTGCCGCTCCAGCGTGTCCCCTTGAAGCCGCTCCTGCTGCCAGAGCGCGAAGTCGGCGTACTGGACCGGCAGCTCCGGCAGCGGCGAGGGCTCTCCCGCGAGCGCCGCGCCGTAGAGCTCGCCGATCTCGCGCAGCATCACTTCCATCGACCAGCCGTCCGAGACGATGTGGTGCATGGCGAGCACCAGAACCCGATCCTCGGCCGCCGTCCGGAGCAACAGCGCGCGCAGCAGGGGCCCGCGCTCGAGATCGAACGGCCGCAGCGCCTCGGCCATGGCGAGACGCTCCCGCTCGCCATGGCGCACCGGCTCCGGAAGACCTTTCAGATCGACTTCGGGGAGAGGCATGTCGAAAATCCGCTCGATCACCTGCGCCGGACCCTCCTCCCCCTGGACGAAGCGAGTGCGCAGAGCCTCGTGGCGGCGCACCACCTCCCGTAGGGCTGCTGCCAGCGCTCCCGTCTCGACCCGGCCCCGCAGACGGTAGGCCATCGGTACGTTGTAGAGCGCCGATCCGGGCGTCAGATGGTCGAGGAACCAGAGCCGCTGCTGGGCGAACGAGAGCGGCAATTCGCCGTCCCTGGATCGCGCAACCAGCGCGAGGTCCATTCCCCCCTCCGGCAGTTTCCGATCGACCGCCGCGGCCAGCGCCTCCACCGTGGGGGAGTTGAAGAGGTCCCGCAGCTCCAGCTCGACGCCGAACAGTTGGCGCATCCGCGACAGCACCTGCACCGCCAGCAGCGAGTGACCGCCGAGACGGAAGAAGTCGTCATGGACCCCCACCCGCTCCACACCCAGAAGCTCGGCCCACAGCCGCGCCAGCCTCTCCTCGGCCGCCGTGCGCGGCGCCGCGTACCCCTCTCCGGAATCGTCCCTCGCCACCTCGATGCGTGCCAGGGCGCGGCGATCCACCTTGCCGTTGGGGGTCAGCGGCAGCTCGTCGAGGATCACCCAGGCCTGCGGCACCATGTACGACGGCAGCTGCCGCTGCAGGAAATCGCGCAGCTCGTCGACCGACGGCGCTCCCTCTTCGGAGCCCACCACATAGGCGGTCAAGCGTCCATCCGGCACCAGCGTGACCGCCTCGCGCACACCGGGGTGGCGGTCCAGCACCGATTCGATCTCTCCCAGCTCCACCCGCATGCCACGGATCTTCACCTGGTGGTCGAGACGGCCCAGGAAGTCGAGATCGCCGTCCGGCAGCCAGCGGACGAGATCGCCGGTGCGGTACATCCGCTCGCCCGGCTGGTCGGCCGGCGTGGAGGGATCGGGCAGGAAGCGCTCCGCCGTCAGCTCCGGACGCCAGAGATAGCCCCGTGCCAGCCCCACACCGGCGATGTACAGCTCCCCCGGCACGCCGACCGGCACCGGCCGGCCGGAAGCGTCCAGCACATGAATCCGCGTGTTGGCCAGCGGGCGGCCGATCGTCACCCGGCCTCCGGCCGGCACGATCGCCATCGTCGTCGCCACACTGTATTCCGCCGGGCCGTAGAAATTCGACAGCTCGAACGGCGTGCCCGGGCGCGCCGGCCTGTGCAGCCGATCTCCGGCGACCGCCAGGCAGCGCACCGGCAGGTCCGCCGGCATCTCCTCGCTCAGGATGCCATCGGCCAAGGGCGTGGGCAGGAAGGCGAGCGTGACCCCCGCCCGCTTCCACCAGCTCACCATGCGGGCTGGGGAAAGGCGCGTCTCCTCGTCCGGAATGCTCTGGGCGGCGCCGCCGGCGAGGAAAGGCCACATCTCCCACACCGAGACGTCGAAGGCCGGGCTCGCCACCTGCGTCCCCACGTCCTCCGGCACCAACCCATAGGTCTCGTGGTGCCACCGCACGAGGTTTGACAGCCCCCGGTGCGGCACCGCCACCCCCTTCGGACGGCCGGTCGAGCCCGAGGTGAAGATCACATAGGCGAGGTAGTCCGGATCGACCGCCATCACCGGCGGCCGCGATTCATCCCCGACCCATCCGTCGAGGTCCCGGTCCAGGCAGATCGTGACGGCGGCGGACTCCGGAATCCTGCCGAGCAAGCCGCTCTCGGTCAGCAACACCGGTGCTCGAGCGTCTTCCATCGCCAGCGCCAAGCGCTCCGGTGGGTAGGCCGGATCGAAGGAGGCGTAGGCGCCGCCCGCCTTGAGCACCGCCACGATCCCCACCACCCGCTCCACCGTGCGCTCGGCGCAGATCCCCACCACCACGTCCGGACCTACCCCCAGCGACCGCAGATGATGGGCCAGACGGTTGCTTCGCCCCTCCAGCTCGCCATAGGTCAGCCGCCGATCCCCGGCAGCCACCGCCAGCGCCTCCGGCCGGTGTCGGGCATGCTCCGCGAACAGCTCGTGGACTGGCGCCCAGGGATAGGAGCGGTCCGTGGCGTTCCACTCCACCAGCTCGACCCGCTCCCCCGCCGACAGCAGGGGCAGGTCGGACAGCCGGCTCTCCGGCGCCGCCGCCGCCCCCGCCAGCAGGATCTCCAGGTGGCGGGCGAGGCGGCGGACCGTCGTCGGGTCGAACAGCTCGACGTCGTACTCGATGCCGCCGGCGATCTCTCCCGACGTCTCGGTCAGATAGAGCGTGAGATCGAACTTGGCCGAGTCGGCCGTCAGCGAAAGCTCCTCGACCTCGAAACCGCCGATCGTCGGCGACGCGGCCGTTGACGGCTGCAGCGAGAACATCACCTGGAACACCGGCGTACGGCTGAGGTCGCGCTCCGGAGCCAGCTCCTCGACCAATCGCTCGAAAGGAAGGTCCGCGTGGGTGTAAGCGCCCAGCGCCGTCTCCCGCGTCCGGTCCAGCAGTTCCAGGAACGTCGGATCTCCCGAGACGTCGGTGCGCAGCACCAGGGTGTTGACGAAGAACCCGATCAGTCCTTCCAGCTCCATCCGCCCGCGGCCCGCGGTGGGGGTGCCCACCAGAAGGTCGGTCTGCCCCGTATAGCGGTGGAGCAGCTCCAGGAACCCCGCGAACAGCGACATGAAGAGCGGCGCGTCGCCGCGCCGGCTCAGCGCCCGCAGCCGCTCCGACAGCTCGGTTCCCAACGACAGGAGCTCGGTCGCGCCGCGGAAGCTCTGCACCGCCGGCCGCGGCCGGTCCGCCGGCAACTCCAGGGTCGGCGGATGACCGGCGAGCCGCTGCCGCCAGTAGCCGAGCTGGCTCTCCAGAACCTCGCCCTGGAGCCAGTCCCGCTGCCAGAGCGCGTAGTCCACGTACTGGACCGGCAACTCCGGCAGCGGCGAGGGCTCTCCTGAGAAAGCCGCCCTGTAGAGGGCATCCAGCTCGCGCAGCAGCACTCCCATCGACCAGCCGTCCGAGACGATGTGGTGCATCGACAGCAGCAGGACCCACTCGTCCGCCGCGTTGCGTACCAGCAGCGGGCGCAGCAGCGGGCCGCGTTCGAGGTCGAACGGCCGCAAGGCTTCCGCATGGATCAACCGCAACTCCTCGCCGGCTCGTGCGGTCCCTGGCAGCCCTTCGAGGTCGATCTGCGGCAGGACCGGGCTCGCCACGGGGTCGACCCTCTGAACGGGCCCCGTCGCACCCGTGGCGAACCGGGTGCGCAACGCCTCGTGGCGGCGCACGATCTCCCCCAAGGCGGCGGCCAGTGCTCCGGGCTCTACGCGGCCCCGCAGCCTGTAAGCCGTCGGCATGTTGTAGCTCGCCGAGCCCGGTTGCAGGCGATCGAGGAACCAGAGACGCTGCTGGGCGAAAGAGAGGGGCAGCTCCGGGCCGCGGAGCCGCGGAGCCAGCAGCCGACAGGTCCCTGTCTTCGGCAGTTTCCGCTCCGGCGCCTTCCGATCGATCTCCGCGGCCAGCGCTTCCACCGTCTGGAAGTCGAACAGCGACCGCACGGGAAGATCGACACCGAACCGGAAACGGACCCGGGAGAGCACCTGCACGGCCATCAGGGATTGGCCACCGAGGTGCAGGAACGGATCCCGGATTCCCAGTCTCTCCAGGCCCAGAAGGTCCTTCCAGATTCCCGCCAGCGCCTCCTCTGTAGGAGTCCGCGGAGCGACATAGGAAACGGTCGAGGCGAGCTCCACGGGGATCGCCGCCAGCACGCGGCGGTCGACCTTGCCATTGGGGGTCAGCGGCAGCGCGTCCACCCAGACGAACGCCGACGGCACCATGTACTCCGGCAGTCTGGCGCTGAGGAAATCGCGGATCTCCGCAGTCTCCGGAGCCGGCCCATCAGCCGCCAGGTAGGCCACCAGGCGGGTGCCTCCCGGCCCGTCATGCGGCAGGACGGAGGCCTCGCGGACTCCGGGGTGGGCGACCAGCTCGGCCTCGATCTCCCCCGGCTCGATCCGGAAGCCGCGGATCTTGATCTGGAAGTCGATGCGACCGAGGAACTCCAGGTTGCCGTCGGGGTGGTACCGGGCTAGGTCGCCGGTCCGGTACAACCGGGCGCCGGCCTCGTTCCGCTCGCCGGCGAAAGGATCGGGCACGAACTTCTCGGCGGTCAGCTCCGGCCGTTCCAGATACCCGCGCCCGAGACCACCGCCGCCGATCCAGAGCTCGCCGGACTCTCCCAAGGAGACCGGACGAAAGCCGGGATCGAGGAGATAGACCTGGATGTTGGCGAGCGGACGGCCGATCGGCGGCAGCACCCCTTCCCAGGCGGCGCCCGGATGGAGGACGAAGCAGGTGGTGACGACCGTCCCCTCGGTGGGTCCGTAGATGTTGAAGATTGGGCACGGGAAGTCGGTACCCGGCCACTGGCGGAGGCGATCGCCGCCGGTGGTCAGGGTGCGCAGCGGGATCCCCTCCGGCCACCGCTCGCCGATCATCAGCTCGGCGAGCGGTGTGGAGACCACTCCGTGGGTGATCGCGTGCTCGGCGAGCCAGCGGATCATCCGCGGCGCCGAGGCCCGGCACTCCTCTTCGGGGATGTGGAGGCTCGCGCCGGCGGCGAGACAGGACCAGACCTCCCAGACCGAGACGTCGAACGAGGGACCGGAGAACAGGGTCGCCCGGTCGCCGGGGGCGAACCCGTAGATCTCCAGATGCCAGCGGATCAGCCGGATCAGCGAGGCATGCTCGATCTCGACCCCCTTGGGCTGGCCGGTCGAGCCCGAGGTATAGATGACATAGGCGAGGTTCTCCGGTCCGACGCCGGTCGTGGGGGCGACGGCGCGGGGGATCTCGTCGATCTTCAGGCTCAGGACCGTCAACCGGCTCGCCGCGAGCTGAGGCGCCAGGTCCGGGTGGACCAGTACCACCGAGGCCCGGCAGTCCGCGAGCATGAACTCCTGTCGCTGGCGCGGGAATCGCGGATCGATCGGCACGTAGCAGCCGCCCGCCTTGAGCACGGCGAGCTCCGCCAGCACCAGCTCGACCGAACGTGCGGCCAGCACGGCCACTCGCGCCTCCGGCCCGACCCCCTCGGCCGACAGACGCTGGGCGAGGCCGTTCGCGCGGGCGTCGAGCTCGCTGTAAGTCAGGCTCCGATCGCCGTCGACCACCGCGATCGTCTCAGGGAAGAGGCGTGCCTGCTCCGCGACGAGCTCATGAACCAACGGCACCAGCGGGTACTCCCGCGCGGTATCGCACCACTCAGCCAGCAGCAAGTGGCTCTCCATCACGGAGAGCGCAGGCGCCTCGCTTGAGCCCGCCGCCGGGGTGGCCCCGGGGGCGGCGGTGAGCGGTCCCCTCTCCGAAGCCGGCTGAATGATCGTCTCGACCAAGTTATCCCCTAATCGATCGCGAGCTCGGCGAGCAGGTCATCGAGCTCTCCCTGAGTCAGCCCGGCGGCAGCGGGAAAGTCGGACGGAGTGAGGCTCGCCGCTTCCGTCGCCGGCCGGTGGTGAATCCATGCGCGCAACGCCGAGGCCGCGGTATCGGCCAGAACCCGGACGGCGCCGGGCCGGTGCTCTCCTTCGGCGTAGGCCCAGTCGATCCGAAGTCTTCCTTCAACGATGCCGGCGACCGCCTCGAGGGTCCGGCCGGTGGCGAAGACAGGGCGCGGCCGCAATGTGCCGGCATCGAGACGCCCCCGCCAGCGCAGAACGATCGCAGGCTCGGAAGGCGACGCCTCGCCGGCGCTCTCGGCAGCAGCCCGCCGCAGCTCGTCCTTGATTCGCTTGAGCGTCGGCGCCGATTCCTTCTCGACCTCCGCCCGCAAGGCGACCAGGAAACCGAGAGACCCGGCCATCGCCCCAGGCTCTCCCGGCGGGCGGACCTCTACCTCCAGATCGACCTGGCGCGCGCCGTTCCAGGTCACCATCGCCTGCACCAGCGAGGTGGCGAGGAGCTCCTCGGGTGTGATGCCGTACTGCGAAGCGACCTCGCCGAACAGGGCGCTGGTCTCTTCGGCGGAGAGCTCGGTCATGAGCCCGTCGTCGACAGGGTGGGGAATCGAGACCGGGGCGGCTTCCGCCCCGAGGAGGGACCGCAGATCGTGCAGCAGCGACTCCAGCGAAAAGCCGTCGGCCGCCAGGCGGTGGACGGCGAACAGCAGGAGATCGGGCTCTCCTCCTCCCAGGTGGAAGCGGGTGGCCGTCCAGGGACGGACGACGAGGTCGATGCGGTCGCGCTCCTCCTCGGCCAGAATCGTCACCACCGGACGGTCCGGCAGACCGGCGAGATCGAGCCGCTCGATCGTCACCGGCTCCTCGGAGGGCGCGATCTCCAGGTTCCATCCGCCGTCGCCCGGCAGGAAGCGGAACCGCAGGGACTCGTGCCGCTGTGCCAGGGCGGCGAGCGCGGCCGCGACGTCCGGCTCGTCGGCTCCGGGGGGAAGGACGATCAGAACCGCCTCATTCCACCGCCGCAGGATCGCCGGCTCGAGCGCCAGAAGACGGCGCTGGTGGGACGTGGCCGGCCGCGGTCCTGATGCCGGAGCGTCGAAGACGACGACCGGCGCCAGGGCGGCGATGGTCTGATGCTGGAAGAGCTGGCGCGGCGAGAAACGGATCCCCTCTTTCCGCGCCCGCGCCACCAGCCGGATAGTGAGGATCGAGTCGCCACCCAGATCGAAGAACTTGTCGTGGATGCCGACACGCTCACGGCCGAGGAGCTCGGCCCAGAGGGCCGCCAGGGCGCTCTCCGTACTGTCGCGGGGAGCCGCGTACTCTCTCTCTTCCCCGGCCTCGGCGAGCGCCGGATCGAGTGCCTTTCGCGACAAGGCACGGCGGTCGATCTTGCCGCTCGGCGATAGCGGCAGGGCCGCGAGAGGAACGAAGCTTGCCGGAACCATGTAGTCGGGCAGGCGTTCCAGGAGTCCCGCCCGCAACTCGGCGGCAGCCGGCGCGGCTCCCGGCGAGAGGCTCAGGAAGGCGACCAGGCGGCGGTCCCCCATCGATTCCTCGCGCACCACCACGGCCGCCTGCGCCACCCCGGGCAGCTCCAGCAGGGCGGCCTCGATCTCGCCGAGCTCGATGCGGAAGCCGCGGATCTTGACCTGATGATCGATGCGTCCCAGGAACTCCAGGTCGCCGCCGGGCCGACGGCGTGCCAGGTCCCCCGTACGATAGATGCGGCTGCCCGGAGAGCCGAAGGGATCGGGGATGAAACGCTCGGCCGTGAGGTCCGGCCGATCATGGTAACCGCGGGCCAGCCCCTCGCCACCGATACACAGCTCGCCGCCGACGCCCACCGGCGCCGGGCCGCCACCGGCGTCGAGCAGGTGGATGGTGGTATTGGCGAGCGGCCGGCCGATCGGGATCCGCCCCTCTTCCGCGGTCACCGGGTGCAGAGCCGACCAGACGGTCGTTTCGGTCGGTCCATAGACGTTCCAGAGGGAGCCGACCTTCTCCAGAAGCCGCCCGGCCAGGCTGGCCGGCAGCGCCTCTCCGCCCGCCAGCACCTTGAGCCCCCGCCGGCCGCTCCACCCCGCCTCGAGAAGCAGCGTCCAGGTGGCCGGCGTGGCCTGCATCATCGTCACTTCCGCCGACTCGACCACCGCTCCGAGACGTTCAGGATCGGTCGCGGTCTCGCGGTCGATCAGCTCGATCCGCGCGCCGACGGCCAGCGGCAGGAGCAGCTCGGTGACATGGATGTCGAACGAGAGCGTGGTCAGCGCCAGCACCGTGTCGCTCTCCGTCATCCCCGGACGGCGGGCCATCGACGACAGATAGTTGACGACTCCGCGGTGGCGTACCGCCACCCCCTTGGGTCGACCGGTGGAGCCGGAGGTGTAGATCACGTAGGCCAGGTTCTCCGGCAGGGCGCGCCGCGGCAGCGGCCGGCAGGCCTCGGCGGCGGCAGGATCGTTTACGGCATTCGCGGCATTCGCGGCATCCGCGGGATCGATCACCACCGCGCCGTGCTCCGGCAGGGCGGCGAGCGAGGCGCGGTCGACCAGCAGGACCGGTGCCTTCGCGTCCTCCAGGATCCAGCCGAGACGCTCGCGCGGATGGGTCGGGTCGAGCGGCACATAAGCGCCGCCGGCCTTGAGCACGGCCAGGAGGGCGACCAGCATCTCCGGCGTGCGCTGGAGGCAGAGGCCGACCCTGACCTCCGGGCCGACGCCCAGCTCGAGCAACCGGCGGGCGAGCCGGTTGGCACGCTCCTCCAGCTCTCCGTAGAGAATGGCCTGGCCATCCTGAGAGACCGCCACCGCCCCGGGAGAGCGCCGGGCGGTGGCCTCGAACAGCTCGGGAACCGTCAGCTCCTCGGGAAAGTCGATCCGGGTGTCGTTCCAGGTGACGAGCAGCTCATGCCGTTCCGCCTCCGAGAGCAGGCTCAACGCGGAGATCCGGGAGCGCGGCGCCGCCGAGACGCTGGCGAGCAGGACTCCGAAATGGCGGAGCATCCGCTCGGCGGTCGCCGCGTCGTAGAGGTCAGAGCTGTACTCCAGCCGGGCGACCAGGTCCCCGGCGCTCTCCATCAGGACGAGCGAGAGATCGAACTGCGCCCGCCCCTCCTCGACCTCCAGGGCGCTGAAGGTCAGATCCCCCAGCTCCAGCACGGGCGGCGGAGCGTTCTGAAGGGTGAGCATCACCTGGAAGATCGGCGCGTGGCCGAGATTCCGCTCCGGCTGCAGCTCGTCCACCAACCGCTCGAAGGGAAGGTCCTGATGGGCGTAGGTGCCCAGCGCGGCCTCGCGGACACGATGGGCCAGAGCCACGAACGTCGGATCGCCGCCGGCGTTGATCCGCAGGGCCAGGGTGTTGGCGAAGAAGCCGATCAGCTCCTCCAACTCGTGGCGGCCGCGGTTGGCGATCGGCATACCGACCACGAGATCCTCCTCGCCGCTGTAACGGCCCAGCAGGGCTCCGAAGGTGGCGAGCAGGACCATGAACGGAGTGACCTCCAGCCGCCGGCTGTCCGCCGCCAGACGGGCGGAGAGCTCGCGCGGCAGGGTCAGCCAGCGCCGGCCGCCGCGATGGCTCTGAACGGCGGGTCGCGGGCGGTCGGCGGGCAGCTCCAGCACCGCGGGCGCGCCGGCCAGATGCTGCATCCAGTAGCGCAGTTGATCTGCCAGCACATCCTCCCGCAGCCAGCGGCGCTGCCAGACCGCGAAGTCCGCGTACTGGAACGGCAGACTGCGCAGCGGCGACGGAGCGCCGGCGGCGAAGGCCCGGTAGAGCTCGGTCAGCTCCCGCGTGAAGATGCCCATCGACCAGCCGTCGGTGACAATGTGGTGGAAGGCGAGCAGCAGGGCATGCTCCCGCTCGGCCAGGCGAAGCAGGGTGGCGCGCAGCAACGGCCCACGGGCGAGATCGAACGGGCGCAGGGCGTCCTCGGCGGCGAGCCGCTCCGCCTCCGCGGCGCGCTGGGGGGCCGGCAGGGTGGCGAGGTCGATCACCGGGAGCCGCGGCTCCTCCACCCGCAGGATCACCTGCCGGGGCTCACCGTCGTCGCCGGCGGCGAAGACGGTGCGCAGGGCCTCGTGGCGACGGACGATCTCAGCCAGCGCGGAACCGAAGGTCGCGATCTCCAGCCGGCCGTGGAGCCGCAGCGCCGTGGTCAGGTTGTAGGCGAAGCTCCCGGGCTCCAGTTGGTCGAGGATCCACATCCGCTGCTGGGTGAAGGAGAGCGGGATGGCGATCCCTTCGCCGCGCGGCACCGGCACGAGCGGGGACGCCACCGTGAGCGCATCCCCGAGCCGCCGCTCGACTTCCTCGGCGAGGCCGGCGACGGTCGGCGTCTCGAACAGGGTGCGCAGCGAGACCGCCACGCCGAGCGCCCCCCGCATGCGCGACAGCGCCCGGGTGGCGAGCAGGGAGTGGCCGCCGAGGTCGAAGAAGTTGTCGTTGACGCCGATCGTCTCCGGCTCCCGCTCCAGCAGATCTCCCCAGATGCCGGCGATCAGCTCCTCAACCGCCGTGTGAGGCGCCGTGCCACCCTCCGGCGGCTCCATGGCAGGCTCGGGCAGGGCGCGGCGGTCCACCTTGCCGGTACGCGTCAGCGGCAGCGCGTCGAGCCAGACAAAAGCGGCGGGGATCATGTAGTCGGGGAGCCGGTCGGCCAGGAAGGCGCGCAGCTTCGCGGCGGGGACCGCGCCGGCGGCCGGTGCGAGATAGGCGACCAGGCGCTTCTCCACCTCGCCGCGGACCACCACCACGCCCTCGCACACCGCGGGGTGGCCGCGCAACACCGCCTCGATCTCACCGGGCTCGATGCGGAAGCCGCGGATCTTGACCTGCTGATCGGCGCGGCCGGCGAACTCGACCTCGCCGTCCGGACGGTAGCGGCCGAGGTCACCGGTCCGATAGAGCCGGTCGTCGGGGTCCTCGCCGGCCGGCCGGAACGGATTGGCGAGGAACCGCTCCGCCGTCAGTTGCGGATCGTCCAGATATCCGCGGGCGAGCCGGCGACTGCGCAGGTGGATCTCGCCGATCTCGCCGACGCCGGCCAACTCCCCGGCCGGGTTGAGCACCAGCAGCTCGACGCCGGGTATTCCGATCCCGAGCGGCAGCGTCTCCTTGCCGGCGCCGGAGCGCGGGATCACCGAGTAGCTGACCGAGCGCTGGGTCTCCGTCGAGCCATAGAGGTTGACGCAGGTGACGGCCGGTGCGATCCGCTGCAACCGCGTCACCTCGCCGCGCCGCAGCAGGTCGCCGACCACGAAGGCATGGCGGAGACGCGGCAGGACGGGCTCCGACTCCTCGCCGACCACCAACTCCAGCATGGCGGGTGTGAGGTGAAGGACGGAGATCTCCTCGCGGGCGAGCCAGGAGGTCAGCCACCCCGGCTCTCCCATGCGCTCCGGATCGGGAATGAACAGGCTCGCCCCCACCCAGGCCGGCGTCAGCAGGTCTCGTTGCAACGGATCGTGGGAGAGCGCCGAGAGCATCCCGAAGCGCTCCTCCTCACCCAGCTCGAAACGCTCCGCCCACCAGGGCTGGTACTGCGCCAGGGCGCCGTGCAGGCCAGCCACCCCCTTGGGGAGGCCGGTCGAGCCGGAGGTGAAGCCGATGCAGGCGAGGTCGCCGGGCTCCACGGTGACCTTGGGAGGCGTCGCGGGATAGCCGGCCAGCCGCTCCTCCGCGGTCGCCTGCGAGAGCGGTGGAAGCTCGAGACGCAGACGCGGCGCGAGGGTCGCGATCAGCTCTTCCACCTCGGCCGGCGTATCGCCGCACTCCCGTACGGCCAGCCAGGCCACGGGGCGGGCGATCCGCAGGTACTCCAGCAGGCGCGCGGCCGGGTAGGCCGGATCGAGGATCAGAAAAGCGGCTCCCGCCTTCAGAGTGCCGAAGACCGCCCAGGCCAGCGAGGCGCTGCGGTGGGCATAAATGGCCACAATGTCCCCGCGTCCGACTCCGGACTCGAGCAGACGATGCGCGAGCCGGTTCGAACCCGCCTCGAGCTCTCCATAGCACCAGCTCTCCAGGCCATCCCTCACCGCCTCCCGTTCCGGCGCGCGCGCGGCGTGGAACGAAAGCCGCTCGTGGACCGGCCCCGGCCAGGGGGCGGCGAGGAGCGGCCGGCGCGGGTCGGGCAGCACCGCGGCGATCTCCGGCGCGACCAGCGACAGGGCCTCGATCGGGGTCTCGGGCGCGACGGCCACCTGCCCGAGGAGGTGGAGGTACTCGGCGAGCAGCGCCTCCATCCGGGCGGGGTCGAAGAGGTCGGAGTTATAGAGCAGGTCGCAGACCAGCTCCCCGCCCCTCTCCTCCACGTAGAGCGTGAAGTCGAACTTGGCAGGCGTCTCGGGCGCTCCCATCATCTCGACCCGCAGGCCGCGGAGGTCGAGCCTCATCTCCGGTAGCGTGATCATGTTGAACAGCACCTGGAAGAGCGGCGGGCGGCTGAGTTGCCGTTCGACCTCGAGCTCCTCCAGGAGCTTCTCGAACGGCACCTCCTGATAGCGGTAGGCGCCGAGGACCACCTCGCGCACCCGCTCCAGCAGGGCGAGGAAGCTGGGGTTCCCACCCAGATCGGTGCGCAACACCAGGGTGTTGAGGAAAAAGCCGATCAGCCCCTCCGTCTCCACCCGCTGCCGGCCGGCGCTGGGAGAGCCCACCACCACGTCTTCCTGGCCCGCCCAGCGGTGCAGCAGAACCGTGAACGCGGCGAGCAGCGTCATGAAAAAAGTTACGCGGCGGCCGCGCGAGAGCTCGCGGAGACTCGCCGCCAGGCGGCCGGGAATCCTCATCTGGAGGTTCTCGCCGCGATGCGACTGCGTCGTCGGACGGACGTGGTCTGTCGGCAGTTCGAGCGCCGCCGCGGCCCCATGGAGCTGCCGGCGCCAATAGGCGAGCTGTTCCTGGAGCGCCGGGCCCCGGAGCCACTCCCGCTGCCAGAGCGCGAAGTCCGCGTACTGGATCGGCAGCTCCGCGAGCGGGGACGGCGCGCCGGCCACCAGCGCGTTGTAGAGAGTCGACAGCTCACCGAACAGCACTCCGAACGACCAGCCGTCCGAGATCACGTGGTGCATGGAGAACAGGAGCAGGTGCTCCTCACCGCCCAGGCGCAGGAGACAGGAGCGGGCGAGCGGCCCCCGGCTGAGATCGAAGCCGGTGGAGGCGTCGCGACGGGCGAGGCGCCAGCCTTCCGGCTCACGGACGGCCGCCGGCAGGCCAGACAGGTCGATCAGCGGCAGGGGAAAGGGCGCGGCAGGGGAGATCACCTGGACAGGCTCATCGCCGCGCAACTCGAAGTGAGTTCGCATCGACTCGTGTCGGCGAGCGATCTCGGACAGGCTTTGCGCCATCACGGCCGGATCCAGCGCGCCGCGCACCCGTAGCGGCACGGCCAGATTGTAGGCCGCGCTTCCCGGCTCGAGCTGATCGAGGAGCCAGAGACGCTGCTGCGCGAAGGAGAGCGGCGCCCAGCCGGCATTGCGGCGGGCGATCGTCTTTCCATCGAGCGTGGTCGAGCTCACATCGCGGCGCTGTTTCCGGCGCATGACCAGATCGGAGAGCTGCTCAGGCGTCAGATTGCGTGCTCGTTGTGCCGTCTCGCTCATGATTGATCCCGATCTCCCGCTTTCCTGCGTCCAGAGATAATTCCAGCAACAACCACCTTCATTCGAGCTCAACTCCTAAATGGCTCAGAGCTTCTGGACGTCGGTGAACTTGCCTGTAGCTATAGTGGCGATCAGCGGCAAATCGGGACAGCGCGGAGTGGACAGGCGGAATCCTGCTTCATTGATAACCGCTCTGTAACCTCGCCCGGGCTGTTGAGAGAAATATTGCAGCGATCCTGCATGATCCAATCGTCCAGGGCTCCAGCCGGCCAGAACCGGGGGCGCGGAATGCTTTACCAACCCCCAGGGGCCTGCTAGGCTCCAGGCATGTCCCTGACCAAACAATTCCGCGTCAAGCCGGACGCCAAGATCGACCTCTCCGATTTCGACCCGGCCTCGACGCCCGGGTTCAGCCACAAGGACGCCGGCGAGCGCCTCCAGGAGCTCAACGACCGGCTCGAGGTCCTGCAAGAGGCGCTCTGGGCCGAGAACCGCCACCGGGTGCTGGTGGTGCTTCAAGGGATGGACACCAGTGGCAAGGACGGCACGATCCGCCACGTCTTCGAGGGGGTCAATCCCCTCGGCGTGCGGGTGGCCGCCTTCAAGGCTCCGACCGAGGAGGAGCTCGAGCACGATTTTCTCTGGCGGGTGCACGCCAGGGTGCCCGGCCGCGGGGAGATGGTGATCTTCAACCGCAGCCACTACGAGGACGTGCTGGTCGCGCGCGTCCAGAAGCTGGTCCCGCCCGAGGTCTGGCAGGCGCGCTATGACCAGATCAACGGCTTCGAGCGCCTGCTCGCCGATACCGGCACCACCGTCCTCAAGTTCTTCCTCCACATCAGCAAGGACGAGCAGAAGGAGCGCCTCCAGGCCCGCCTCGACGATCCGCGGAAGCAGTGGAAGTTCCGCAAGGGGGACCTCACCGACCGCGCGCTCTGGGACGAGTACATGAAGTCCTACGAGGAGGCGCTCTCCCGCACCAGCCAGAAGCACGCCCCCTGGTACGTCGTGCCCGCCGACAAGAAGTGGTACCGCAACCTGGTGGTGGCCACCGTCCTGGTCAAAGCCCTCGAGGATCTGAACATCCAGATCCCCGAAGCCGAGGAAGATCTCAAGGGAATCGTCATCGAGTAGTACCTGTTTTTCGTATCCGAACTGTAAATTCTGTCTCGCGGGCTCCCTCGGCGGCTCGCCTCTCCTGCCTGGCGCACCTTGATTATTGAATCTCGTCCAATGTGCTGTCCTAAAAGGAGAGGAAGTATGAGGAAGCTTTCGCTTTCGCCGAAGTTCCTGCTTCTCACCGTGGCAGGGCTGTTGCTGGTCCCGGCCCTCGCCTCCGCGCTCGTGCCGACGGAGGAGAGCGACCGCGACGCGGCCCTCGCCATCGCCCTGGCCGGCGGCTTCGGGTCCCCCCTGCTCGATGTCCAGCCCTCGCTGGAGATCCAGCACCGCGGCTCGCAAAAGGCCCTCGCCAACCCCGCGATGCAGCGCTTCTTCGCCTTCCAGTCGGATGAGTGGGAGGTGCGCTGGGACAAGCGGGCGGAGCGTCCGAACCTGATCCAGGGGGTCGGCATCCCGCTGCTGCCCGGCCGCGGCAACAAGCTCGTGCTCTCCGACCTCAAGCTGGCTCACGCCGGTGGCCCCACCGTGGCCGACCTCGAGGCCAAGCTGCGCGCCTTTCTGGCTGAGTTCCCCGAGCTGCTGAACGTCTCGGGCTTCGACCTCCGGCTCGACGCCGGGAGCACCGTCAACGCCGGCGAGGACAAGCAGCTCTGGGCGGTCGAATTCCAGCAGTTCCACCGCGGCGTGCCGGTCGAGGGCGCCAAGGTCTACTTCCGGATCAACAACGGCAACATCGTCCAGTTCGGCGCCGACCGGGTGGCCGAGGTGCGGACCGGCGCCAAGCCGAGGATCGACCGCGCGGCGGCGCTGGCGGCGGTCGTCCACACCCTCGGGTTCCAGGTCGACGAGGTCAAGGAGCTCCTCAATCCGGGGACGCTGAAGTTCGTCCCGGCCCTGACCGCGGGCGAGAGGCCGGCCCAGAGGTACGAGGGGGAGGCCGGCCGCGGCTACAGCCATTTCCTGGTCTGGGAGGTAGAGCTCCGCCGCGCCGGCGATCCGGCCACCTATCAGGCCAAGGTGGACGCCAAGAGCGGCCACATCCTCTCGGTCGTCGACGCCAACTACTACGCCCAGGTGACGGGCGGCATCTATCCGACCACCAACACCGATCCGGAGACCGTCGTCGGCTTCCCCTTCGCCAACGTCACCAACGGCACGGTCAAGGTGACCGACGCCGCCGGCAACTACACCTACGGCGGCGGCACGGCCACCGTCACCCTGAACGGCAAGTACATCAAGATGACGGACACCTGCGGTTCGATCTCCAAGGCCGACAGCTCGACCGGCAACGTCGCCTTCGGCTCCAGCGGCGGCACCGACTGCACCACCCCGGGCTCCGGCGGCGCCGGCAACACGCACGCCACCCGCTCCGGCTACTACCACCTGACGAACATCAATCGCAAGGCGGCGAGCTTCCTCATCGGCAACGCCTGGCTCAACGGCACGCTCACCTCCAACATGAACATCAACAGCACCTGCAACGCCTTCTGGAACGGCTCGACGGTAAACTTCTACCGCTCCGGCGGCGGCTGCTCCAACACGGGTGAGATCGCGGCCGTGTTCCTCCACGAATGGGGCCACGGGATGGACACCAACTCCGGCGGCGCCTCCTCCGACAAGGGCACCGGCGAGGCGGTGGGCGACACCTTCGCCTTCCTCGAGACCAAGGACGCCTGCATCGGCAAGAACTTC
>JBDSHF010000406.1:0-3211 GCA_039918595.1 Thermoanaerobaculia bacterium
CCGGCCTGCGGTAAACTCGATCCCGCATGACGCACCCTGACTACGAGGCGGTGATCGGGCTGGAGGTCCATGTCCAGCTCCTGACCGAGACGAAGATGTTCTGCCGCTGCCCCAACCGGTTCGGGGCGGCTCCGAATACGCTCGTCTGCCCGGTCTGCCTGGGCTATCCCGGCACGCTGCCGGTGCCGAACCATCAGGCGGTCGACCTCGCGGTGCGGCTGGCGCTGGCGCTGGGGTTCACGGTCCGCGAGACCTCGGTCTTCGCCCGCAAGAACTACTTCTATCCGGACCTCCCCAAGGGCTATCAGATCAGCCAGTTCGACCGCCCGCTGGCGGAGGACGGCCTGGTGCCGCTGGCGCAATCCGACAAGCAGGTGCGCCTCGAGCGCCTCCATCTCGAGGAGGACGCCGGCAAGCTCCTGCACGAGGCACCGGGGGGCGGCGCGCTGCCGGGGCAGAGCCTGGTGGACTTCAACCGCTGCGGCGTGCCGCTGGTCGAGATCGTCTCGCGGCCGGACATGGCGAGCGCCTCGGAGGCGCAGGACTATCTCCAGACCCTCCATCAGCTCCTCCTCTATACGCGGACGAGCGACGGCAACATGGAGGAGGGGAGCCTGCGCTGCGACGCCAACGTCTCGGTGCGCCGCCGCGGCGAGACCCGGCTCGGCACCAAGGCCGAGGTCAAGAACCTCAACTCCTTCCGCAATGTCGCGCGGGCGATCGAGCACGAGATCGAGCGCCAGACCGCGCTGATCGAGTCCGGTGGCCGGGTGGCGCAGGAGACCCGGAGCTTCGACGCGACCACCGGCACGACGCGGCTGATGCGGTCCAAGGAGGAGGCGCACGACTACCGCTATTTTCCCGATCCCGACCTGCCGCCGCTGGTGGTGACGGCGGAGCGGCTGGAGGCGATCCGCGCCGCCCTCCCCGAGCTCCCCTGGCATCGGCGGGCGCGGCTCGCGGCGCGGTACGGCCTGCCGGCCGCCGACGCCCAGGTGCTCACCGCCTCGCGCGAGCTGGCCGACTATTACGAGGCCGCGGTCGCGGCGCTGCCCGATAATCCCAAGGGGATCGCCAACTGGCCCAAGGGGATCGCCAACTGGGTGCAGGGCGAGGTGCTGCGCGACGTCAAGGAGCGCAAGGTGGAGCTGGACGGAACGATCGCCCCCGAGCGCCTCGCCGCCCTGGTCGCGATGGT
The DNA here is from genome assembly GCA_039918595.1 of Thermoanaerobaculia bacterium. Taxonomy (GTDB): domain Bacteria; phylum Acidobacteriota; class Thermoanaerobaculia; order Multivoradales; family UBA5704; genus DATARR01. Next base: position 1,199 of record JBDSHF010000406.1, read on the forward strand.
CGACGCCGGGAAGATCTCGAACAGCGCTGCCAAGGAGGTCTTCGCGGCGGTGGCGCCGACCGGCGGCGATCCGGCGGCGGCGGTCGAGCGGCTCGGACTGGCCCAGGTCTCCGACACCTCGCAAATCGAGCGCTGGATCGACGAGGTGATCGAGCAGAACCCAGCCCAGGCGGCGCAGTACCGGGCCGGCAAGGTCCAGATCGTCGGCTTCCTGGTGGGCCAGGTGATGAAGCTGTCGGGCGGCCGCGCCGAGCCGAAGATCGTGCAGCAGCTCATGCGTCAGGCGCTCGATCAGGTACCGCTGGAGCGGGAGCCGGTCGCGGGCTCGGCTGAATAGGCTTCCGGCTTTCCCTTGATCCAGTTCTTCCACGTCAGCAAGCAGTATCCCGGGGGGCAGTCGGCCCTCGACGACGTCACGTTCGAGATCCCGCGCGGCCAGTTCGTCTTCATGACCGGCGCGAGCGGCGCCGGCAAGACGACGCTGCTGCGGATGATCTTCCGCGAGGAGACTCCCTCCTCCGGGCAGATCGTGGTCAACGGCCGCAACGTCTCCTCGATCCCGCGCAGCAAGATCCCCTACCTGCGGCGGACGATCGGCGTCGTTTTCCAGGATTTCCGCCTGATCCCGCGCAAGACGATTTTCGAGAACGTCACCTATCTGCCGCGGGTCCTCGGGGTCGACACCCAGGATCAGAAGAAGATGGCCTACCAGGCGCTGCGCCGGGTGGGGCTCGCCCATCGCCTGAACGCCTTTCCGCCCGAGCTCTCCGGCGGCGAGCAGCAGCGGGTCGCCATCGCCCGGGCGCTGATCAACGATCCGGACATCCTGATCGCCGACGAGCCCACCGGCAACCTCGACCCCGACCTCTCGCGGGAGATCCTGCGGCTGTTCCTGGAGGTCAATCTGCGGGGGACGACGGTGATCCTCGCCACCCACGACCGCGACACCATCCAGCGGGTGGGGCGGCGGGTGCTGACGCTGGATCGCGGCCGCCTGATCCTGGACCAGGAGCTGATCGGCACCGATCCCCCCGTCCTCGATCCCATGGCGGGGACCGCCGAGGCCTCGATCCCGGACTTTCCCGACTCCTCGGACGCCGCCCCTGAATCGCCGGCCTCCGAAGCTCCCCCCGAGGAGCGCTTCTAAGTGAGCATCCTCCAGGCGCTCCGCTACTTTTTCCGCGAGGCCGGGATCAACCTGCTGCGGGGGTGGAAGGTGAGCCTGCTCGCGGTGCTGACGATCGCGGTGAGCCTGTTCATCGGCGGCGCGTTCCTGCTGGTGAGCGGCAATCTCTCGGCCTCGGTCGAGCGCTGGCGGGGGGAGATGCGGGTGGTGATCTACCTGAAGCCGGAGACCTCGGAGGCGGACCTGCGGCGGCTGGCCGCCGAGGCCGCGCGCGCCCCCGGGGTCCGCTCGGTCGAGCCGGTCGGCGCGGCGGCGGCCCGCAAGCGTTTCCAGGAGGTCTTCCCCAGCCTCTCGGACCTGGTGGCCGGCTGGCAGGAGGAGCCGCTGCCGGCCTCGCTCGAGATCGGGCTCGACTCGCGGACGGTGGCGGCCACGCCCGGGCGCGAGGCGTGGCTCGCGGACTGGCGCCACCGCCCCGAGGTGACGCTGATCGACGACGACCGGGAGTGGCTGGGCCAGCTCGAGACGGCGGTGGCGGTGGTGCGGGCGGTGGGAATCGCGCTGGTCGCCGGCCTGCTGGGAGCGGCCATCTTCACGATCGCCAGCGTCATCCGGCTGACCGCCTATCTGCACAGCGAGGAGACCGGGATCATGCGCCTGGTGGGAGCGACGGAGTTCTTCATCCGCGGTCCCTTCTACGTCGAGGGCCTGCTGCAGGGACTGCTCGGCGGGCTGCTCGCGAGCGGCGCTCTCTTCGGGGCCTTCCAGTTCCTGCACGCGCGGGGGGGTGGATCGTCGCTCTTCGCCACCCTCCTGGCCCTCGATTTCCTGAACCCGCGGCAGGTGGCCTTCCTGATCCTCCTCGGTGGCGCCGCCGGATTGTTCGG
>JBDSHF010000407.1:0-4318 GCA_039918595.1 Thermoanaerobaculia bacterium
GTTGGCGGTCAGAGGCAGGGCCGGCAGGGAGACCCAGGCGGACGGCACCATGAACTCGGGCAGCCGCTGGCGCAGGAAATCGCGCAGCTCGGACGGCTCCGGCGCGCTGGCTGCGGTAGCCGCGGCGGCCGCGGCCACCACATAAGCCACCAGCCGGTGCCCCCCGGCCTCCTCCCGCTGCGCCAGCACCACCGCGCTGCTCAGCCGCGGGTGGGCCATCAGGGCCGTCTCGATCTCTCCCGGCTCGACCCGGAAGCCCCGCACCTTGACCTGCGCGTCGATCCGGCCGAGGAACTCGAGGTCTCCCGACCGGCGCCAACGCACCAGGTCGCCGGTCCTGTATAGGCGCCCGCCCGCCTCCCTCCCCTCCGGGTCCGGCAGGAAGCGCTCCGCCGTGAGGTCCGGACGATCCAGATAGCCGCGCGCCAGGCCGTCCCCTCCCGTGCACAGCTCTCCGGCGACTCCCGGCGGCACCGGCATCTGATAACGGTCCAGGACCGCGACCCAGGTGTGGGCGATCGGGCGTCCCACCGGCACCGAGGGGTCCAGCTCGGCCGCGTCGCGCACCGTGTGGCAGGAGGTGAAGCAGGTGTTCTCGGTCGGCCCGTAGCCGTTGATCAGGCGGGTTTCGGGGAGCTCGGCGAGCACCCGGAGGGCGTGCGCCACCGGCAGCACGTCGCCACCGGTCAGCAGCTGGCGCACTCCGGAGAGCGCCCCCAGATTCTCCTCCACCATCTGCCGGAACAGCCCGGTGGTCAACCACAGCGTGGTCACCCCCTCTCTCTTCAGCACCTCGCCCAGCTCAGCGGTCGTCAGCACACCGGGCGGCGGGATCACCAGGCGGGAGCCGTGGAGGAGCGCCCCCCACAGCTCCAGCGTCGAGGGGTCGAACGCATAGGGGGCATACAGGAGCAAGGTCTCGTCGGGGCCGAACCGGGCATAACCGGTCCCCCGCACGAGCCGCACCACTCCCCGGTGCGTCACCGCGACCCCCTTCGGCTCGCCCGTCGAGCCCGAGGTGTACATCACGTAGGCCAGACCTGTGGCAGCCACCGCGGGCAGGGCCGCTTCCCTCCCCTCCTCCTCCTCCCCCGCCGCCGTGCCGTCCAGACAGAGCACCGCCGCCTTGATGTCCGGCAGCTCCGACAATATCTCCGACAACATCGGCAGCCAGCGCTCCTCGGTGACCAGCACCGGGGCGGCGCTGCTCCGCAGCAGGAAGGCCAGCCGCTCCCGCGGGTAGGCGGGGTCCAGCGGCACATAGGCGCCACCGGCCGCGAGCACGGCGAGCGTCGCCACCACCCGGGCGGGAGTGCGGTCGAGACAAAGCGCCACCCGCACCTCCGGACCGACGCCCAGGACGCGCAACCGGCGCGCCCAACGGGTGGCCTGGCGGGCGAGCTCGCCATAGGTGAGGGCGGTGCCATCGCCGGCCAGGGCCACGGCATCGGGCGAGAGCGCCGCCTGCTCGGCGAACAGATCGTAGAGCGTCGCTTCCCGCGGATAGCTCTCCCCTTCCCCGTCTCCGATCCGCAGGAGCTGCTGCCGCTCCTCCTCCGAGAGCAGCGGCAGCTCCGGCAGGCGCTGCTGCGGCGCCGCCACGGCACCGGCCAGCAAGCGTGCGAAAGACCCGGCCAGGCGCTCGATCGTCGTGCCGTCGAACAGGTCGGAGCGGAAGCCGATCGCTCCGGAGAGACCTTCCGCACCGACTCCCAACGTGAGGCTCAGGTCGAACTTCTCGATCTCTGTCTCCAGGGGCCAGAGGGACGCCTCGACGTCGCCCAGCCGCAACGCGGGGAGCGGATCGCTGTCCAGAACGAACGAGACCTGGTAGAGCGGCGCAAGCTTCAGGTCGCGCCGCGGGTGGAGCTCCTCGACCAGCTTCTCGAACGGCAGGTCCTGATGGGCATAGGCGGCCAGAGAGGTCTCCCGGACCCGCGCGAGCAGCTCCGCGAACGACGGCGCGCCGGAGAGGTCGGTACGCAGCACCAGCGTGTTGACGAAGAACCCGATCAGCCCCTCGGTCCGCAGTTGGCCGCGGCCGGCGACCGGCGATCCGACGCTCACGTCGTCGGTATTGCTGATGCGGGCCAGCAGAGCCTGAAAGGCGGCCAGGACGGCCATGAACAGGGTCACCCCCTGCCGGCGCGCCAGCGCCCGCAGGAGCGGCAGCAGAGCGGGGGGCAGAGCCAGGGCCCGGCTCGCGCCGCGCGAGCTCATTACCGCCGGCCGCGGGCGATCGAGCGGCAGGTCGAGCACCGGAGGCGCACCGGCCAGGCGGGCCCGCCAGTGGGCCAGCTCGGCCTCCAGCACCTCCCCACGGAGCCAGCCGCGCTGCCAGACCGCGTAGTCCCCGTACTGGATCGCCAGCTCCGGCAAGGGGGACGGGCGGCGCTCCAGGCCGGCCTCGTAGAGGGCGCTCAGCTCCCGCGCCAGCACCCGCAGCGACCAGCCGTCGCTGATCACATGGTGCATCGTCAGCAGGAGGAGCTGCTCCGCCTCGCCCAGGCGCACCAGGGCCGTGCGCAGCAACGGTCCACCCTCGGGATCGCCGAGGTCGAACGGACGCAGAGCCTCCTCGCGCGCCAGCCGGCGGGCCTCCTCCAAGCGCCGGGCGGCAGGCAGGCCCGCGAGATCGATCTCCGGCACCGGGACCGGAGCGGGCGGATCGACCACCTGGACCGGCTCCCCCAGTTCCCCATCGATCGCGATGCAGCGGGTCCGCAGCGACTCGTGGCGGCGCGCCACCTCCCTCAGAGCCGCGGCGAGCATCGCGCGGTCGAGCCGGCCCGGCAGATGCAGCGCGGCCGGCATGTTGTAGACCGGGCTCGCCGGCTCCAACTGATGGAGGAACCAGAGCCGCTGCTGGGCGAAGGAGAGCGGCAGCGGTGCCGCGCGGGGCACCGGAACGAGCGGCGGGGCCACGCTCCGGTCGCTCCGGGCTTCGTCCGCGACCGCGCGGGCCAGGGCCGCCACCGTCGGCGTCTCGAACACGCGGTGGAGCGGCAGCTCGGTGCCGAGAGCCTCGCGGATCCGCGCGATCAGCCGCATGGCGGCCAGCGAGTGGCCGCCGTGCTCGAAGAAGCTCTCCTCTATACCGAGCCGGTCGACTCCCAGCACCTCGGCGAAGAGGCCGGCCAGCAGCTCCTCAAGCGGCGTCCGCGGCGCCTCAGGTGCCTCGAGGGGGCGGCCGGGCAAGGCCACGGGGATCCAGCGGGCGAGCGACCGGCGGTCGAGCTTGCCGTTCGGCAGGCGGTCGAGCGCCCGGCTGAAGGCGAAGGCCGGCACCATGTAGGGCGGCAGGCGGGCGGCCAGGGCGGCGCGCAGCTCGGCCGCCGTGCCGGCTCCGGCGTCCGCCGCCGCCGGCACCACGCAGGCGAGCAGCGAGCGCTCCCCCGCGCCGTCCTGGCGCACCACGACCGCGGCCTCGCGGACCTGCGGCTGGGCCGTCAGGGCGATCTCGATCTCGCGCGGCTCGATGCGGAAGCCGCGGATCTTCACCTGATCGTCGAGCCGGCCGAGGTATTCGATCTCCCCCCCGGGCCGATGGCGGCAGAGGTCGCCGGTGCGGTACAGGCGGGCCCCCGGGGGGCCGAACGGATCGGGGACGAACCGCTCCGCTGTCAGGTCCGGACGCCCGAGATAGCCGCGCGCCACCTGCACGCCGCCGATCGCCAGCTCCCCCACCGCCCCCAGCGGCACCAGCTCCAACCGCTGGCCCACGAGGTGAATCCGCGTGTTGCGGACCGGCCGGCCGATCGGCACCGGGCGCGGCCCGGCGGCCGGCCGGCAACTCCAGGCCGTCACCTCGACCGCGGCCTCGGTCGGACCATACAGGTTGATCGCCGGCACCGGCAGCGTGGCGAGGCAGCGCTGCTCCAGCTCCCAGGAGAGGGCCTCGCCGCTGACCAGCACCCGGCGCAGCGAGCGGCAGCGCGCCGCCACCCCGTCCTCCGCCAGGAAGAAAGGGAGCATCGAGGGGACGAAGTGGATCGTCGTGATCCCCTCCTGCTCGACCAGCCGGGCCAGGTAGGCGCTGTCGCGGTGCCCGTCCGGCCGGGCCACCACCAGCCGCGCTCCGAGGATCAGGGGAGCGAAGAATTCGGGGACGGAGACGTCGAAGCCGAACGGGGTCTTCTGCAGGAACCGGTCGCCCGCGTCCAGACCGCAGGCCTTCTGCATCCACAGCAGCCGGTTGACGATGCCGCGGTGGCTGTTGACCACCCCCTTCGGCCGGCCGGTCGAGCCCGAGGTGTAGATGACGTAGGCGGCGTTGTCGGCCGCCGCCCGCGGGAGCCGTTGCGCCGCGCCGGCCGGC
>JBDSHF010000408.1:0-14620 GCA_039918595.1 Thermoanaerobaculia bacterium
CAGCTCGGCCGCCGGGGCCTCTACCGGACGATCGGCGGCGACGAGTCCGGCCGCTCCCGCGAGCTGGCCCTGCTCTGGGTGCTGAACCTCTCCGACGGGGAGAACAGCCTGCTCGACATCGCGGAGCGGTCCGGCATGAGCTTCGCGGCGATCCGGACGGCGGCGGACGCGCTGCTGGAAGTGGAACTGCTACGCGAGGAGGACGCATGATCGAGCTCCGGGGCAAGGTGGCGTTGATCACGGGAGCGAGCGGCGGGATCGGCGAGGCAATCGCGATCCAACTGGCCCGATCCGGAGCGCGGCTGATGCTCTCCGGGCGGTCCGCCGAGAAGCTAGACCTGGTGGCGGAGCGGGCGCGGGATCTGACGCCGGGCGTCGAGGTCTTCGCCGCGGATCTGGCCGAGGACGCGCAGGCGCGCGCCCTGGCGGACCGCACGGTCAAGGCCTACGGCGGGGTGGACTTGCTGATCCACAGCATCGGCCTCTTCCTCGGCGGCCCGTTCGCGACCTCGCCGGTGGAGGACCTCGACCGCCAGTACCGGATCAACGTCCATGCGCCCTACCTCCTGACCCAGGCGCTGCTGCCGTCGCTGATCTCGCGCCAGGGGCAGGTCGTTTTTATAAACTCCAGCTCGGGGTTCCACCCCGCCCGCGCCGGCTGGGTCGCCTACGCGGCCTCCAAGCACGCCCTCCGCGCCGTGGCCGACGGCCTGCGCGACGAGGTCAACAAGCAGGGAGTGCGGGTGATCACCGTCTTCCCCGGCCGCACCGCGACGCCGATGCAGGAGGAGGTGCACCGCTACGAGGGCCGGGACTACGATCCCACGCGTTTCCTCCAGCCCCGCGACGTGGCCGCCACCGTGCTGAACGCCTTGGCCCTGCCGCGCACGGCCGAGGTGACCGATCTGCACATCCGGCCGATGCAGGGGGCACGGTAGACGGGGCAGAGAAAACAAAAGCTTCACCTGCTACGTAGAAGATCCTCCAATGAAGAACGAGTTTCCAGAAGGTTGGGACGAGGAAAGGGTTCGCCGAGTCTTGGAACATCAAGAAGGACAGACGGACGAGGAAGCGATCGCAGAAGATGAAGCCGCTTTAGAGAACCCCGAGACTATAGAACCGATCCCATCGCACTCATGAAACAGGTTCAACAGGCCGCCGAGGCGGTCCTTCAACAGCTCGAGTCCGTCATCTACGGCAAGCGGCCGGTCCTCGAGCTGGTCCTCACCTGCCTGCTGGCGGAGGGGCACCTCCTGCTGGAGGATGTCCCCGGCACCGCGAAGACGCTGCTCGCCAAGACCCTCGCCCGCACGCTCGGCGGCGGCTTCCGGCGCCTCCAGTGCACGCCCGACCTGCTGCCGGGGGACGTCACCGGATCGAGCGTCTTCAATCAGAAGACCGGCGACTTCGAGTTCCACCCCGGCCCGGTCTTCACCCAGATCCTGCTGGCCGACGAGATCAACCGCGCCACCCCGCGCGCCCAGGCCTCTCTCCTCGAATGCATGGCCGAGCGGCAGGTGAGCGTCGACAACCGGACCTATCCGCTGAAGCGGCCGTTCTTCGTCATCGCCACCCAGAATCCGATCGAGCACGAGGGGACTTTCCCACTGCCCGAGGCGCAGCTCGACCGCTTCCTGATGCGCCTGTCGATCGGCTATCCCAGTCTGCAGGCCGAGGAGCAGATGCTGGTGCGCGGCGAGCGGAGCGATCCGCTCGAGGGAGTCGTGCCGGTGATGAGCCTGGAGGCGCTGGCGAAGCTCCAGAACCAGGTTCGCGAGGTGCACGTCCACCCCGAGGTGCGGCGCTACATCGTGTCGGTGATCTCGGCGACCCGCAACGCCCGCGAGCTGGTGCTGGGCGCCGGTCCCCGCGCCACCCAGGGGCTCTACCGGGCCTGCCAGGCAAGAGCCGCCCTCGCCGGCCGGAGCTTTGTGCTGCCCGATGACGTCAAGCGCCTCTACCCGGCGATGCTCTATCACCGGGTGATCCTCGGCACCGAGGGGCGGCTCTCCAAGCGCAGCGCGCAGCAGGTGGTGGACCAGGCGGTCGGTCTGGTGCCGGCCCCCCTCGTCGATGCCGGCCCCGCCGCCACCGGCCGCCCCGTGGCCGGATGATCCCCGCCGTTGCCGGCCGCGAGGTCCGGGATCTTCGCCGCCGCCAGGCTCTCTTCTGGATCTTGGGGGTGGGCCTGCTCGCCGTGCTGGTCTCCCTGTTCTCCGCCGGCTTCTTCCTCTATGCCGCCGTGGTGACCGCCGCCGTGCTCGGCCTCGCCGCGCTGCTGCCGGCCGCCAGCCTCCTCGGGCTCGAAGTGCGGCGCAGCCTGGCATCAGCCGAGATCGAGCTGGGGGGGACGGTCGAATCGCGGCTGGTGATCCACAACCGCAAGAGCCTGCCGGCCCCCTGGCTGTTCTGGCGGGAGGCGGTCGATCCCGGCCTCGACGTCGAGGGAGTGAGCTGCGGTTTCCGGACCCTGGCGAGCGAGCAGACGATGCACGTGGCCTGCACCCTCCACAGCACCCGCCGGGGATTGTTCCGGGTGGGACCGGCGGTGATCGAGGCGAGCGACCCGTTCGGGCTGGTAAAACGGTTCAAGGTGGACCCGGAGGTGCGCTTCGTCACCGTGATGCCGCGCACCGTGCCCCTCGGCCAGGGTTGGCCGCTCGGCCACCGGCCGGTCCACGAGATTCCCCGCCGCCGGAGCGCGCTGGAGGACCCCGCGCGCTTCCTCGGCGTGCGCGACTACCGCCCGGGGGACGCCCTGCGGCGCATCCACTGGCGCGCCACCGCCCGGACGGGGATCCTGCAGGTGAAGCTCTTCGAGCCAACGGTGCTCGAAGGGGTGCTCCTCGCCGTGGAGATGGGACGGTCCGCCTACCCCCGCGCCTCGGCGGAGACGGGGACCGATCCCGGGGTCGAGCTCGCCGTGACCGCCGCGGCCTCGATCGCCGAGCTCGTCCTCGCCGGCGGCCAATCCGTGGGGATTATCTCGAACGGCGGTGACGCGGCCGAGCGCTTTCCAACCGACTGGACCGGCGGCAGCTTCCGGCGCTATGAGGACGCCCTGGAGGATGCCGGCGCCCGCCGCCTGATCCCCGCCTACCGGCCGCTGGAGGTGGAGCCCGGCCGTGGCGACTGGCAGCGCGACCGGCTTCGCGCCGCCCTGGCGCGGCTGACCCTGGCTCCCGGCCTCACCCTGCCCGAGTTGCTGGTCTCCGAAGGGCCCCGCCTGCCGCGCTCGATGGTGCTGCTGGTGATCACTCCCGATCTCGGACCGGCCCTCGGCGGCGCTCTCGCCGGGCTCAAGCGCTCGGGATTCGACGTCGGCGTGGTCTGGATCCAGACCGGCGGCCCCGGGACGGTCGCCACCAGCCTGCTCGAAGGGGTGCCGGTCTACCCAGTCAGGGAGGAAGGGGATCTCGAGCGGATGGGAGCGCAGAGCCTGTGATCACCTCCGGCGAGCCGCTCGACGACGACCTGTTCACCTTCCTCCTGCATCACGTCGTGGTGCCGGCGGCGGTCATCGCCATGGTCGCCTCGCTGCTCTCCTATCTGGTGGATGTCCGCTCGGCCTTCCTGGGCGGCGGGCCGCAGCTCAAGTGGATCGGCTTCTGCTTCGCCGCCGCGACCGTGCTGATCGAGCGGTATCGCCACACCCAGGGGGACCACGAGCTCCAGGGGTGCTACACGATCGCGCTGAGCGTGGCCACGGTGCTCGTGATGATGATCGAGCCCTGGGAGACCCGGCCCGTGGGGCTCGGCGAGAGGGTGGCCAACCTGCTGATCATCGCCGCCGTCTGGCGTCTGGCCACGGGGGTGACCCGGGGGTTGAGCCCCGAGGAGGGGCGGCCCGCCTGGAAGGGGATGCGCCTCTATGGCCTGGAGCGCCTCCGCGCCGAGGCCTGGCAGCGCGAGAAGGCGGAGCAGACGGGCGCTCTGCCGCCGGACAAGAAGAAGGCGCCGGTCATCCCGGCCAATCCGGCGATGTCGGTGGCGCGCCTGGCAGCTTTCGCCCTCCTCCTCTTCGCCGTCGGTGAGCCGGTCCTGCTGGGGGCCACGCCGCAGACGGGCATCCGGGCGCTGGCGGCGGTGGTCGTCTTTCTTTTCGCCACCGGCGTCGTGCTCGCCGCCGGCTCGGGTCTGGATGCCCTCCGCCGCGCCGAGTGGGCGGGAGGCCTGGTCTCGCCGGGCCTGGTCCCCGGCCGTGTAGCGCTCGCGGGAGCGCTCCTCGTCGTGGTGCTGGCCGCCGCCCTGGCCGTGCCCGGCCTCCAGTTCCAGGGCTCCGGCCGGCTCCGGCCGCCGATGGTCCACGGCGAGGGCGCGGAGGCGGACCGCGGCGATCAGCAAGCGGGTCAGGCGGGCGAGATCTCGCGGCAACGTCCTCCCAGCGAGCAGGCCCCGCGGGGACCGGCCGCCAGCCTGATCAGGCTGCTGACCGCCGCCGGAAAATGGCTGATCATTCCGCTCGTCCTGGTTCTCGCCTTCGCCGCTCTCTGGGCCCTCTCCCGGCTCTGGCCGAACCTCGCCGTCTGGCGGGGGAGGATGGCGGAGCGCTGGCGGGGCCTCCTGAACCGCCTGGCCACCCTCCTGGGCCGCCTTCGCCGGTCCACGCGCCCGGCCCGCCGGGCCGTCGATCCGCTCGCCAACCTGGAGATCCTCGCCGGCCTGCCGTCCCGCGACGCGGTTCTCGCGGCCTATCACCGCTTCCTGGACCTGCTCGAGAGCCGCGGCTACCCGCGGCCGGTGAAGTCCACCCCCTACGAGGTGCTCAACGCCCTGCCGTTCGATTTCCGGTCTCTCGCCGATCCGGCGCGCAGCCTGACCGAGCTCTACGTGCAGGCTGCCTACTCCGGCGAGCCGGTCGAGCCCGGCGCCCGCGAGCAGGCGATCTTCATTCTGAAGGGGATGCGGGGTCTGCTGGAGAAGCCGGCGGCATGACCGGCTACTTCGGAGTGTCGCTCAGCCGTGCCGCCTGCATCATCAGATAGTTCCGCTCCGGCAGGCTCGTCGCGCGGCCGGCCGCTTTTCGGAAGTGCGCGATCGCGGCCTCCCGATCGCCGGCCCGTTCCAGCAGGTGCGCGCGGACGGCGTCGAGGCGATGATGCCCGGCCAGCCGCTCGTCGGCGTCGAGCGCTTTCAATAGATCGAGCCCCGCCGCCGGGCCGTGCACCATGGCCGTCGCGATCGCGTGGTTGAGCGTCACCATCGGATTGCCGGACATCCGCATCAGCAGGCCGTACAGCGCCAGGATCTGCGGCCAGTCGGTGTCCTCGACGCGCGCCGCCTCGTCGTGCACGGCGGCGATCGCGGCCTGCAACGGGTACTCGCCGATCGAGCCTCCCGACAGCGCCGCGGTGACCAGCGCGACCCCCTCGGCGATCGCGCGCCGGTCCCACAGGCTGCGATCCTGCTCGTCGAGCGGGATCAGCTCGCCCGCCGGCCCGGTCCGCGCCGCGCGCCGCGCGTCGGTCAGCAGCATCAGCGCCAGCAGCCCCGCGACCTCGCCGTCGTCCGGGAGGATTCCATGGACCGCGCGGGTCAGGCGGATCGCTTCGCTCGACAGGTCATTGCGGTTCAGCTCGGGGCCAGAGCTCGCCGTATATCCCTCGTTGAAGATCAGGTAGAGCACGTGCAGGACGGCGCCGAGCCGTTGCGCGCGCTCTTCCGGCGTGGGCATCTGGAACGGCACGCCGGAAGCCTTGATGCTCTGCTTGGCCCGGCTGATCCGCTGCGCCATCGTGGCCTCGGGGACCAGGAACGCCGCGGCGATCTCGGACGTCCGCAGGCCGCCGACGGCGCGTAGCGTCAACGCGATCGCGGAGGGCGTCGAGAGCGCGGGGTGGCAGCACATGAAGAGCAGGACGAGCGTGTCGTCCTTCTCCGCCGCGCCGTCGCCGCCGGCGGCCATGGCGATCTGCTGCTCCGGCGGCACGAGGCTGACCACGATCTCCTCGCGGCGGCGGCGGGCCGCCTCGCTCCGGACGTGATCGGCGATGCGCCGCGACGCGACCTGGATCAGCCAGCCGCGCGGATTGGCGGGCACGCCCTCGCGCGGCCATTGCGTGGCCGCCGCGATCAACGCTTCCTGAACCGCGTCCTCCGAGGCGCCGAAGTCGCGGAACCGCCGGAGGAGCGCGCCGAGCACCCGCGGCGCGAGGTCGCGCAGCAGGTGCTCGGTGTGGACATCGAGAGACCGCGAGGTCACAGCAGGTCTTTGGGCGGCCCGCTCATCACCTGCCGCACTTCGATCGCCATGTTGAGCGGCTCGCCGCCGGGTCCGGGCGCGGCGGACGCCTCCGCGGCGATCTCGTAGGCGCGCTCGGGGCTCTCGACGTCGACGATCCAGTACCCGGCGAGGAACTCCTTGGCCTCCGGGAACACGCCGTCGGTGACCGGCTTGCCATCCTTGCCGGCGCGCACAAGCTTGGCTTGGTCGGGCCCGGCCAATCCTTCGGCCCCCACCAACTCGCCCGACTCGCCGAGCTTCTTGTTGAAGCTCATCATGAACGCGATGTGCGCCTGGAGGTCCTGCTTCGGCCAGTTGGCGACCTGGTACGGCCCCTTGCCGGGGGTGTTCATCATCAGGATGTATTTCATGGCTGGCTCCCTTTTCAGTGCGAGCGCCCCGTGATCGGTGCGTTCAGGGTCAAGTCGGAGCCGAAGATGGATTCTCGACATCGCGCCGCGGGGAAATCTCGATCTCCGACGTGCAGAGCACCCGGCTGCCGCTGGGGATGTCCCGGGCCACGATGGCGTTGACGCCGATGAAGACGTCGTCCCCAATCGTGATGTCGCCGATCACCTTCGCCCCCGCCCCGATGAAGACGTTGTCCCCGATCACCGGCATCTTCTCGACCCGTCCGGGGTGCGGGGAGCCGATGGTGACGCCGTGGAGAAGGAGGGCACCGCGGCCGATGCGGGCGTAACCGCCGATCACCAGCCCCGTGCCGTGGCTGATCCGCAACCCCGGGCCGATCGCCGCGCCGGGAGCGATGTCCACTCCGGTCAGGAACTGGTTGTAGCGGGCGAAAAGGGGGCCGAGGACCGGCACCCCGTGGCTCTTGAACCAGCGGGCGATCCGATAGAGCACCACCGCCTGATAACCGGTCTCGAACAGCAGCGACTCGATCACATACCAGGGGGCACCCTTGGTCTTGATCTCGCGCAGCCGGCGCGTGTCCGCGCGGAGGTTATCGAGCATCAGATCCCCCTGGCAGAACTTCGACCGGGATCCGTAGCGTCTTGCCGCCGTTCTTCTCGGAGAACCAGGCGACCGTCTCGAACACCGGGTCGAGCTCCAGGATATAGCTCCCCGGCGCCGGCGGCGCGAGCACCTTCTGCTGCACGCTGACCCGTCCGCCCGGCGGCACCGGCCAGGGCATGGGTGTGCGCAGGCCGTCCTCGACGATCGGCTTCCCACCCGCGTCGAGCCAGTGATAGGCGAGGTTCACGCGGGCGGCGCCGTCCGCCGTCCAGGGGAAGCGGCTCTGGTTGAACAGGCGGGTGGTGACGGCGAACGCCTCGCCCGCCCGGACCTGGGGCGGCGCCACCGTGTTTCCCCACTGGACCTCGTAGAGGTCGGCGTCGAGCTGCGCGCCCGCGCCCAGATAGGCAAGGCCGACGCCGGTGAAGAAGTTCTCGTTCGTCCGGTCGTCCTGGACGAAGGTGGGGCAGTTATTGGGCGGGTACTGCCGCACCCAGTGCTTGATGCTGCCGGTGCGCGAGGTCACCACCATCTTGTAGACGTAGAACGTCGCCCACTTCTGCCGGCGGACCCGGAACGGCTCGCCGGGATCGAGCCGCACGCGGCGCGTCTCCTCGCCGCCGAAGTCGAGGACCTCGCGGGCCTTGCCCATCCGGATCTCGACGTGGTTCCCGGGCGCGAAGTTGGTCACCTGGAAGACCGCCCGCGGGATCGGATGCTCGCCGATGAAGTAGAGCTCCACTGAGGTTCCGCCGCCCACCCACATCTGCGCCCCTTGCGGCGCGAAGACGTCCTTCCTCCCCACGATCCGCAGGCCGTCGATCGACACCCGCTCGTAGCCCGGCACGTTGCGCAGTGAGAGCTCCAGCGGCAGGAGGCGGAACGGCAGACCCCGCACGTGCGCCTGCAGGGTCGGCTCGGGAACGGGCGCCCCGAACGGCGTGAAGAGAAGAGGGGCCAGGAAGAGCCCGGCGACGACGTGCCCCGCGAGAAGGAGCCGCGGCGGGCGGATCTCCTTGACCAGGAAGAGGAACGCCGGGATCGCCGTGATGAAGTAGCGGTTGCCGACGAAGCCGCCGCCCCCTTGCCAGTTCCAGGCGATGAAGGTCAGGAAGTAGAGCCCCACGGCGGTGACCGACCCCAGGAGCACCCAGAGCTCCCCGGCGCGCCGCCGGCCGTGCAGAAGGAAGAAGATCAGGGCGAGCGCGGCGAATGGCGTGTAGACGAGCATCCCCGTGTGCCGCCCCACCAGGAAGTAGCCGATGTTCTCGACCTCTTCATAGAGGGTCACGTCCACGGAACGCAAGAGCCAGGTCCAGGTGTTGCCGGTGGTGGAGTTGGGCACCGCGGAGGGCTTGGCTCTGTCCTCGCCTCCGTCACCTCCCATCCGGGCCTTGACGATCTCGGGAGTGATCGGCACCTTGCCCGGCTCGCAGAGCGTCACTCCCTGGCGGTGGACCCCGAGATAGGCCGAGGGGTGGCCGGTCAGCTTGACGGCGACTCCCGCGATGGCGCCCATGCTCAGGACCGCGCCCAGCATCCAGACGCCGAGGGTCTTCCAGCGGCGGTCCCGCAGGTGGGCGTAGAGCGGGGCGAGCCCCACGGCGGCGAACATAGGCTTGTCGTAGACGGCGAGGGCGAGCACCGCGCCCGAGAGGAAGGCGAAGAGCAACTCGTGGCGGCGGTCCGGCAGGCCGGTCTCGTCGGTGCGCGGCAGGCCGAAGAAGAGGCAGGCCGCCACCGAGAACATGTTGAAGACCTCGGGCTGGATCCAGAAGACGTAGGAGAAGCCGACGCTGAGCAGGAAGAACGAGGCCGAGAAGAGGGCCGCGAGACCGGGCGGGTTGTACCTGCGCAGGTAGAGGTAGCCCATCCAGACCATCGCCATCGTCATCAGCATGTTGAAGAACAGCATGCCGTTGGCGCCGAAGAGCCGGGCGAAGGGGGCGCCGAGCAGCGAGTAGATGTAGGGCTTGGCGAAGTAGACCGTGTGCCACCCGTCGTCGGTCATCACGATCATGTTATTGACCGGACCGTACGGGAACTCCTGGAAGGCGCGGTCGACGTCCTTGGGCTCGACCCGCAGGTCGCGGTCGAAGGCGAGGCTCTGCGCAGCAAGGTAATAGGCCCCCTCGTCCGCCTTGAGATGGGTCGGCAGACCGGGCTTGCCGAGCGTCAGCGGAAACAGCAGGAAAAACGCCGTGACCGCCGCGAGGGCCAGACTGGCCAGATTGAAAGTGCGGCTCACGGCGGGGCAGTCTAGCGCAGGTCCAGGGGGCGCGTGCGGGAAGCGTAGTAGAATAATGAGGTTATGGAGCCGATTCGCGACCCTAAGGTCCTCGCTCGGGTACGTCTGATGTTCGATCTCTATGAGGCTGCCGAGGAGATCATGAGGCAGAACCTCCTTCGCTGGTTTCCCCAGGAGAACGAGGATTTGATCGAGCGCAGACTGCGAGCTTGGTTGCGCAAAGATCCAAACTTCCGCCATACACCTTTTGAGGCCGATTTCAGCGGCCGCTCCAACTCTCATTGATTCGACTCGCCAGAGCTCTGGTCCGGCTTGAGTCGGATCTCACCGCGCTCGGTCTCCACTGGGCTGCCATCGGCGGATTGGCCGTCGCCGCTCGGGCAGAGCCCAGGACGACGAGGGACCTCGACGTAGCCATCGCCGTCGCCGGAGACCGCGAAGCCGAGAAAATCGTTCTGGCTTTACGCGGACGAGGTTATCGCGAGATCCCGATCGGGGCCGTGATGGAGCAGAAAGATGTCGGGCGTCTGGCCACGGTCCGGCTCCTGGTTCCAGAAGGTGAGCACGACGAAGAGGAAGGTCTGATCGCGGATCTCTTATTCGCTTCCTCTGGAGTAGAGCCGGAGATCGTGGCGGCCGCGGAGAGGATGATGCTCATGCAGGGAGTCGCCGTTCCCGTCGTCAGGTCGGGGCATCTCTTTGCGCTCAAGGTACTGGCCGGACGCGCCAAGGACTTGCAGGATTGTCAATTTCTCTGGAGGTGCATGAGGCCGGAGGATTTCGAGGAAGCGCGGGAAACTTTGGAACTGATTGCCGAGCGCGGCTTCCATCGCGGGAAAAATCTGAACGCGGAATTTGCCCGGATCCTGGAGCTGGCGAGCGGACCCGACCTCTGATTGACCCCCCTCCCGCCCCTCCATATACTGCCGGGGCCGAAGTTTTTCCCGTTTTGAGATGTATATCCCGCGAGGGTAATTCCATGAGCACCATCTACTTCGATACGCACCTTGGCGATGAGGAGCGGCGCCGCCGCCTCTACTCCGGGGATGTGTTTGTCTATTCGCCGCGCCCGAGCACCCGGGCGCTCACCGAGCTCGCCCGCGAGCTGATCGAGGCGGCGTTCGCCCCTCTCGACCCCCAGCACGCCCAGGACAGCCTGCCGGTTGAGACGTTCGTCGAGATCGTCGGCCCCCTCAAGCCCCGGTTCATCCACCACCCGCGGACCAAGGAGCTTCTGCTCGAGCTGCTCCGCGACCTCGGGTGCGACATGGACAAGACCTACTTCGACGTCCCCCGCATGCGGGTCTCCACCAGCGGCGGATATCTCGCCGCCGGCGTCGCCTACGTGCTCCATCCGCACCGCGACATCTGGTACTCCTCCCCCCCCAGCCAGCTCAACTGGTGGCTGCCGGTCTTCCCGTTCGAGTCGGAGAGCTCCTTCGCGTTCCACCCGAGGTACTGGGATACGCCGGTCGCCAACTCCTCGGACGAGTACAACCACTACGAGTGGAACAAGGTCGGCCGCGCCAACGCCTCCAAGGAGGTCAAGGCGGACACCCGCAAGCAGCCGAAGCCGACGGAGCCGCTGGAGCTCGAGCCGGAGGTCCGCGTCGTCTGCCCGCCGGGCGGGTTGATCCTCTTCTCCGGCGCCCACCTGCACTCGAGCGTGCCCAACAGCTCTGGGCGGTCCCGCTTCAGCATCGACTTCCGCACCGCCCACCTCGACGAGCTGAGGTCGCTGGGCGGCGCGCCCAACATCGACCGCCACTGCACCGGCACCACCCTTTTCGAGCTGCGGCGCGCCTCGGACCTCTCGCCCGTGCCCGAGGACGTCATCCGCCTCTACGATCCCAACCCGCCCGAGGATCGCGACGGGCTCGTCTTCAAGCCCCCGGCGGACGCCGTCCCCGCCGCGGGGATGTAGACCCCTTGGCGGAGGTGGTGAGCCGGCACGATCGCAACGCCCTGGTGAGGGGCGCCCCGCCACGGGGCGCCGTCGCCGCCGTCATCCCCGCCATCAAAGCGCTGGTCAAGCGTGCCCTCTCGGAGAGTGCTTTCCTCCTCGGCACCACCATCCGCGTCTCGACCGCCGAGCCGGTGATCGCCCTTACCTTCGACGACGGCCCCCACCCGGAGGACACGCCGCCGCTGCTCGACCTCCTGGATCGCCATGGCGCCAAGGCGACCTTCTTCGTGGTGGGGAAGAGCGCCCGCCGCCATCCGGAGCTGATCGAGCGGATCGCCCGCGCCGGCCACGCGCTCGGCAATCACACCTGGGATCACCTCTCCCTGCCATCCCTGAAGGGGCGCTACCGCCGCCGGCAGCTCGCCTGGACGCAGGAGGCTCTCGGCCCGCACGCCTCGGGGCTGTTCCGCCCCCCCTACGGCGAGCAGACTCCCGGTTCGCGGATGGACGCCCTCCGCCTCGGGCTCAAGGTGGTCTGCTGGGACGTGATCGCCGAGGACTGGCGGGACGACTCGCCCGAGGTGATGCTGGCGCGGATCTACCAGCGTCTCCGGCGGGGGAGCATCGTGCTCTTCCACGACACGCTCTATACGACGACAGAAGAGCGCTACCGCGACCGCGGACCCATGCTCGCGACGGTCGAGCGGCTCCTCCAGGATCTTGGGGACCGCTACCGCTTCGTCACCGTCCCCGAGCTGCTGAAGCTGGGGCGTCCGGTGCGGTGGCACTGGTATCACCGGTCGCGGCTGGATTGGCTGAAGCAGGTGAAGTGAGGGGTGGAGGGGGCGGGATCTCCGCCTTCAGCCCCTCGCGGATCCCCCTCAGCTTGGCCGCCGCCGCCGCCTGATTCCCCTTGCGCAACTCGCGGAGCCAGGCCACCGGCAGGGCGGCGGCGTTGAAAGCGAGGTAGCTGAGCCACTGCCAGGGTTTCGCGTAGCGCCGGACGTAGATCGCCCCACTCCTGCCGAACTGGAAGTTCCGCCCCGGGCTGTAGCCGCCGGTCGTATAGGCCACCATGTGGTAGAGCACGGCGCGGTGCGCGTAGAGGCAGCGGAAGCCGTGGCGCTTCACGCGGGTGCAGAAGTCGGCGTCGTCCACGCAGATGTAGAAGACGTCGTCCCACATCCCGGCGGCCTCGGCGGCGGCGCGGCGGATCAGGATGGCGCAGCCATTGACGTAGTCCACCTCGGCGTCGCGGTCATATTGGCCGCGGTCGATCTCCCCGTAGCCGCGCTCGCGAGTGATCGACTCGCGGAAGCGGAGGATTCCCCCCGCCGACCAGAGCCGCTGCCGGTCGCCGTGGAAGTAGCACTTCGGACCCACGCAGCCGACGTCCGGCGCCGACTCGGCCGCCTTCACCAGCTCCGTCAGCAGGTCCGGCTCGACCTCGATGTCGTTGTTGAGCAGCAGCACGTAGTCGTAGCCGTTCTCGAACGCCCAGCGAAACCCTTGGGCATAGCCGGAGGCGCTGCCCCGGTTGACCTCCACCCGCACCTGCCGGAGATCGGGGTGGGCGGCGGCGATCGCCTCGGGAGAGCCGTCGGTCGAGGCGTTGTCGAGCACCACGAGATCGAAATTAGGATAGGTCATCCGCCGCAGGCTCTCGACGGCCTGCAGGGTGATCTCCTTGCCGTTGTAGTTGACGACGACGGCGGCGACGCGGGGGAGGGGGGTGGGCATCGGGACTCAGTGCAACTCTCGCAGGAGATCTTCAACATCAATGTCCGCGTCCCGCAGAGCCCCCTTCAACGTAAAGCGGTCGATTTCAGCATGAAAGGGAAACACGATGATTCTGCCGTCGGGGTGACGCATCTTGACGTGACTGCCCTTGCGATGAATTTCAACGAAACCGAGGCGATCGAGAGCTGAAACGACTTGCCGCCCTGAAAGGAGAGGCAGCTTCAAAGAACCAGCTCGACAATTTCCCGGTCTTCACTCTGGCGCAGATCTTCGGGATTGGGCTCAAGATACAGCTCGATCGCTTCGCGGAGATTCTGGAGAGCCTCCTCGCGCGTCCTTCCTTGAGACCAGCAGCTCTTCAGAGAGGGGCTGTGGGCGACGAAGTACCCGTCTTCGCCTTGTTCGAGGACGACTTTGATTCCCATGGCGAGGATTATCTCAACTTAGAGGGTTGTCCGCCACCTGATACCATCCCGCTCCGCCATGCCCCTCCGCCGCGCCGCCGCCCGCCTCTTCCTGCTTGGGATTAGCATCCTCTTCAGCCTTCTGATCGCCGAAGCCGCCGTCCGGTGGGTCCGTCCGCAGGCGGTAATGACCGTCTCGCGCGGGCTCTACGAGCCGGACCCGCCGCGCCGCTATCGCCTTCAGCCGGGGTTCCGGGGCAGGGTCAGCAACCGGGTCGAGTTCGACACCGGCGTGTCGATCAATCAACAGGGGCTCCGGGGAGCGGAGATTGGCTCCAAGGCGCCAGGCACGCTCCGCGTCCTGGCACTCGGCGACTCTTTCACCTTCGGCGTCGGCGCCCGGGAGAAAGATACCTTCCCGGTGCGGCTCCAGGAGATCCTGCGCTCACGGGGCGTCCGCGCCGAGGTGCTCAACGCCGGGGCTCCGGGCTACGGCGTTCCGGACGAGGCCTCCTGGTTCGAGCGCTGGGGGCGGCCGCTCGCTCCGGACGTGATCCTGGTCGCGGTCTTCGTCGGCAACGACCTTCAGGACGCGGCCCCCGGTCCCAAGCCGGCGGCGGTGGACGGCGTTCTGGTCATGCCGGGGGAGTCCTCGGGGAGCGTTTCCCGCTGGCTCTACTACCACTCCCAGCTCTTCGTGCTGCTCAAGAATTCGTCCCTGGGCGGCTCGCTCCGCCGGCTCCTCGGCCGCCCAGAGCCGCTGGAGACGCGGCAGCAGCGGGAGGAGCTCGATCTCTATATGAAGGACGCTCCTTCCGAGACGGTCCGGCAGGGCGCGGCGGCGACGGAGCGGGCGGTGGCCGAGTTGGCGGCAAGCGCCGGGAAGGCGCGCGTCCTCGCCGTCATCATCCCATCGTTCATCCAGGTCGATCCCCAGCGCTGGCAGGGCAATCTGCGGCGGTTCGGGTTGGACCCCGCCCGCTACGACCGCAGCCGCCCGAACCGGATCTTCCAGGAGATCTTCGCCCGCCACGGCATCCCTGTTCTCGACCTGACGGAGCCCTTCGCCCGCGACATTGCACGGGGCGGGAAGATCTACTACGCGGTCGATCAGCACCTGA
>JBDSHF010000409.1:0-4417 GCA_039918595.1 Thermoanaerobaculia bacterium
CGGGCGAGCGTGGGGTGGAGGGTGAAAGGGGGCATGGCCTCGTCACTCTATATGATAGGACCATGGACGCCGTGACCAGCTCGCAGGACCCCGCCACCCTCACCCCCGGACGCTTTCGCGTCGGCGAGTTCGTCCGCTGGAGCGACATCGATCTGGCGGGGATCATCTGCTATGGCGCCTACGTGCGCTTCTTCGAGATCGCCGAGAGCGAGCTGTTCCGCGCCATCGGCTTCCCCTTCTCGAAGCTGTTCGAGCAGTTCGACTTCTGGCTGCCGCGGGCCCAGCTCCACTTCGAGTTCCGCAAGCCGGCGCTGCTCGACGACCACCTCGACGTCGAGATCTGGGTGGCGAAGGTCGGCACCTCGTCGCTGCGGCTCCAGTTCGAGGTGCGCAAGGGGACTCCGGAGCGCGACCTGACCGCCGAGGGGTACGCGGTGCTGGTGGCGGTGGCGCGGGGTGACCTGCGGCCGATCCCGCTGCCGCCGGAGTTCGTGGCGGCGCTCGCTCCCTACCGCGCTGAATCCGTGGAGCTCAGCGCAGAAGAAACCGCGCCGTGAGCACCTTCCCCTCGGCTTTCTCCCGGTACTCGAGACGGTCTGCCAGGCGGGCGATGGCGCCGAGGCCGGTGCCGATCCCGCCGCGCCGGAGGATCAGGGCGGGATCGATCGGCCCCTGATCATCGTTGCCGTCGATCATCGCCATCTGGAGGTCGCGGATGGGGAGGCCGGTGTCGTGCGCCTCGATGGTGATCTCGCCGCGCGGCGGCACCTCCGGATCGTGGGCGAGGCGGATCTCCCCGCGAATGCCGTGCTTGACGATGTTCGAGGCCAGCTCGGAGACGACGATGGCCAGCTCCGTGGCGCGCCGTGTGGCCATGCCGAAGCGCAACGCGAACCGCCGCGCCTGGCTGGCCGCCACGATGGCGTCGCTACGCCCCTGAATGGCGAAGGCGCGGGTCTCGACCGGCATTACGACCGACAATCACTCGACCGGATTATCCGGCTGAGCCCGCCGTGTCGCTCCGCATACGAGGGTGGGGCGCACCCCCTACGCCTCGGCCGTCAGCTTGCGCGCGAGTTGCGAGTGCTGGTGCACCACGAGCTGCTCGGTCTCGCGCAGGTAGAGCTGCAGGGCGTCGCGCAGGCTGCGTAGCGTGCGGATGCCCGTCAGGTCCACCCCGATGTGGGTGAGGGTCTGGGCGATGCCGGGGTTGATGCCGGAGACGATGCACTCGGCGCCGAGCAGGCGCACCGCGCGCGCCATCTTGATGAAGTGGTCGGCGGTCTTGGTGTCCATCACGTCGATACCGGTGATGTCCACGATCGCCATCCGGGCCTGCTTGGCGACGATCGTCTCGAGCAGCGTCTCGGTCATCTCGGCGCTGCGCTGGCTGTCGACGATACCCACCACGGGCAGGCAGAGAACGCCCGCCCAGACCTCGATGATCGGCGTCGAGAGCTCGCGGATGGCGGCCTGCTGCACCTCGATGGTCTCCAGCTTGGCCTCCAGCTCGCGGTTGATCGACTCCTGCTGGGCGAGCGCCCGGTTGAGCTCGGATTTCGCCTCGCCCAGCTCGCGGACGAAGATCGAGAACGCCGTCTCCAGCTCCGAGAACTCGTCCTTGATCTCGCCCGAGCGTTGCAGCAGGGTCAGGCAGGAGTCGAACTCGTCGACGCTCGCGTAGGAGAGCGCCTCGATGACCGACTGCAGGCGATCGGAGGTAACGATAACGTGAGGATCCTCACTCTGGGCCATGCTTTTCTTCCTCGCGAATCAAATGTATGTGCGAATGATCTACTGAACGAACATCGCGCGCCGGGCGGCGAGCCAGACTCGCGCCTCTTCCTCGGTGTCGAAAAACGCGATCGGGTTCAGCTTCGAATCCTTGCGGAACAGGTTGATGGCGGTGATCACCAGCTTGGTGACCACTTTGGCCTTGAGCGGCGCCTTGATCACGGCCATGCCGCGCAGGGGAATTTCCTTCAGGGTCTCGGCGACCGCCTTGCGCCCCTCGGGAGCGATATTGTCGAGATCCTCGGCGTCGATCACGAAGAAGAGCACCTTTTTGTCCTCCGCCATCGCGAGCTGGCGGCGGAGCAGCTCGAAGGAGTCCTCGGTGGTGACGGCGCCGCCGAACTTCATGTAAATGATGTCCGGCTCCTCGAAATAGGTAAGGTGCTTGCCGGCGATCCAGTTCGACCGATCCGACCGTTCATCGCGCGCGATAGCCATCATTTTTCCTCCATGAAAAAAATTCGATTCAGCGCCGGAGCCGGCGTCAGCGCCCCGCCGGCGGGGCGTCGGCGAGCAGCGCCGCGTCGCCGAAGCCGATGACCAGGGCGGTGGCGTCGTCGTGATCCTTGCCCCAGTGCTCGACGATCCGCCGCGCCACCATCTCCGGTGGTCCCGGCAGGCAGGCCTTGAGATTGCCGCGGCTGGAGATGCCGTCACTCATCAGGCAGTAGATGTCGCCCGGTTTCATCATCAGCGACATCACCTTCGATGTCCGCATGTTGTGGCCGACGATCCCGGCGAGGCAGAAGACGCTCGGCGCCTGGCCGTTGAGCGACTGCACCTCGATGTTGCCGATGCCGCAGAACTCCCCCGCGCCGCTGTGGTCGATCTTCATCAGCCCGACGGCGGCGCCGCGCGTCGGGCGCAGCTCCTGGTGAACCTTCACCATCAACGGACCGACCGACAGGTCGGCGAACTCGCGGATCACCTCGACCGCGCGCTCGGCGGCCACCGACGATTCGTAACCATGACCGAGACCATCGATCACCGCGGCGAGGGTCTCCCCCTCCCGCTCCTCCACCACGAAGCTGTCGCCACAGATCGACAGCCCCTTGTACGGACGGCTGAAACCACCGGTTTTCAACGTTCCCCCTTGAACATGCAGGTCACGGTGGTGCCGATACCGGGGCGGGTATCGAGATGGAACTCGTCCACCAGCTTCTTGACCGCGACCAGCCCTTTGCCCATTCCGCGCTGCGATTTGTAAGTGCCGGCCCAGATCTCCTCGAGCTTGGCCGGCGGGATGCCGGGCCCCTGGTCCGAGGCGATGATCTGCAGGCCGATGACCCCTTTGTCGTCCTTGAGCGAGCGCAGCTCGACCGTGCCCCTGGTGGCGTAGAAGATGATGTTGCGCGCCAGCTCCGAGACCGCCGTCGCCACCTTGACCGAGGCGAACTTGGAGAGGCCGATGCGCACCGCCTCGCTCCATGCCTCCAGGCGCGCCGTGGCGATGTCCTTCTCCTGCTCGATGGCGAGCTTCTTCGGCGCCATCACGATGCCGGCCGTGCTGCTCGGCCCGCCGCTGGCCCCCGGGCCGCCGGGACCGGGAGTCAGGGCGCGGGCGCACGAGGCGATGAGCTGCGCGCTGTTGCTGCGCGCGAACAGGCGGATCGAGTTCTCGAGCTCCTGCAGGATGGTGGCCCGGTCGCCGGGGGTGAGCTGCTGGACCGGAGTCGTCGCCAGCCCACCCAGGCGGTTGAAGATGCTCCGCTGAGTGATCGACGAGATCGTCCCCGTGAGGATCGACCCGATCTCTTTCTCCACGGTCTTCATTGCAGCAGTTCGAGCCTCTCCATGGCGAGGTCGAGGTTGAGCGCGGTATGGACCGAATCGAGCTCGACCCCCATCTCGATCAGCGTCATCGCCACCGCCGGCCGGATCCCCACGATGAAACACTCCGCGCCCATGAATTTCACCGACTTGCCGATGTCGTTGAGGATCCGGGTGATGTAGCTGTCGATGATCTCCACCGCCGAGACGTCGAGGATGACGCCGCGGGCGTTGACGGTGCGCACACGGTCCATCAGCGACGCCTGGAGGTCCAGGGCGAGACGGTCGTGCAGCTCGGTCTGGATGCTCACCAGCAGGCAGTTGCGAATCTGGATGATCGGTAGCTCTTGCTCCACAGTGCTCCGTTCCCCGAGGTGGGCGATGACACCGGCGCTTACGGCAGGCACAGGGAGGACCAACGATGGGGGAGCCCTGGAAGGGGGTCACCCTCGATCCTAGCCGTGCCTAGCCTTCGACGTCGGAAGTTCCCGGAGTTTTTAGCATATTGCTACCACAAAATCTACTCGGGGAAGGGAGAAGGGGCAGAAAAGCAAACAAGGGACCTGAGGGACGGCAGGGACATCAGGGACGATAACCGGGACCGGTGGAGCTGTTTTCCTCCCCCTGGGGGAGGGGGCGGGTTGGCCAGGGGGAGGTCAGGAGGGGGCGCCCCAGGCAAGGAGACGCTCCGGACTCCGCAGCGGCCCCCTCCTGGCCTCCCCCGTTCCGGGCATAGGCGCTAACTTATTAGCAAAGCTCCCTGGCAGCCTTCATGGCCCGGGGAGCCTGCTTCTTCCTTTGGCGAGGAGAGTCTAAGAAGTAGCGGCAGAGCCGCGAGGCTTTCTGCAGCAGA
>JBDSHF010000410.1:0-3517 GCA_039918595.1 Thermoanaerobaculia bacterium
TAGGCGACGATGTCGGTGCCGGCGCCGAAGCGGAAGCGGTCGCGGATGGCCCCCTTGTGGCCGATGTCGAGGAGGTCCGCGCCCCCTTCCGCGCAGCCGACGAAGAGGAGCCCGTGCCGGGCGTCCAGCGCCAGCCCCCGGGAGTCCAGGCAGCCGTTGGGCAGGGTCCTGAGGACCTTCGCGCCCGCGAGATCGATCAGCACGGTGGAGCTCTTCCACAGGTTGGCGTAGCCCACCTTGGCGCCGTTGTCGATCACCAGCGATTCCGGCCCGCCCGGGATGGCTAGGAACGCCTTGTGAGCCGGCACCGGCGGCTTGGCGTCCGAGAGGGAGAAGATCTCGATGCCGTCCTTGTCCGGCTCGGTCACCCAGACCTCATTGGTGGTGGCGACGTAGCGGACGTAGTCCGGACTGCCGGCGAGCGGCGCGCCGGCGACGATCGTCCCCTTTTCCGGATCGACGACCTCCAGCCTCAGGGCCGTGCGGTCGATGGCGAAGAGGTAGCCCTGCCCCTCGTCCACCGAGGTGGGCCCGGCGCCGTGCCCCCCTTCGGCGGGCGCCGCCGTCTTGAAGCCGCCGATCTCGCGCGCCTTCCGGCTCTCCGGATCGAACAGGACCAGCCGGCCGGTGCGGCCGGCCGGCACCACCACCTGGCCCAGGCTGGCGACGAAGGTGAGGTCGTCGAGCCCGATCCCCCCCTCGCCGCCGGGGAGGGGGAGCGGCTCGGCGGTCAGGGTGGGTGGCGCGGGCGGGGTGACGGGAGTCTCGGCGGGCGGGGCCAGCGCAGCCGGCGGCTGGGCGAACGCCGCGACGGCGAGGAGCAGCGTGCACAGCAACCAGAGCGATCGTTTCATCGTCGTTTCTCCGTTTTAGCGTCCGACGACAAGGATTGTAAACGTATCGGGCAGGATCGCCGGCCGGGGGTGCGGCTGTTCGGCGGTGGGAGCGGGGGGCGGGCCGAACTGGGCGGTGGGGAGGAAGAGCGTGTGCGTCTTCTCGTCCAGGGCCATGGTCCGGGCGCCTTTGCGGGTGGGGACGTTTTCGACGACGCTGAAGCGGTCGGGCGTCTCCTCGCGGATCACCGTCAGCGTGCCGTCCCCGCCGTTGGAGCTGAACCCGAGCCCGGTCGCGGGATCGAAGGCGTTGGCGTCCACCCCCTCGCCGATCGGGACGGTGGTGACCACCTTGCCGTTGTCGAAGTTCACGACCGCCGCCAGCTTGTTGTCGCAGCCGCTCAGGAGCCGGTGATGTTTGCGGTCGATGGCCATGCCGGACGGCTCCTCGCAGGGCTTCAGCGGCCAGTGCGCCTTCACCGCCAGGCTCCTGGCGTCGATCACGGCGATCTCGCTACGGTCCTCGATGTTGACGAAGATCCGCCCCTTGAGGTCGGTGGTGGCGAACTCGGGCTTGCCGCCGAGCTCGACCGTGCCCACGACCTTCCCGGTCTTCGCGTCCAGCACGGTGGCGTTCTTGGAGCGGCCGTTGAAGGCGAAGACCCGCGAGGAGTAGGGGTCGTAGAGGATGGCGTCGGGGTTCTCGCCGGTCTTGGCCTCGCCGAGAGGGGCGAGCGTCTTGAGATCGAAGATGGTCACCGTCGAGCTGCGGCCGTTGCTGATGAAGCCGCGGCCGAGGTCGTGGGCGAAGGCGATGCCGTGGACCCCCGAAAGGTTCTGTACGTCCCCCACCGGCTTGCCGCTGTCGACGTCGATCACCGTCACTTTCGTCGAGTGCGAGACGTAGAGCCGCCGCGCCGCGGGGTCCACGGTCAGGTAGTCCCATCCGCCCTCGCCGCCGAGGGGGATCTCCTTGACGACGTGGTATTTGGACGCTCCTGGCGTGGACGCTCCTGGCGCCGCGGCGTGCAGAGGGACGGAGGGCGCGAGCGCGAGGCCCGCGACGAGGACGGCGAGAGCTGCCGATCTAGACATGAATTTTCTCCATGGGTGCTGACATCAGGTGGGTGAGGGTGATCTCGAAGACGCCGTCGCGAAGGCGCGCCTCCTTGTCGAGTCCCAGCAGCTCGCACAGGGAAGAGACCAGGCTCAGGCCGAGGCCGACGTGCCGGCCCGCGGAGCGCGCCGCGTCCTTGCGCCAGAAGCGATCGAAGAGCCGCGGCAGGTCGGCCGGGGTCAGGTCCGTGGTGGAGTTGGCCACCCGGAGGGTGAGCTCGCCGCCGGAGAGGGACGCCGCGCAGGTGACGGGGGTGCCTGGAATACCGTAGGCGATGGCGTTGGAGAAGAGATTGGAGAGGATCAGCCCGAGCTTCTCGCGGTCGGTGACGGTGGCGAGGTCCTCGGGGATCTCCAGGGCCAGTGACATCCCTTTTTCTCCGGCCTCTGTGGCGACGGCGTTCCAGCACTTCGCGGCCACCTCGCCCAGGTGAACCTCGGATTTCCAGACGGTCTGCTGCTGGCTGTCGAAGCGGGCCAGGGCGAGGAGGTTGACGACCAGTTTTTCCATCTGCAATCCGATGGCGCGGACCTCGTGGAGCGATTCCACGGAGGAGGGGTCGTCCGGCCACTTGAGGGCGACTTCCGCCACCGCGCGCAACTCGGCAAGCGGGGTCCGCAGCTCGTGGGCGAGGTTGGCGGAGAAGGTCCGCTCGCGCTCGAAGGACTCCTTGAGCCGCGCCAGCAGACCGTTCAGGTGGCGGATCGTGGGGGTGAGCTCGGCGGGGGCGTCCGCGATCACCACCGCCTCTCCCAGGGAAGCCGCGTCCATCGTCTCCAGCCGGTGCGCCAGCTCGTCGAGCGGCTGGAGGCCGAGGCCGACGACGCTCTTCACCAGGATGGCGATCCCCGCCAGCAGCCCCAGGACGCCCAGGGCCAGGGTCAGATGCAGCGAGGCGAGGAAGGCGTCGAGGTCCTCGCGGCCGTGGGCGACCACCAGGGTGACGGCGGAGCTGCCGGGGGGACCGGGGACGATCGACTCGTCGGCCAGCTCGATCTGCGGGTGAAAGCTGATCTCGACCTGGCGCCCCGGCCTGCCGTCCGGCAGGGCGAGGTCGGCGAACCGGGGGCGGCCGGCCGGGCGGCTCCAGCGCGTGAGATCGCGGGCTCCCAGCGACGGCGAGCGCGCGAGGGCTCCGCCTTTTCCCAGCCAGAGCTGAAAGTAATCGGGCTCCTTTCCCGGCGCGAACTCGGGCATGACCCCGGCGGAGAACTCCAGCACGACCGTGCCGTCCTGCTGCTCGGTCGTCGCCCGCAGGGATTTCGCCTGCTCGACCAGCGCGGTGTCGAACTCGCGGAGCAGGCGCGAGCTGATGACCCGGTCGAGCAGCAGGCCCCCCGCCGCCAGGAGCAGGCCCGTGCCGAGGAGCAGCCAGAGGGTCAGGCGGCCGCGGAGGGATTTCATGGCTCTTCGACCCGTTTTCCATCCTCGATCAGATAGCCCTGGCCGCGCCGGGTCTTGATCAGGCTGTGCGGATCGTCGAGGTCGAGCTTCTTGCGCAGGGAGTAGACCAGGACGTCGATGACGTTGCTGGCGGCCTCGGAGTCGAACTCGTACAGGCGCTCCC
>JBDSHF010000411.1:0-5761 GCA_039918595.1 Thermoanaerobaculia bacterium
GAAGCCGAGATCGCCGCCGAGCTGCGCAATCTCCTCCCCGGCTTCGACCTGATCCTGATCACCGGCGGCCTCGGTCCCACGGCCGACGACGTCACCCGCGAGGCGGTCGCCGCCGCCCTCGGCCGCGGGCTCCACCTCGACGGCGAGGTCCTCGCCGCCCTCGAGCGCCGGTTCCAGTCGCTCGGCTGGCAGATGCCCGAGGTCAACCGCCGGCAGGCCTGGGTGGTGGAGGGGGCCACGGTTCTCGCCAACGACCGCGGGACAGCGCCGGGGTTGCGCGTCGAGAGCGGCGGCTGCACCCTGTTTCTCTTCCCCGGCGTGCCCACCGAGCTGGAAGGGATGATGGCCTCCAGCCTCGAACCCTGGCTGGCTGAGCGCTCGGGCGGCGTCGCTCGCGAGACGGCGGTGCTCAAGATCGCCGGGCTCCCGGAGTCGGTGGTGGAGGAGCGGATCGCGCCGGCCTATGAGGAGTTCGGCCGCGAGGCGATCACCATCCTGGCCAACGTCGGCGAGATCCGCCTTCAGGCCACGGCCGCCGGTCCCGAGCCCGAGCGCCGCGCCCACTTGAAGGCGATGGTGGAACGCCTCGCCGCGCTCGCCGGCGACGCCGTCTTCACCACCCGCGAGGAGGACACGCTGGAGAGCGTCGTCGGCGATCTGCTGCGCGCCGCCGGAGCCACCCTGACCGCCGCCGAGTCCTGCACCGGCGGCCTCTTCTCGCAGCGGATCACCGCCGTGCCCGGCAGCAGCGACTACTTCCTGGGCGCCGCCATCACCTACAGCAACGAGATGAAAACCCAACTGGTGGGGGTGCCGGCCGAAATGATCGCCGAGCACGGCGCGGTCTCCGAGCCGGTGGCCCGGGCGATGGCCGAGGGGGCGCGCCGGACCCTGGGAAGCGACTGGGCGGTGGGCATCACCGGCGTCGCCGGCCCCGGCGGCGGCAGTGAGGCCAAGCCGGTGGGCACTGTCCACCTCGCCGTGGCGGGGCCGCGCGACGGCGAGGTCGAGCACCGCCAGCTCCGCCTGCCGGGCGACCGCGACCGGGTGCGCCGGTTCTCCACCCAGATCGTGCTCGAGATGCTGCGCCGCCGCCTGCTGGCCGTGGCCGCCGCCGCTGTTGATGGGGGAGAAGAATGAGCCCCGGCATCGCCATCGCGCTGGTTGCCGGCGCCTACCTGCTCGGCTCGGTCTCGTTCAGCGTCGTGCTCGTCAAGCTCGTGCAGGGCCTCGACGTCCGCACCGTCGGCAGCGGCAACGCCGGGGCCACCAACGTCATGCGCGCCGCCGGCAAGAAGGCAGGGGCAGCGGTCCTGGCGCTCGACGTCGTCAAGGGGATGACCGCGGTCGCCGTCCCGCGGGTCCTGGACGCGCCGCCGGCGGTGGTCGGCAGCGCGGCGGTCGCCGTGGTGCTCGGCCACGTCTTCCCCGTCTTCTTCGGCTTCCGCGGCGGCAAGGGGGTCGCCACGGCGGCCGGCGCCCTGGGCATGCTGGCGCCGGCCGCGATGGCGCTCGGCCTGGTCGTCTTCGCCACCGTGGTGCTCTGGAAGCGCTACGTCTCGCTGGGATCGATCGTCACCGCGGCGCTCTTCCCGCTCCTGGCCGGCCTCGGCGTCCGGCTGGGCTGGACGAAATTCGGCGGCCCCTGGCTGGTCCTCTCCTCGGCGGGGATCGGGCTGCTCATCGTCTTCAAGCATCAGAGAAACCTTCAGCGCCTGTGGCGCGGGACCGAGCCCCGGCTGGGAAGCCGGCGCCGGAAACCCGCCGGGGGGATGGGATGACCACGAGCTGCACCCCGAGACGGATCGGGATCCTGGGCGCGGGCTCCTTCGGCACCGCGCTCGCCGTCCACTTCGCCGGCGCCGGCGGGCACGAGGTGCGGCTCTGGGCCCGCAACCCCGAGCTGGTCGAGCGGATGGGGAGCGAGCGGGCGAATCCCGACTACCTGCCCGGCGTCGCGCTGCCGCCCCGCCTCGAGCCGGCCGCCGACCTCGCGGCGCTCGCCGGCAGCGAGCTCGTGCTCGTCGCCGTGCCCTCTCACGGCTTCCGCGAGATCCTCCGGCAGTTCCTGCGGCTCGCCTCGGACGGCCGGCCGCTGCCGCTGATCTCGGCCACCAAGGGGATCGAGCCCGAGACCCTGGCGCGGATGAGCCAGGTCGCCCGCGAGGAGGGGGAGGCCGCCGGCCGGGAGATCCGCTTCGCCGTTCTCTCCGGCCCCACCTTCGCCGCCGAGCTCGCCCGCAACGTGCCGAGCGCCGCCGTCATCGCCTCCGAGGAGGCCCTGCTGGCTACCGAGGTCCGCGAGTGCCTGGCGACCCCCCTGCTGCGGCTCTACTCCTCGGACGACGTGGTCGGGGTGGAGCTCGGCGCGGCGACCAAGAACGTTATCGCCATCGCCGCCGGCACCCTCTCCGGGCTCGGCCTGGGGCAGAACACCCTGGCGGCGCTGATCACCCGCGGCCTGCACGAGATCACCCGGCTGGGGATCGCCTACGGCGGCGAGCCCCGCACCTTCGCCGGCCTCGCCGGCCTCGGCGATCTGGTGCTCACCTGCACCGGGGGCCTGTCGCGCAACCGCCAGATCGGCCTCGACCTCGCCGCCGGGCGCAGCCCGGCCGAGATCCTGGAGCAGACCCACATGGTGGCCGAGGGGGTCCGCAACTCGGTCGCCATCGCCAGCCTGGCGGCGCAGCGCGGCGTCGAGATGCCGATCACCCAGCAGATGGTGGCCGTGCTGCACCACGGCAAGGACCCGCGCCGCGGCCTGGAAGAGCTGATGACCCGCGAGCTGAAATCGGAAACCGAGCTGTGAACGATTTTGGATTTTAGATTTTGGATTTTGGATTGAAACCAAAGGAGCCCCAGAAACCATGAGCCAGACCGAAGACGTCTTCAATCCAAAATCCAAAATCCAAAATCCAAAATCTCATCAGACCGTCCTCATTCTCGACTTCGGCAGCCAGTTCACCCAGCTCATCGCCCGCCGGGTGCGCGAGAACCGGGTCTACTGCGAGGTCCACCCCTTCGACCTTTCGCTGGACGAGATCCGCCGCCGCCGGCCGGCCGGCCTGATCCTCTCCGGCGGTCCGCAGAGCGTCTACGAGGCCGGCGCGCCCAGCGCCTCCCCCGAGCTGTTCGGGCTCGGGGTGCCGGTGCTGGGGATCTGCTACGGCATGCAGGTGATGGCGCACGAGCTCGGCGGCGGCGTCGAGGGGTCCAGCCACCGCGAGTACGGCCGCGCCGAGATCTCGATCACCGCGCCCGGCCGGCTGTTCGAGGGGCTCTCCTCCCGCGAGACCGTCTGGATGAGCCACGGCGACCGCGTGCGCGACCTGCCGCCCGGCTTCCAGGCGACCGCCACCACCACCAATGCCCCGGTGGTCGCCTTCGAGAACCCGGAGCGCGGGCTCTACGGCATCCAGTTCCACCCCGAGGTGTCGCACACCGTCTCCGGCGGCGACATGCTGCGCAACTTCCTCTACGGCATCTGCGGCGCCGCCGGCGACTGGCGGATGGCGAGCTATCTCGAGGAGGCGGTCGCCACCATCCACGAGCGGGTGGGGGAGGGGCGGGTGATCTGCGCGCTCTCCGGCGGCGTCGACTCCTCGGTGGTCGCCGCCCTGCTCGAGCGCGCCGTGGGCGAGCGCTCGACGGCGATCTTCGTCGACAACGGCGTGCTCCGCAAAGACGAGGCGGTGCAGGTGATGCACAGCCTGCGCGACGGACTGGGGATTCCGATCCTGGCGATCGACGCCCGCCAGCGCTTCCTCTCCGAGCTGGCCGGCGTCGAGGACCCCGAGGCCAAGCGGAAGGTGATCGGCCGCGTGTTCATCGACGTCTTCAAGGACGAGGCGAAGCGGATCGAGGACGTCGGCTTCCTCGCCCAGGGGACGCTCTACCCGGACGTCATCGAGTCGGTCTCGGTCAAGGGCCCCTCGGCGGTGATCAAGACCCACCACAACGTCGGCGGCCTGCCGGCGGAGCTGGGCTTCGAGCTGATCGAGCCGCTCCGCTTCCTGTTCAAGGACGAGGTGCGCCAGCTCGGCCGCGAGCTCGGCCTCCCCGAGCAGATCCTCACCCGCCACCCCTTCCCCGGCCCCGGCTTGGCGGTTCGCATCCTCGGCGAGGTCACGGCCGAGCGGGTGGCCCTGCTCCAGGAAGCCGACGCCATCTTCCTCCAGGAGCTGCGCGAGAGCGGCTGGTACGAGAAGGTCAGCCAGGCCTTCGCCGTGCTCCTGCCGGTCAAGAGCGTGGGTGTGATGGGCGACTTCCGCACCTACGAGAGCGTGATCGCCCTGCGCTCCGTCGACACCCACGACTTCATGACCGCCGACTGGAGCCATCTCCCCTACGACCTCCTCGGCCGGGTGGCCAACCGCATCGTCAACGAGGTGAAGGGGGTCAACCGCGTGGTCTACGACGTCACCAGCAAGCCGCCGGCGACGATCGAGTGGGAGTGATTGCGACACGATCTTCAACCGGATTTCACGCGACTGTCTCGCCTGGGCCCCCTGCCGCCACTCAATGAGAGAAGCAAAGACATGCGCGGGTGCTTCGGCGCTCGCACCGCGGCCGTAGCGGAGAGGAGGGTCCATGGTCTGTCCTGAATGTGGTCTTGATCACGAGGTGGGCTCGGCGCACTGTATGGATGGCGAAGGGGAGGCCGGCCGGGGGGTTGAGTTCATCCCCCTCGCCGAGGTGGCCGACGAGGCCGACTTCCAGGCGCTCGCTCACCGGCTCGAGGAGGAGGGGGTTCCCTGGTACGTCCAGAGCGAGCCGTCGATCGAGCCGGGCGGGCGGGTGGCGATGATCTACGTCGCGGAGAACAGCTTCCGGCGCGCCCGGCGCGCCCTGGAAGCCCTGCGGCCTGTCGGCGTCGATCAGAAACCTTGATCCATCCATGACGTAGCACCCTTCCGGGGAATGACCGCGCGCCTGCCGCGAGTTGGGGAGCTGTGCGGGCTTTCGGGAGGGGATCTGCGATGCGATGGTGTTGGTGTCTCTTGGCGGTGACCGCTCTGGCGGTCTCCTGCGCTGCTCGTGCGGCCACGCCGCCGGTGGTGTCCGCCGTGCCGCCGGTTGAAGCTGGCTGGGAATCCTACGACGACGAAGGCGGGTGCATCGGCGGCAGCCGCTGCGGCGATCAGGGGGACGCCCTGCGCATTCCGCTCGAGGACGCCGCCGTCTGGGGCGTCCGGTTCCACGCCGGCGACGACGTCGGCGAGAGCCGTGGCGGGCGCCTGCGCGTCCGCATCGACGACACCCCGATCGCTCCCGAGATCGACGTCGCGGACGCGGGCGAGCTCTACGAGCTGCCGGTCGCAGGCCGGCGCGGCCGCTTCCTGATCATCGAGACCCGCGCCGACGAGGAGGTCGTGGTCGAGGACATCGAGATCCGCTACGCCGGCCTGCGGGCGCCCCGCGCGCATCGCCAGTGGAAGGCCTATCCCGAGGAGTCGGGCTGCATCGGCGGCGAGCGCTGCCAAGCCCAGGGGCGCCTGCTGCGCGTGCCGCTCGAAGCCGCCCCGATCTGGGGCATCCGTTTCCGCGCCAACGACGACGTCGGGCCGCGCACCCGCGCCCACCTGCGGGTCCGCATCGACCATCACACCCTCGCCCGCGACCTCGACGTGGCGAAGACGGGACAGAACTACGACCTGATGGTCGCGGGATTCCGCGGCCGCTACCTGATCTTCGAGGCGATCGCCAACGACGAGGTCGTGGTGGAGGAGATCGAGGTGCAGTACTCCGGGCTGCGGGA
>JBDSHF010000412.1:0-8677 GCA_039918595.1 Thermoanaerobaculia bacterium
TCGAAGAAAGCCCGCCAGCTCGGCTCTCGGGAAGGCTGCCGGGGGAAGGAGCCTTCGATGCCGATCCTGGGCAGGATCGTATCGGTCACGTCGAACGAAAGATGGAGCCGCTCGACCCCTTCGAAAAGAGGGGCCGCCTTTGCGACGGCGGGGACCAATTCCGGGTTCATACCCTGGAGGTAACTGAGAATTTCGGCCGGCTCCATGCCGAAGATCTCCAACCGAACGGCGCCGCTTTCCCGAGCGCGCAGACTGAAGACGTAGAGCAGGGTGGTCGAGGGGGGCAGGGCGTCGAGACAGGAGAGGATTCGAGCGCTCTGGCCGGCTGAAAGCGGGCCGCCCTGGAGAGCCGGGAGCAACGCGCCGGTGACCCAACCGGGATCGGCGCCCTTGGGGAGCTTCACGCAAACGACGGGGGCCGGTGCCTCTCCCGCCGCCATCCGGTCGAGGTCGATCTCCAGCCAGACGGAGCGGACGGGCGCGAACGGTCCTCCGACTTCGGCCCAATCGAGGAGAAATGTCCTGGTGTGTGAGGAGGGTAGCCGCGCCGTCATGGCGCGGGCCTCGTCCGCCGTTCGGAGGCGTAGCGACAGATCGACTGGAGCGGCACCGGGCGCCAAGCGGGCTTCGAGGGTGCCCTGGCATTGGCCGGGCAAAGCAGTGGCCAGCCGGCGAAGGCGTCTGACGATTTCAGGATCGAAAAGCGGCTCGACCAGCCGGGGCTCGAAAACGTCCAGCCAGTCAGCGGAAGTCAACACGTCCGCAGGATTGCCGGACCTGTGGTCTACACAGGGGGCCAGTTGTCATCGCCCCCGGCGGCCTTCTCGAGGTCGTCATCCGAGAGCTCCCGGTCGCTGTCGCAGAGCTCCGCGACATCTTCCCGGGTCAGTTGGTACCCCTTGTTGCCCGCCCAGCGGAGCGCCGCATCCGGGTCGCTGAGAAGCGACCGGAGCTCGTCCACAAAGTGGGGATTTTTCCGCACGTCCTCCAGGAGGCGGTTCAACTCGGAACTGCTCATGAATTGTCTCCTTCCGTGAGATGTACCTTCACCATGCTCCAATTCAAGGGTTAAATCAACCCTCTGGAGGGATGGTATGCAAGATCCGTCCGGTAGATTCAGTTCTCCCGCGCCGACGGCGGGTCCACCACGGTGAAGTGGAAGGTGGTGCCCTCGCCGGGCGTGCTCTCGAGCCAGATGCGCCCGCCGATCTGGTCGATGGCGGCCTGGACGATGGCGAGGCCGAGGCCGGTGCCGTCCGCCACCTCGGGGTGGGCGCGGACGAACTGCTCGAAGATGAGCTCGTGCATCTCCTCGGGGATGCCGAGGCCGTTGTCCGCCACCGAGATCCGCCAGTAACCGTCCTCCTGCCGCTGGACGCCGAGGCGGACCCAGCGGTCCTCTTCGTCGGGGTCGGAGTACTTGACGGCGTTGCCCACCAGGTTGATCAGCGCCAGCTCGACGCGGGTGGCATCGACCTGGACGTCCGGGATCGGCTCCTGGACCTCGATGCGCACCCCGCGCTCTCCCGCCATGGTCTGCAGCTCCTCGACCGTCTCCGCGATCAGCGCCCGCAGCGACAGCCGCCGCCCCTGTGCCGTCTCCTCGCTCCCCTGGGCGATCGCCAGCGCCTGGACGTCGTCCGCTACCCCCTTGAGGCGCCGCAACGTCTGCTGGAGCGTGCGCAGGGCCTTCTCCCTCTGGGCGGGCTCCGGCGCGCCCTCGAGCAGGTGGATGGCGATCTCCGCCGTGGTCAGCCGGTTGCGCAGCTCGTGCGCCAGGTCGCGTCCGAAGCCTCCCAGCAGGCGGGCCCGCTCCCGGCGGTCGCGGAACCCCTCCTCGCGGAAGGTCGTCGCAGTGATCGCGGTGATCGACGTCAGCGCCCGGTGGAGGCGCTCGGCGACCTCGATGGCGTAGTCCGGCGGCACCTTGCGCTGGAAGCTGCGGGCGTCCTCGCGCAGCGCCTTATAGAGGATCTCGCCGAGGATCTCGAACTCGGCCAGGATCTCGTCGACGTCGTAGCCCTGCTCGCGGCGGAGCCGCGCCATCTTGGTGAACTCATCCCGGACCAGCCGCTCGGAAGCCACATCCCCCTCGGAGCAGAGATAGTCGGAGATGGAGCTGAGAACCTCAGGCATATGGTTGAGCAGGGCCTCGGCCGGAAAGATCCGGCGCGGGTGGACGTCCAGGCGTTCGAGCAGCCGGTCCAGCCAGGCACGGGTCAGCTCGGTGGAGCGGCGGTGCAACTCGGTGCCCAGATGGACTTCCAGCGGGAGGATCTTCTTCTGGCGCATAACCCCTCGAGACCTGCTGTCGAACGAAAACGGACGGACAGATTCTAACTCACCAACCGTCGTACCGCGACCGCTGGACGTGCTGGCGCAGCCCGTGGAGGATCCAGGGGATCGTCTCGGCGGTGCCGCGGTCGATCGCCCAGCGCGGGGTGAGGCCGCCCGGATCGGTGTAGAGGCGGAGCACGGCCAGGGTGCGGTTCGGGCCCAGGGAAGTCAACGTCCAGGAGCCGTGATGGCCGGCGACGTTGCCCGAGCCCGGGATATAGGCCCAGTCGATCTTCCACGCTTTGCCCGCAGTGCCGCCCCCGGGGGCGGTCTCGACCCGCTGGCGGAAGCGGACCCGGTAGTGGCGCTCCCCCCCGGGAGGTGGGAGCTTCATCACGTGATCGCCCACCACCGACCCGTCTGGCTGGGCTCGGGCGCCGGACTTCAGCAGGAAGGGCATGAACTCCGCCCAGTGCGCGTAGTCGGCGAGCGCCCGGAAGACCCGCTCCGGCGGCGCCTCGATCGCCCCGCGCCCCACCCCTTCGTGGGGCTTGCCCTTGCCGGCGGCGGCCATCTCTACCCAGACATCCCCCGTCGGGGTCGGGTATTGAATCCCCGGCAGAGAGAGGCCCGGACCGGCGAGAGCGAGAGTGAGCAGCAGGGCGGCGAGACGTGTCATCAGGATGGAGATTCTATGAGAACGGCCCTGGGAACGGCCCAGTGAAACGAAGACGTCGTTCAGCGCTGAACCGCACTTAGGAACGAGATCTCAGCAAAGACCGGCAGCAATGGGACGAAGCGACCATGTTCGTGTTCGCGGGCGATGTACTCGATCTCCTCTTCGCCACCCGGAAGATCAATGGGCCAGTCGATCTCCAGCCAGTTGACCCCGCTCTGCACCAGGTTGCCGGGAGCGCTGAAGCGGAGGGTGCTCCACTCCGAGGTAAGGGGGAGGCGGATCACGCAGGTGCCGTTGATCCGTACCTGGCACTCGCCTGGGTCGGCCGCACCCATCCGCCTGCAGTTGACCACGAAGACCACTTCGCCTGGCGCACGGGAGATCCAAGGATAGCGGGAAGTGGGAGAGTAGGCGCGCCGGAAGTGGGTAGGCCACTCGAGCCAGTCGAGATCCTCCAAGGACGCGCGATGATAAGGGTCGAGAAGATCGCGCGGGCGGTCTGATAGGCTCCTCTCGTTCTTGCGCAGCTCGTCAAGAAAGGCGAGGGAAGGCAGACCATTTTTTTCCAGTGCGTCCGCGATGGCCGGCAGGAGCACCGGCTCGAAGAGCTTTGGGCTATTCAGGATATAACCCTGCAGGAGGGGTGTCGCGATGGCCGAGAGCCTCTCGAACGCCGCGCAGGCCCAGATGGGAACGCGCAGCGTTCGGACCTCCAGGCACTCCCGCATCGCCTGCGCAACCTCAGGGGACTGCCGCGCCGCCTCGTGGCAGAGGTAGGACACGAAGGGGGTCGACTGGCCTCCATGGGCAGAGTGAAGCGCTGCCACGAAATGGGCTGTCGCCTCAAGGTATCGGGAGGGGGTAGGGATGTCGTTCGCTAGGCTCTCGATTCCAGGGAGCGGCCGGCCGGCACCTAGCAGGTCCGCCACCTCCAGTGCCGTTGCGGCCATCGCGACGCGGATCCCCTCTGAGGACAGATGGCAGTAGTCCAGGAACAAGCGCCTTCCGGGTAGCTCGCCGCCCTGCCACGCAGCGAAGCAGGACGGCAAGTCGACGACGGCGATCCTTCCGGGAAGCGCGCAGTCCCGGAGGGCCTGCTGGATCACGGAAACCACCCTCGGCGTCTGGTGGGTGAAGTCCCACAGGTGTGCATCGCGTGCCTTCTCGAGGTACGTGCGCGCGGCGATCAGGTCTCCGGTGCCACGGGCGCAGTCTGCGAGGATGGTCCAGCCCGAGGCTGCGGTGCCATCGTCCAGGTCCACCATCTCGCGCGCTAGGGCTGCCGCTTCTTCTAGGCGTAGGGAGGCGAGCGCTGAGACGGCTGCCTTGCGGCATTCCAGCCAACGCCGGTTGCGCCCAAGGGGCAACCAGGGTGCGTCAGCCTTACCATCCAGACGCCAGTCCACGAGGTTGATCTCCGGGATCACCAGGACAATGGGCAGTCGCGCCGAAAGCTCTGTGAGTTGCTGCCGCAGGGTGTCTACGAACGCGGCGAGACGCTGCTCGCGCCACACCTTGAGGCCGAGAGCCCCTCCCTCGCGAAGGGCAGTTGCCTCGAGATAGCGGTCCCGCCTGTCGGACACTAACCAGTTGTTGCCCGCGAATACAACCAGGACATCAGGCTCGAGGGCAGTCGTCGCCGTACCGATGAGCCCCGTTAGTTGCGGGCCTAGGAGATTGCTCTTGGCGACATCGACGATCTCGATCGGCTGTCCCAGGACCGCCGGCAAGGCGGCCTCGAGCGCCTTGGCTGGATTGAAGTCTGGATCGTAGAGGAAGCCGCGGGCTA
The DNA here is from genome assembly GCA_039918595.1 of Thermoanaerobaculia bacterium. Classification (GTDB taxonomy): domain Bacteria; phylum Acidobacteriota; class Thermoanaerobaculia; order Multivoradales; family UBA5704; genus DATARR01. The sequence goes on from JBDSHF010000412.1 coordinate 4,746, forward strand.
CCGATTCACCCAGCAGCAGCAAGCGAGTCCTCTCCCCCTTGGGCGGAATGCGCTGGACATCTGCCCAGAAAGGCCACTCATTGCGAAGAGCCGCCGAACGCTCATACCCCTGCGGGTCGGCCTCCCAGATTCCGACGAGCCCCGGCCGGACGCCGGAGGTATTCTTTTCCGGCAGGCTGAGAAGCCCGAGGCGTTCCATGAGCAGGACCGCGCCCTCGCCGCCGCTGCCGCTCAGCAGGCGCGCCGTCTCATCCGCCAGCGATTTCAAGGAATGGTCCTGAGGCCCGGGCATGACTCCTCCTCGGTTCAGAATTCTGGAACCTACAGGAAGGTGTACACCTTGAAACCGACCCTGGGCGCCGCGGGTTGGCTCACGGGGACGAATTCGCTCCAGGCCGCTGGAATGGACTCGCGGTCGACGATGAAATCTTCGAGGACCAGGGCATCGATGCGCGAGCGCGCGAAACAGCGCAACGCGTCCTCCGGAGTGCACACGATGGGATCTCCCCGCATATTGAAGGACGTGTTGAGCAAGATCGGGCAACCGGTGCGGTCGGCAAAACGCGCCAAGAGGGCGGCAAAGCGCGGGCTCGACTCCGGATCGACCGTCTGCAGGCGAGCCGAGCGGTCGACGTGAGTGATCGCCGGCAGGTTGAAAGGAGAGGTCACTTGGCAGGTCTCCAGCATGAAGGGGGAGGGGTGATCGATGGCAAAGTGTTCCCTCATCCGGTGCTCGAGGACGGCTGGGGCGAAGGGGCGGAAGCTCTCGCGCATCTTCACGAGCGCATTGATCCGATCACGCATCCCCTCGTCTCGCGGATCCGCCAGGATCGACCGCGCGCCGAGCGCCCGCGGCCCGAACTCCATGCGGCCCTGGAACCAGCCCACGACCTTGCCTGCCGCCAGTCGAGCGACGGTAGCTTCCAGCAACGACTCGGGCCTGCCCCGGTAGTCGAGGGCGTGAAGCGCGGTCCCGGCCAGCATGCCCGCGATGTCGTCGACCGGGGACGCGGGACCCCAGTACATGTGGGTGAGCCGACCCTGCGCGGGCCGTTCGCCGGTCAGGCGCACGTGGGCCAGGGCGGCGGCCCCCAGGCACCCTCCAGCATCGCTTGCCGCCGGCTGGACAAACAGCTCGGCGAAAGGCCCGTCGCGGAGGATCCGGCTGTTGGCGACACAGTTGAGCGCGACTCCGCCCGCCATACAGAGATTGCGGCTGGGGACTCGGCTGTGGAGATAAGCCACCTCGTCGAGGAGAATCTCCTCGAGCACGCACTGGACGCTCCTGGCGACGTCCTGATGAAAGCCGAGAAGCTCCGACTCGGGCGGTCGGGGGGGCGCTCCGAAGAGCTCGACCAGGCGGTCCGAGTACATCCGGTCGCGCCGCAGGAAATCGAAGTACTCGAGGTCGAGACCGTACTGGCCGGCCTCTCCCCTCGTCACCAGCTTTCTCACCTGGTCGACGTAACGCGGTTCGCCGTAGGGAGCGAGCCCCATCACCTTGTACTCCCCGTCATTGACCTCGAAGCCCAGATAGGAGGTCAGGGCACTGTAGAGCAGCCCGAGCGAGCTCGGAAAGTGGACCTCCTCGAAGAGTTCGACGGCGGAGCCGGCCGCCCTGCCGAAGGCGGTCGTCGCCCACTCGCCCACTCCATCCACGGTCAGCACCGCGGCCTCTTCGAACCCCGAGTAGAAGAAGCTGCTGGCGGCGTGGGACTGATGATGGTCGAAGATTTCCAGGCGGCCGGTATAGCCAAGCATGCGCCGGATCTGCCGCTCGACCTTGTCGATACGGTCCGGCAGAAGAGTCAGGAATTTACGGCGGGTAGCATCGGAAGCCTCCGGGTGCAGAGCCATCCAGATCTGCCGGGACAGCTTCTTCACCGGGTTTTCATAGTAGGCGACGCAGTCGACATCGGACAGCGTGATGCCACCCTGCCTGAGACAAAAACGAAAAGCCCGCCAAGGCAGGTGTGGATCGTGTTTGACCCGCGAGAAGCGCTCCTCCTCTGCCGCAGCGATCAACTCGCCGTCGCGCAGCAGACAGCAAGCCGCATCGTGATAGTTCGCTGAAATCCCGAGGATGTTCAATGCCATGTGGTACTTCCCGAGCTTCGTTATTATAGCATACTTAAGATAATCCGCATAGTCCGAGTTCGTGAGTTGCCCAGGCACTCCGGTTACAGTACAGAGACATACGTTGCCCGAGCGGGGATGTAGGTCCAGTCGACTCTCCAGGTCTTGCCCGCAGTGCCGTTCTCGACCCGCTGGCGGAAGCGGACCCGGTAGTGGCGCTCGCCCCCGGGCGGGGGAACTTCAAGAGGAAGGGCATGAACTCTGACCCGTGCGCGTAGTCGGCGAGCGCCCGCTCCGGGGGTGCCTTGGTCCCCGCGCTCCACCCCCTCCCGGGGTTGCCCTTGCCGGCGGCCATCTCCACCCGGACACGGGCAGGGAGAGGCCTGGGCCGGCGAGCGCGAGGAGAGCAGCAGGGAGGCGAGGCGCGAGCGCCACCCCGGAATCTAAGACCGCGGGAGGAAGGCGAGGACGAGGAGGACGAGGCCGACGAACTCGACCCAAACGTGCTCGACAGTGTCTACCTGGTGGGGAGGAGGCTCGGCCGGATGGTGAAGCGGGTGATGGTCGTAGGTGAGCTATTGACTGGCCGTGGTGATTAGCCAAATTCGGACTTGACTTTCTAAGCGCAATGCCTAAAATAATAATTGTGCCGAGGTTTTTGCCCGTTCTGGACGAGAACCTGACAGTGTGAACCAGAGTTGTTGCGCGGCTGGTTCCGAGAGGATCTCGATGTTTGACGCGTCCTCCTTGCCTTGTTGTGCTCACCTCTGTTCAGCTTGTCTTCTCAGGACTCTTATAGGAGGTCATGATGGCCGTCGGTATGACCAGTAAGTTCAGTATACTGCAGCAGTCGCCACACGATCTCTTGGCCCCACTTACCCTCACGGGTTCGGTGGTTAGCGCAATCCAGCACTGGGTCCCCTCCCGCTACAACATCCGGGCAACCGCCGAAGATGGTCGACTGGTCCTGTGGAACACTCTCAGTGGCAAGATGACTGTGTTCAAGTCTGAGGATCGAGAAGTTGTCCTCGAACTCCTGCAGAAGAAAGGATTCGAGGCGCCGAAGGAAAACGTGGTCGAATACTTGGTTGAGCGCGGCTATCTGGTGCGCCGGGGAGTGGATGAGTTCCGGCAGTTCCAGAAACTTTTCGGTCAGCAGCATTATCGGACCGACGTGCTGGAGTTGATCTTGATGGCCTCGGAAGATTGCAATTTCCGGTGCACTTATTGCTACGAGGACTTTACTCGCGGGACCATGATCCCCGAAGTGCGAGAAGGCATCAAGAGCTTGGTGCGGAAGCGCATTAAGAAGCTCAACCGCCTGAACGTCAGTTGGTTCGGCGGCGAGCCTCTCTATGGTTGGGAGGCGGTCGAGGACCTGGCGCCCTTCTTCGTCGAGATTGCCGACGAAAATGAGCTCCCCTTTGGCGCAAGCATGACCACCAACGGCTACTTATTGACCCCTGAAATCGCCGATAAGCTCCTTGCCTGGCGCATCCAGCACTTTCAGATCACCCTCGATGGCTTGCCGGAGCATCATAACCACTCTCGTGTTGGACGCGACGGCAGTCCGACCTTCGAACGGATCTTTAACAACTTGAAGAGCCTCGCTCGTAGAGAGGAGAACTTCCACGTCGTGCTGCGGGTCAACTTTGATCAGGCGAACGCTGGCGGCCTTTCGAGGTTCGTGGACATGTTGTCGTGCGAGTTCAAGGATGACCCTCGCTATACCCTTTCCCTTAAGGCAGTAGGTAAGTGGGGGGGGGCCAACGATGCACAACTCGATGTTTGCGGCGGCGACGACATAGCGCGGATTAAGCGGGAAATTGGGGCCCAGGCCCAGCGACAAGGTCTGC
>JBDSHF010000413.1:0-13959 GCA_039918595.1 Thermoanaerobaculia bacterium
CTCACCCCAGAAACCGCCCCCGCAGCTCCGGCGTGGGCAGCCAGCAGGTCTCCTGCTTCCCAAACCAGCGGTAGCGGTTACGGGCGATGAGGCGGTAGACGGCGTCCCGGATCGGCCGGGGGACCACCCGAAAGACCACGAGCGCCTTCCAGCCGCCGCTCATCCCGCGGGCGATGCGGAGGGCGGCGTCGCTCTCCTTGAACCAGCAGTCCCCCTCGACCAAGACGACGCTGTCCAGGAGCTTGGGGTCCATCCCGAACCGGGTCATCAGCTCCTGGCCCACAGGCGACTGGAGCGAAGCGAAGCGGAAACGCGCCGCCGGATCGTGCCGGAGAATGAACTGGACCGATCCGTTGCAGAGATTGCAGACGCCGTCGAAGAGGACGATGGGGTTCGCGGTGTCCATCCAATCCCATTGTAGGGCAGTCGTAGGGGCACGGCCTTTACGTGGAGCCCGCTCTCCAACAGAATGAGGCCCGAGCGCCCGGGACCGGGCGGAGGAGAATTGTCATGGCAGAGCTGACCGGCGCGCAACGGAAGTACCTGAGGGGCATGGCCCACTACATCAAGCCGATGATCCAACTGGGGAAAAACGGCCTCACCGACGGAGTGGTCGGGATCATCGACAAGGCCCTGGACGACCACGAGCTGATCAAGGTGAGGATCGCCAACTCGGAAGGGCGCAAGAAGGAAATCGCCGACGAGATCGCCGAGCGAACCGGCAGCGCCCGGGTCGGCTTGGTCGGCTTCGTGGTTACCTTGTACAGGCAGCAGCCGGATCCCGAGAAGCAGACGATCGAGCTGCCGGGGTGACCAAAGGTCCGGTTGCGTTGCTTCAGGCAGGTTCGTCCGGGAGATCCAGCAGCGCTTCTACAGGAGAAAGAAGGTCCAGGTCAGGCGTCTGCCCTGCTTCCTCGGCGCGCCGACGATAGACCCATACCATGGTTGTCATCCAGTCCCGAAACGCAGCGGGATAGGCGAGGAAATACGGAGAGAGGGTTCGTACGGCTTCCTCACTGATGGATAGTGCCTCTTCCGACCGTCTGAGATCACTCAGGCGGAGAGACAGATTGTAGAGCGAACCCGCCAGATCGGGTCGGAAAGCGTCGGGGCGCGCGGCGGCGAGCTGGCGCCGGATCTCGACCGCCTCCTCGCAGGCCGCCAGAGCCTCCTCCCGACGGCCGAGAGCACTCAGGCAGTTGGACAGGTTGTTGAGCGACATCGCCAGATCGGGACGGAAGGCGTCGGGGCGCGCGGCGGCGAGCTGGCGCCAGATCTCGACCGCCTCCTCGCAGGCCACCAGAGCCTCCTCCCGGCGGCCGAGATCGCTCAGGCGGTTGGACAGGTTGTTAAGCGAACTCGCCAGATTGGGGCGGAAGGCGTCGGGGCGTGCGGCCGCGAGCTGGCGGTACAGCTCGACCGCCTCCTCGCAGGCTGCCAGAGCCTCCTCCCGACGGCCGAGATCGCTCAGGCGGTTGGACAGGTTGTTGAGGAGCTGGGCTAGAGTTTCAGACGCATCTTGCACCCGCGCTAGCTCTATGGCTCGAGCTGACAGGGTTACCGCCAGATCTCGAAAAACTAAACTGCTCTCCGGGAGCTGTGCGAGCAAGAAGACGAGCCCGTCAAGATCGGCGGCTTGTTCCTCAACCAAGCGACCAAACCAGGCGAGCGGTTCCGGCCGGCCCGCGCCATAGTCTTGTGCCAAACGCACCAAGCTCGGAATCACCCGATCCTTTGACCGCCGGGCGGCTCGACAGACCGCTTCGAGCGCCTTTGCCCCTGCCCGGCTCGCCCCGAGCGCCTCCAGAATCACGGCCTCACCAACAACGTCGGGAAGAATAGGCGCGACAATGCCTGGATCTCCCGGCAATGCGTCGGCGAGGGCGCCAAAGATCTCGGGCAGATCTCCCGCGGCGCTGTAACGTAGCGCCGCCTGCTCCTCCTCAATCGCCGCCTCGACCTCCTCATGAGTAAGCCCCTGGCAAAGGGTGATGTAGGCGGCCAAGTGCGCAAGGAAGGGCTTCGAAAGCTTCCGGCTCTCGGCGATGTCGTGAAGACGCTGGATCTCATGGCCCGCAATGATCAGACCAAGATCGGGTGCGGAGAGGGCGAGGATCTCGCCGAAGCCTGGGCGGGCGGCGACCAGCCCCGCCATCAGGAGGAAGAGCGGCTCGCCTCCCCAGGAGATCTCGGCGAGTTGGCGGTCAAAGCTCGGGCCCTCCGGCAGCCGGACCTGACTCCCAATCCGCTGGAGGATCGAGGCAAGCACCCACCGCCGTTCCTGGGGCTCAACGAGCCCTGACAAGGCATAGGGACCCGTCACCGGGTCGAGCAGCCGGGCGATCGCTTCGGTATCACCCCCACCCACTCCAAAAGCCTCGCGCCACCAGCCGCCCGCGGGATCCGCATGGCGCTCCAGCAAAAGGAGACGAAGAGGCGGGTTCCCTTGATCCACCTGATCGGCGAGCTCGATGAGCCAGTCGTGCAGGGTCCTCGCGCGGGCGGCGGCGGAGTCGACCACGATGAGGGTCGGCCGGTTCCAACCCCAGAAGGAGAGGTTCTGCTGACTGCGGAAACGCACCATCTCGCCCTCGGTGAGGAACCCGGCTCCCCATCCTGCCTTGGTCGCCTCCTCACAGAGCGCGAGGGCTAGGCGCGTCTTACCGGCGCCCGCTTTCGCCGTCACAACCCGCACCGAGATGCGTGAGTTGCCGTTCATCCAGGTCCAGAGATCGGCCAGCACCGTCTCCCGGCCCACCAGGGGGACGGCAAGAGAGTACGGAGAGAGGAGCGCCGCGTCTCCACGGTTCTCGCCTTCGGCCAGCCGGCGGTTGAGGTAGCGGGTCAGCAGCAGGTGAGGGGTATCGGCGAGGACCGTATTGCCGTCACCGACGATCTGAACGACGACGTGCCCCACACCGGAGACCTGGGCGTGCTGCTGCGCTCCGCCAGGGTCTGCCGCCGGGAGATCAGGACTTTCTGCCAAGGCCACCCACTTGGTTGCCGCTGCCGGAGATCTGGACGTTGGAGTTGTCGGTCCCCACGATGGTGCTGGTCTGGGTGACGGCAGGGGCCGCCGAGCGAAGCTCTTCCAGGAGGGCCGTCAGCATGGCGTGAAGCTCGGCGTCCTCGCCAAGCTGCTTCTTGAGTTGCTGGCGCAGGGTGGCCTGCGTATCCGGATCGGCGGGGGTTTTCTCCAGATCAGAGAGCGCCTCTTGGCCTGACGGCGAAAGCCGGGCCTTGAGCTTGCCGAAGAGGCTGGCCAACTTCTCGCCCGCGGCGCCTCCCACCTTTTTGGCCCCCTCGGTTCCAGCGGCAGCCAGATACGGGACGAGGGCAGTTACGGCGACGGTTGCGAGCTCGACTATCGGCAGCATGGATCACTCCTCTCGGTAGAGCTTGAGCATAGCGCAGGGCTCCGAAGGCTTCGAGAGATTCTAGTACGTCGGTGGCCTCGCCGCCCGGGATTGAAATCATATATCTCGCCCCGTCTTGGACGGTCACCGACGAGAAGACGATGTGGAGGACGCGGAAGGCGAGAGGAACTCGGAGCGTTGGCGCCGCTTCGGGAGACGACCCGCCGTCCCCGTGGCCTTCGCAGGGTGTCGCACATTGTGTGGGTCGTCTCTACGGAACGGTGTCGCGATGGCGATGGGTGGAGGTGCCGGGGGCATTTCAAGACAAAAGCTCTCCTACACCTCCGTAACCTCCATCTTGGGCCAAGCCTCCAACGTACCGTAGAGACGACTCAGACGATCTACGACACCCTGCGAAGGCCACGAGGACGGCGGGTCGTCTCCGAAGCGGCAATGCCGTTGCAATTTCCCCCGAACCCGGGCGGCGAGGCTTGTGGTTGTGCACGTTGTGACTTAGGACACACAAACGCAGCAAAGAACGTGCGAGCAGCGCCGCCGGGTACGATGGGTCGCGGCACCGCTACCCGGCCCTTCGCCCTGGTGGACGTGACGCCCGGCTCTCTTCAGGCGGCATTCTCCCCGCTACGGCGCACAGCTTCCCCGGAGCGCCGCACATCCGGTAGCGCTCTCAGGTGTGCATCCCAGGCTCCCAGCAAACAGTCCCCGGTTGCTGGGGCATCCACGAACCTTCCCGCCTCTCCCTCCCCAGATCCTGGCTCACAATCCCCGCGACCTGGCTCACGATCCCCGCGGGGCATGTCACTTAGCAGGCGGGGGGAGTGACCTCCCCCGCGGGGCTTGTGACGCGCCCCGGAGGGGGAATGACCTCTCCCGCGGGGAGAGTGATGCCGGACCCGGGGCTTGTGTGCCGCCCCGCGGGGATTGTGTCCTCCAGACCGGGGCGAATGTGCCCCCCGCCGGGGGGGATGAGGCGGGAGAGCGGGAGGATGAGCGGAGAGCCGGGGAGCGGAACGGAAGAGCCGGTCTACGCGGGAGCGGAGCGGGGGCAGGTCACCGCGAGGCTTCATGGGGAGCGCGGTACCGCGCTGCCGCACTCCGGGGAGCCCGGGGCCGGGGCGGTCCCTGGGGGGCGCCCAACCACCAAGATAACCCTGAAGACAACTCCGGCAACCTCGCCGAACACCCGAGACATCGATATCCTTGCCGTTTCCACAGGCCTTTCCCAAGCCTGTGAGCACGCTTTTCCACGCCGTTCCGGTGGCTCTCTCTGGCCGGACAGCCTACCTGTCTCCAAGAATCACGCCCTGTCTCTCCGTCGCTCTGTCTCTACCATAAAGACAAAATCAGACAATCCCGGATGCTAATCTTCGCCCCGATGAGTGAAGCTGAATCGAAGAAGAAGGTCCGCAGCCCGTCCTTCCCGTTCATCGGGCTGCGGGAGGCGCTGGATCGGGCGCGGGCGTTCTATGAGGCGGAGCAGCGGAACGCGGCGCGGCCGGAGACGACGGCGGCGCATTGGGGGTATTCGCCGAAGAGCAGCGGCGGCAAGCAGACAATCGCGGCCCTGCGGGCTTTCGGCCTGCTGGATGGGGACTCGCTGGTAAAGCTGTCGGGGCGGGCGTTGCGCATCGTGCTGGACGAGCGGGGCGGTTCCGAGGAACGGGAGCGGCTGCTCCAGCAGGCGGCGCTGATGCCGCCGATCCATGCCCGGCTATGGGAACGCTACGGGGCGGAGCTCCCCTCCGCGCAGACGCTGCGGCTCTGGCTGATCCTGGACGAGGGGTTCAACGAGAATTCGGTGGACGACTTCCTGACCGAGTACCGGGAGACGCTGGAGTATGCCCGGCTGCTGCAGACCGGCCCGGCGCGCGAGGAGCCCCGGGAGGAACGGCCAGCCGCCACTCCGGCTCCCCCGCCGGCGCGACCTCCCGCAGAAAGGGCCGAAATCGATCCGATGATCTTCCCGCTGCTCGACGGCAACGCGGTCGAGCTGCGGATCCGGCGGAAGATCTCAAGCCTGGAGGCCGAGGACCTCCGCACGGTCTTCGAGCTCTGGCTGCGCAAGATCGTCGAACGCTGAGACACCCGCCGCAAACAGCCGCTGGCGCACCCGGACCACCTCCCCCACCACGATGGTGGCCGGGGCCCGCAGGCCGGCGCGGGCCACGTCGCCGGCGATGGTGTCCAGGGTCCCGACGACCGTCCGCTCCGCTGGCAGGCTCCCCTGCGCGATCACCGCGACCGGCGTCTCCGATCCCCGGCCGTGGAACAGCAGGGAGGCGGCGATTTCGGGGAGCCGCGAGAGGCCCATCAGGATTACCAGCGTCTCCACCCGCGCCAGGGCTGACCAGTCCTGCCGGTCCCCTTGGGCCCCGTTTGCGGAAGAACAATGGCCGGTGACCACGGCGAAGCCGCCCGCCAGTTCCCGGTGGGTCACCGGAATGCCGGCGAGGGCCGGCACGGAGAGGGCGCTGCTGATGCCGGGGACGACTTCCCAGGGGATTCCGGCCTGGGCGCAGGCCAGGGCCTCCTCGGAGCCGCGGCCGAAGACGAACGGGTCGCCGCCTTTCAGCCGCACCACGATCCGCCCCGCCGAGGCGTGCCGCACCAGCAGCTCGTTGATCTCCTCCTGGCGGGCGGAGTGCTCCCCCGGCGCCTTGCCGACGAAGATCCGTTCGGCTTCCGGCGGCGCCTCGTCGAGGAGCTGGGGGGAGACCAGGCGGTCGTAGACCACCACCTCCGCCTGGCGCAGACGGTCGAGCCCGAGAACGGTGATCAGCCGCGGATCGCCGGGGCCGGCGCCGACCAGGTAGACGATGCCGCGTCCGTTCATCCGTTCTCCGCCTCCAGAGCCCCTTCCAGGGATTCTGGCAAGATCCCCAGGATCTCCTTGATCCGGGCCAGGGCCGCCGACTCGTTGCCGCGCCGCAGCAGGTGGAGGACGTCGGAGTCGATCAGCCGGTACCAGAGCGCCCGCCGGGTCTCGAAGTCCGGCCAGAGGCGGGCGAGGGGGGCACGCAGCATCCCCGCCAGCTCGAGGAAGCGGGCGTGCTCGGGCCCCAACTCCTTCTCCAGCTTCTGGCGCAGGCGCACCGCCATCACCGGTGCCTTGCCGCCGGTCGAGATGGCGACTGTGAGATCGCCGCGGCGGACGATGGCCGGAGCGATGAAGTCGCAGTGGGGGACGTTGTCGAGCGTGTTGACCAGGATGTTGCGCCCGCGCGTCTCCTCCCAGACCGCCTGCACGATGGGCGGCGCCTGGCTCACGACCACCACCAGGAAGGCGGTGCGGAGGTCCCCCCGCCGGTAGCGGCGAGTGATGAAGTCGACCTTTTCCTCGACGCCCAGCTCGGCGAGCCCCGGGGTCATGTCGGGAGAGATCACCGTCACCCGCGCGCCCGCGGCGACGAGCCCCTTCACCTTCTCCTCCGCCATCGCGCAGCCGCCGATCACGAAGCAGGGGCGCCCGGTCAGATCGAGGAAGACGGGGTAGTGTTTGGGGTCAGAAGGCTGCATCAGACCTCCAGGCTCTCGACCGTCACGCCGTGGCGGTCGATTTCCAGCGTGAGCTTGACGCGGTCGGTCTCCAGCCCCAGGCGATAGACGCCGGGGCCCTGGCAGGTGAACAGCATCGTCTCGATGGTCTGCCCGGCGAGCGTCGCGAGAGTCCGGTTCACCGCCTCGGTGGCGCGGCGGGAAGCAGCCCCCAGGGGGGTCTTGTGGAAGAGCCGCAGAAGCGACCGTTCGCTCTCGGCGCCGTGCACCCGGCGCACGCGGCCGGTCTGCAGCGTCATCTCCAGGATCTGCTCCAGCCGGCCGAGCAGCTCCTCCCCCACCGCGCCCTCGTCGACGCCCAGGGCCAGTTCCTCCCACGGAGCCCGGGTCGCGGCGTCGCGGAGCGAAACGACGAGCATTGCCAGCTCCTCGAGCAGCACTTCCCGCTGGGTCGGATCGATCGCCAGCCCGGCCGTGGCGACGTCATTGGCCACCCGCGCGCTCAAGCGTCGGCCCTCCGCGGTCCCGGATGCAGCATGGCCTCCAGCTCGTGCTCGAAGGCGCCGGTCTCGATCGGGCAGTGGATGCCGCACTCCTTGGGGGCGTTCTTCTCCCACCACCAGCGTCCGGCCCGCGGGTCCTCGCCCGGCGCCGTGGCCCGCGTGCAGGGGGTGCAGCCGATGCTGGTGAAGCCCTTGGCGTAGAGCGGGTGGACGGGGACGTCGTGGGCCTCGTTGTACTCCTTGACCTCGTCGAGCATCCAGTCCGCCAGCGGGTTGATCTTGGCGAGCCCGCCGTGATCGTGATCGATCTCGATCTTGCGGATGTTGGCCCGGCTCGCCCACTGGTCGCGGCGCAGGCCGGTGATCCAGGCGTCGAGCCCCTGGAGCACGCCGCGGATGGGATCGACCTTGCGCACGTTGCAGCAGACCAGCCGCGCCTGGACGCTCTTCTGGAAGAGGTTGGGCCCGAAGCGCCGCACCATGCTCTCCACCTGGACGGCGTCGGGGAAGTAGACCTCGACCTCGATGCCGTAGCGCTGCCGCACGGTCTCCATCACGTCGTAGGTCTCCTGCGGCAGCCGGCCGGTGTCCACCGTGAACAGCCGCACCTTGGGATCGATCCGCCAGGCCATGTCGAGGATCGCCATGCCTTCGGCCTGGAAGCTGGTGCAGATGGCGAGCTGCGAGCCCCAGCGCTCCATGGCCCAGGCGAGGAGCTCCTGCGGCGTCGAGTCGTCGAGCTCGACGGCCAGTTGCCCGGCTTCGTGCTCGTCCAGCAGGTCCCGATGATCGACGATCCGGGAGGAGACGGTCGCTATGTCCAACATGATCCGGTCTTCCTTTCTAAGGCTCGCCGGAGACAGCCATCGCCGCCTCCTCTGCCATTCCGAGGGCCGACAGCTCCTCGTCGGAATGGCGGGTAAAGAAATGCTGGATGCGCTCCCCTTCGCCGCGTCCGTAGAGATAGGCGCGGAACAGACGCTCGATGACGAGGTGGACCTCGGTGCCCGGCACCCGCTTGAGGACCGGACGGCCGATCGCGGCGTGCGCTCCGAGACCGCCGCGCAGGAAGAGGTCGTAGCCCTGGATGCGCTCGCCGGCCGGGCCGCGCTCGCGCAGGGTGGTGCCCTGCAGGCCGATGTCGCCGATCCAGTGATGGGCGCAGGAATGCGGGCAGCCGTCGAGGTTGAGCCGCAGCCCCGCGACCGCCTCGCCGAAGGTCGTCTCCAGGTGCTCGACGATCCCCTGCAGGCGCCCCTTGGTCTCGGCCACCGTGTAGTTGCAGAAGGGATCGCCGGTGCAGGCGATGCTGGCGCCCCGCAGCCCCATGCCTTCGAGCGGAAAGCCGAGGGCCCCGACCTCCCGCACGGCCTCGGCGAGCCGGGCCTCCGGGATGTCCGCCAGGATGAAGTTCTGCCGCCGGGTGATGCGGATGCCGCCCCCCCAGCTCTCCACCAGGTCGGCCAGACGGAGCATGGCCTCGCCGTTCATCAGTCCCAGGTGGACGGGGATGCCGGCGTAGAAGAGCCCCGGCTGTTTCCGGGGGTGCTGCTTCTGGGGGTGAATACCGGTGTGATCCTTTTCCTCTTCGGGCGCCGGCGGTACCGCGCCGTCCTCCAGCCGCCGCCCCAGACGCTCCTCCACCCGGGCGCGGAAGGCCTCGGGGCCGAGGTCGGCGACCATGAACTTGAGGCGAGCCTTGGCGCGCGACATCCGGTACTTGAGGTCGAGCCGCCAGACGTCGACGATCGCCCGCAAGGCCGGCAGGGTCTCCTCGGCGGGAATCCAGACCCCGAGATCGTCGGACAGGCGCGGCCAGGTCGAAAGCCCGCCCCCCACCCGCACGGCGAAGCCGGGGCGCCCCTCGCGCGGCGCGCCGATCAGGGCGATGCAGTGGATCTCCGGCGCGTTGCACTGGTGCGGGCAGGCGGAGATGGTGATCTTGTGCTTGCGCGGCAGGTCCGAGTAATCGCGGTTCTCGATGAAGAAGGCCGTCGCCTCGTCGATCAGCCCCTGCACCTCGAAGAGCTCGTCGCCGTCGATGCCCGCGACCGGGCAGCCGGTGATGGCGCGGACGTTGTCGCCGCAGGCGCCGACGGTGGTCATGCCGCCGTCATGGAGGATGCGCAGGATCTCGGGGAGGTGCGCGAGCTCGATCCAGTGGAGCTGAATGTTCTGCCGCGTGGTCAGCTCGCCATAGCCGCGGCCGAAACGTTGCGAGATCTCGCCGATCGTCCGCAGCTTCGCGGGAGTCAGCACGCCGCCCGGGAGCTTCACCCGCAGCATGAAGTACCCGAGCTTCGGCTTGTCGTGGTACAGGCCGTACCACTGCATGCGTACGAAATCCTCTTCGGGCACCGCCTCGTAGCCGGTCTCGATCATCGCCGGCAGGTCGTCGATCACGGCGAGACCGCCCTTCTCAGCCTTGAGGCGCTCGACGAAGTTGCGCTTGCGAATCAGGTCCCAGGTGATCTCCACCTGCTCTCCTGCGGCCATGGAAGACTCCTCTAGCGTCTCCTCGCGAGCGAGGAAAAGACACGGATTCCGTTCGCGGCTGAAAAGATCAGCCGTCAGACGTCAGGTTTTTCGGGAGTTTCGAGGAGAGGCGGATGCGAACGGTCAGGAGCCGCTCACACCCGCTTGCTACAGGTGCAAAGCGCCCAATCCGCCGGCCGGGGCGGTAGGGCGATCGCGGTGGTGACAGGGCGGTGATTCATTTGTAACCAGATTAGTATTGTTCTCTCACCATGTCTAGTGTCTCCGGGTCACCCGGGCGTGACAGCGCCCTCTAATTTTCTCCGCCGCGGGCTCCCCCAGTCGATGCGCCGGGTCAGAAACATGACCAGGGCGAGGATGGCGAACAGGCCGAGCGAGCCCATCAGCAGAGCGTAGTCCTCGAGCTGGAGCAGCACGAAGAGGTAGCCATAGAGCACGCCGAGGACGATGGTCATCAGCAGCGCCCGCAGCCGGCCGCGCAGCACCGCCACCGAATAGCCGCCGATCAGCAGCACGGTCGCCGCGGCGGCCACCAGGTAGGAGAGTCCGAACGGGACGTGCTCGGAGATCGAGAGCAGGAGCAGATAGAAGAGGCAGAGCGCCGAGCCGACCAGGAAGTACTGCATGGGGTGGAGCGACACCGCGCTGAACAGCTCATAGAGGAAGAAGGTCAGGAAGGTCAGCACCAGGAAGAGCACCCCGTACTTCACCGACCGCTCCGTCTTCTGGTAGGCGTCCACCGGCAGGAAGAACTCGACGCCGAACGCGGACCCTTCCAGGGCGGCCTGGGGCGCCAGCTTCTCGGTCTCGTCCCGCAGCCACTGCTGAGGGTAGCTGCGGCCGAACCAGGAGATGTTCCAGCGCGCGTCGAACCCCGTTCCCTTCACCTTGCGGCTCTCCGGCAGGAAAGCGCCGCTGAAGCTGGGAGAGGGCCAGGTGGAGTGCAGATCCACCGTCGTCTGCTGACCCAGGGGGAGGAACTTGAGATTCTGGCTGCCGTTGAGCCCGAGGTCGAAAGCGAAATCGAAGGTATCCGCCTCCGTCCCCGCCTCGAGGCCGGGGACCGGCACGCGCAGCCCCGAGCTCCACAGTCCGTCCTCCCCGCCTCCGGGCTGGAACTGCAGGGTGCGCCCCTGCCAGTCGATCCCCACGCTGGAGCGAATGCCGCGCAGGTCCGGCACGCCGACGCTCAGATAGGCGGAATTCCAGAGGATGTCCTGCGGTGCGATCGCCCACCCGGCGAAGCTCGGGCGGCGGAACGCGCCCGTCCATCGCAGGTCGGCCCGGTAGACCACCGCCTCGAAGATGCCGCGGTTCCGCCGCTCCGGGGTTACCCGCCCGTCGACCTTGAGCCTGGCGGGGAGGAAGCGGGCATAGGTGATCCAGACATGCTCCTTGCCCTTGTCGTCCGTCGCATGTTGCCGGTAGGGGACGGTCAGCACCGGGCCGCCGAGGAGTTGGGATTTGCCCCAGGTGGCGGCGACCTCCCCGGCCGCCTGCGCCCGCCGCCCCTCGCGCTCGCCGATCAGCGAGCGCACCATCCCCAGGGGGATCAGAAGCAGGAGGACCAGAATGCCGAGGACCAGCATCTTGACCCCGGTGGAGTCGCGCAACCGCCGCTTTTCGGGTTCTATCTCGAACATGGATCATTTCCCTCCTTTTGAAGTTCAGAGGGCATCAGACCGCGCCGGCGAGGAGCGGCGCGGGCGGGATCGGGGCGGCGGCCCGCAAGATTGTGGCGGAATTGTGGAAACCCGGCCGGCGGCGAGGATCTGCGCTAGATTTCTTCGCATGACGACCCCGGCGCCCGGCGGCCTGATCGCCCTGGTGGACGACGAGGAGAGCCTGCGCGAGACCGTCGGCTTCGCCTTGCGCCGCGAGGGGTACCGGGTCGAGAGCTTCGCCGACGGCCTCGCCGCGTGGCAGACCTTCGAGAAGGCGCTGCCGGACCTGGCGATCCTCGACGTCCTGATGCCGCGCATGGACGGCCTGGAGCTCTGCCGCCGGCTGCGCGCCCTCTCCGAACGGCTGCCGATCCTCTTCCTCACCTCGCGCGACGAGGAGTTCGACCGCGTGCTCGGCCTCGAGCTGGGGGCGGACGACTACCTCTGCAAGCCGTTCTCGATGCGTGAGCTGGCCGCCCGCGTCAAAGTGCTGCTGCGCCGGGCCGCCCACCGCCAGGAACTTCCCGGCGCCGACGAGCGCGGGCTCGAAGCCGGCCGGCTCCGGCTCGACCTCGCGCGCTATCAGGCTTTCTGGAACGGCGCTCCCGTGCCGCTGACGGTCACCGAGTTCACCCTCCTCCACGCCCTCGCCCGCCGCCCCGGGCACGTCAAGACCCGCGCCCAGCTCCTGGAGGAGGGTTACCCCCACGACGCCTACGCCAGCGACCGCACGATCGACAGCCACGTCAAGCGGCTGCGCAAGAAACTGGCCGAGGCGGACCCGTCCTTCGAGGCCATCGAGACCGTCTACGGGCTCGGCTACCGCTTCCGGCCCGATTGAAACAGGAGCAAAAGCCGTGCGCCTCCGCCTCCCCTCCCGGATCTCCGTCCGGCTCCTCCTTTTCAACATCCTGCTGGTCTTCCTGCCGGTCGCCGGATTCCTCTATCTGGGCGTCTACGAGACCCAACTCCTCCAGGACCAGGAGAGGTCGATGGTCCAGCAGGGGCGGCTGCTCGCCGCAGCGCTCGGCGGACAGGGGGCGCTGAACCCTGCCGGCGCCGCGGCGCCGTTGCGCGGGCTTGGAGGGAGAACGGAAGCCCGGCTGCGGATTTTCAGCCGGGACGGGGGACTTCTCGCCGACTCGAGCCGGTTGGGACCGCGGAGAGCCGAAGAGATCGCCACGGGGAGCGCGGCGCAGCCGCGAGACAATCTTTTGTATCGGGCCGCCGCGGGTACGTACCGGCTCTGGAGACGGCTCCGCGAGGGATCGCTGTCCCGCTACCAGAGAGGCGCTCCGGCCGAACCCTACCCGAGCGCCGTGGTCCGGGCCGCCCTCGCCGGCCGCTACGGCGCGACGATCCGGAGGACCGGCGGCGAGCTCTGGCGCCCCTCGCTCACTCTCCATAGCGCCATCCCGGTGCGCGGCGGCACCGAGGTGGTGGGCGCGGTCCTCGTCTCCCAGTCCACCGTGCGGATTCTGCGCGAGCTCGACCAGGTCCGCCTGGACGTCTCCAAAGTCTTCCTGATCTCGGTCGGTGCCGCGGCCGTCCTCTCCCTGCTGCTCGCCGGCACCATCACCCACCCCATCCGGCGCCTGCGCGACGAGGCCGCCGAGCTCCTCGACCGCCGCGGCCGGCTGCGCGGCCGGTTTGGCGGCTCGCGCCGGGCGGACGAGATCGGCGGCCTCGCCCGCGCCCTGGAGCAGATCACCCACCGGCTGGCGGCGCATCAACACGCCGTGGAGTCGTTCGCCTCGGACGTCTCCCACGAGCTGAAGAACCCGCTGGCCTCCGTCCGCTCGGCCACCGAGTTGCTGGCCGACGTCGAGGACCCGGCGGACCGCGAGCGCTTCCTCGCCCTCATCCAGCGGGAGGTGGCCCGCATGGAGCGCCTGCTGACCGCCGTGCGGGAGATCGGCGAGATCGATGCCCGGATGGAAGCCGAAGCTCCGCAGCGGGTGGACCTCGATGCCCTTCTGCGAGAAGTGGTTGAGGGGTTTGGTCGGCGCGCCGACCATCAGGAAATCACCTTCGTCTCCTCCGGGCCGCTCCTCGTGAGCGCCGGAACCGAGCGCCTCCAGCAGGTCTTCGAGAACCTCCTCGACAACGCCCTGGGCTTCTCCCCCGCCGGCGGCACGGTGACAGTCACCCTCTCCGCCGGGACCGGCGCCGCCACCGTCCGCCTCGACGACCAGGGCCCGGGCATCCCCGACTCCCATCGCGACCGCATCTTCGACCGCTTCTTCACCTACCGGCCGGACGAGCCGAACCCCCGCGACGGCCACACCGGCCTGGGTCTCGCCATCGTCAAGACGATCGTGGAGGGGTACGGCGGAACCGTCACGGCGGCGAACCGGCCGGAGGGGGGAACAAGGTTCGAGGTGCGGCTGCCGGGTGGAGACTAGGCTCCGGCGCTTCTCTCGC
>JBDSHF010000414.1:0-9069 GCA_039918595.1 Thermoanaerobaculia bacterium
ACGGTGTAGGCCCAGGTGGATTTGGCCGGGCCGCCGAGGACGATGCCGGGCACGAAGAAGGTGATCTTCTGGCCGCGCACGTGGATCTGGGTCGGGAAGAAGATGCGCTCCTCGACGTCGACCGGGATCTGTTTCTTCAGCGAATCGATCTCCGCGTCGGTGAGGCTGCTGCTCTTTTTGGCGTCCTCGTTGAGGGTCTTGAGGAGCAGCCGCTTGAGCTCGGCCTTGGCCTCGTTGGGCCGGGGGGTCAGGATGATCGCCTTCTCCCACGCGGTCGACGGATCGATCTCGGCGTGGCGGCCGGGGAGCATGGTGAGGCCGCCTGAGCCCGCGACCCGGTCGATGTCGATGTAGAGGTCGAGGTTCAGGTTGTAGAAGCCGAAGCGGGCGATCTTGTCGAGTTGGGTGCCGATCTCGTCGATGGCCTCCCGGGCGGGCGTCCGCACGGGGCGCGCGAAGGTGACCTCGAACATCGTGCCGTCGCCGTCCTCCCGGGCGGTCAGGGAGAGGATGTCGAGATCCCCGGGCTTCAGATCGTCGTTGTTGGGGTAGACGATCTTGCCGTCGCCATGGTCGTCGCCCCGTGGGTCGGCGAGGGTGAAGATCTCCTTGCCGGCGCCGAAGGCGGGCGGAGCGATCAGGGCGGCGAGCAGGGTGGCGGTGAGCAGGTGGGAGCGGCTGAATCGCATGATTTCTCCAAGTTCGATTCTAAACGGAAAGGGCGGCCCCTCAGGGCCGCCCCCTACAGAGTACCTTCTAGAACCGGACCTTCATGAACACCTTGAGGCGGTTCTGCTTGAAGTCCCGCTTGTCGAGGCTGTTCCAGCCGCCGAAGCGACCCTTGAAGCCGGGCGAGCCGACCCGCACGCCGTAGTCGTGGGCGATCCCGGCGTCGGCGTACTGGGTCACGAAGCCGCCGCCGAAATTGGGGTCGAAGGTGCCCCAGTTGTACTCGTAGTTGGCGCCGAACTCGGCCGCGCCGAAGGTGTAGTGCGCGTAAAGGATCAGCTTGTTCTTGTCGTTCTGCCCCGACGCCATGCTGTGGAGCTGATAGGCCTGGAAGGCGGTGTTGCCGTCCTTCAGGTCGACGTTGTAGTGCTCGTAGGTCAGCGAGCCGTAGAGGTTCCCGGTGAGCTGGTAGCCGGCGCCGAGCTGGAACAGCTTGTAGTTGAGGTCGCGGTCGTCGTCCGAGAGGCTGTCGAACGGCTTCCACTGGTAGCCGGTGACGCCGTTGACGGTGATCACCGGCGGGTTGCCGTAGAGGTCGGCCGTCGAGTGGCCGGCCGAGAAGTTCTGGGCGTTGTTGTGGCAGGCCACGCCGCCGCCCGGGCAGTCGCCCGGCTGGTAGGGGAGGAAGCGCTGCTCGTTCAGGCGCTTGTCGGTCTCGCCGATGTACTTGATCTTGCCGAAGACGTCGACGCCCTTGCCGACGTTGAGCAGGTACTTGCCGCGCAGGATCAGGATGTCGGTCGACTTGTCCTGGAACGGCGCGTAGGCGTTGCGGAAGGAGCCGACGCCGGCGTCGGACTCGAAGTTCGGATAGATCGAGTCGGTGATGCCGCGGCTGGTGTCACCCCAGGCCTGCCAGTTGGTGTTGTAGTCGATGCGGGAGTATTCGCCGGAGAGGTCGAGGTCGCCGATCGTCCAGTTGGGGGCGATGGTGATCCCCTTCCAGCCGATGACGGTCTCGGCCATCGGCTCCTCGAAGTCGGTGAACTCGTTGTCGACGCTGATCGTCGCCACCTGCTGCGCCGGGCCTTCCCAGCCGCCGTAGCCGATGCGGGTGGGGTTGCCGGCGAAGACGCCGAAGGCGGAGTTGTCCGGGCCGGGGAAGACGAAGGCGCCGTCGTGCCCCTCGGTCAGCAGCACGTCGACCTCGCGGCGGGCCGCCAGGATCGAGCTGTACTGGGCGCCGATGTTGAAGTACTCGATGTTGAAGGAGAGGCCGATGCCGAACGGATCGTTGAGGTCGACGTTGGCCTTGTAGAGCGGGTCGCTGACCTCGCCGGCCAGCGCCGGCGAGAAGCCCGACAGGCCGAAGCCGGTGGGGGTGCCGAACTTCGGGTTGGACTCGGCCTTCGAGTAGTAGTAGAGGCCGCGGAAGTCGAACTTCGAGCTCGGATGGATGCCGAAGCGGCCGCCGTAGACGTCGTTCTTGAAGCGGGAGTCGAGGCTGCGGCCGTTGTCCACGCCGTTGTTGCCGGTGTCCTTGGCGCTGACCTCGACGTCGCGGACGCGATCGTAGATGCCGACGGCGTCGAAGAACGAGCTCGGCGTGAACTTGAGCTGCAGGCCGTAGGCGCCGTCCTGGCCGGCGTAGTCGCCGGTGTTGAAGTTCGGGCCGGCAAACAGGCGCGGCAGCGAGACGCGGATCAGGTCGTAGGTGAGCTGGCGGCTGCTGCCCAGCGGACCCTGGAAGAGGATGGCCTTGGCGTTGTCGCGATCGATGTAGCGGATCTTGCCGATCGTGTACGGATCGAACATGCCGAGGTCGGAGGAGCCGATGGTGGCGGCGTCCAGCCACTTGAAGCCCGGGGTGAAGCGGGCGGTCAGGCCGCGGATCTTGATGTACTCGTTGGAGCGCGGATCGAACTCGCCGCAGTCGCCGCCGACGCAGTCGCCACCCGGCGGGTTCTCCAGCGCCGGATTGCGGCCGCCGAAGCCGGCGTAGTTGGTCCACTGGTTCTGGTTGAAGCGGGACTGCAGACGGCCGGTCACCTCGATGTTTTTCGAGGGGTGGGAAGAGATCAGCAGATCGATCTCCGTGCCCTGGCCATTGTCGCCGTACCCCTCGCCGGGGACGGTGGTGAAGTTGTAGACGCTACCGTCGGTGTGCTGGTTGCCCCACAGCCACTTGGTGTAGTCCTCGCCGGTGATGATCATCGTCTGGCCGTCCACGGCGAGCGCCGGCATCGAAGCCAGAGCCGCCGCGGAGGCGAGCAGACCGATCGCAAAGCCCCTGGAAAATCTCATATCAGTTCCTCTCCTCCGGATGGAGTTGGATGGTTTATTTCTTCGCCGAAACCATCTTGAGGGCGGCGCCCGACTTGCGGGTACCGTCCGGGTTGCACTCGTACTTCAGCATGTCGTGCTGCATCTGGGCCTCGTCCGCCGCGCCGGTGCCGTTGCCGGCCAGGATGTCGATCACGTGCGGATCGCAGTCGGTATCGGTGCCGCCGCCGAAGCGGTGCTGCCCCTCATACTCGTTGACCTTGCGGGTGAGCAGGTCCTTGCCGTCGGGGAACCCCTCGTTGGACTGCACGAGGACCTGGTAGCCCCACTGCGAGGGGTCGCCGCCGCCGAGCTGATCGAGGTCCACCGAGGCCGAGATCGTCCGGCCGGCGCCCTTGACGCGGGTCGGGATGATCACCGCTCCGCCCCCGGCCGTCATCTTGGCGTCCACCTCGGACTTCACCTTGCCGGGCCCCTGGGGCGAGAGGATCACCAGCTTGTTCCATTCGTTGCCGTCGGCGAAGGTGACGTTGGTGCCCGGAGGGCCGTCTTTGGAGCCCCCCTCGGCGCCGGTGCGGATGGCGATGAACACCATCTGCACCGAGAAGCCGCCGCCCATCCGCCAGGGGTCCTCGAGGGCGGTGTTGAAGGTGACCGCGAAGTCCACCTTCTTGCCGCTGACCTTGACGTCGAAGCCGGTCATGTCGAACGAGCCGCGCTTGTAGACGCCGTCGGTCGGATAAGTGTACTTGCCGGGACCGTTGTCGTCGTTGGCGGGGTCCTTGAACGAAACGCCGCTCTGGGCGAGCGCGGAGCCGGCGATCAGCAGGCCGGCCGCGGCCGTGGTGATTCCCGCTTTCGAAAAGCGCATTTTCCAGAAATCCTTGGACATACCTACCTCCTTGTTGGTGGGCTTTTCAGCCCTTGACGGCACCGGCCGTGAGACCGGAAACCAGATATTTCTGCAGGAACAGGAAGAGCGCCATCACCGGAATGGCGGCGATGATCGAGCCGGCCGCGAAGTACCCCCACTGCTGGGAGAAGCCGCCGACGAAAAAGCGCAGGCCCACCGGGCCGGTGTACATGTCCTCGCGGTTCATGAAGGTGGCGGCCTGGATGAACTCGTTCCAGCCGGTCATGAACGAGAACAGCGCGGTCACCGCCACGGCGGGCTTGGCGAGCGGCAGCACGATGCGGAAGAAGATCGTCGCCTGCGAGGCGCCGTCGATCAGCGCCGACTCCTCGAGCTCCTTGGGGATGGTGTCGAAATAACCTTTCATCATCCAGACGCAGAAGGGGATCGCGGTCACCGTGTAGATCAGCACCAGGCCGATGTAGCTCGAGCCCAGCCCCAGCCACTGGACGATGATGATGTAGAGCGGGATCAGCATCAGGGTGCCGGGGAACATCTGCGACACCAGGAAGGCCATCAGCCCGGCGCGCCGCCCCGGGAAGCGGAAACGCGAGAAGGCGTAGGCCGCCGTGCAGGCGAGGAAGACGCCGAGGATCGTCGTCAGCCCCGCCACCAGGACGCTGTTGAGCAGCCAGCGCCCGAACGGCTGGTCGGCGAACAGCGAGCGGAAGTTGTCGATCGACAGGTGCGCGGGCCAGGGGACGACGGCGCGCAGGCGGTCGAAGGTGGTGGCGTTTGGCGGCACGTCGACGATCGCCAGGCTCTGCCCGCCGGAGAAGGCGATGGTCAGCACCCACAAGATCGGGTAGACGGTGATCAGCACCATGAACAGCACGAAGATGTGGAGCGGCCAGTGGACCGGCTCGTCGTTTCGTCTCGCGTTTCGCGCTTTTACGTGGACAGTCATCCAATGGCCTCCGTCGCGCCGGTCACCCGGTTCTGCCAGGTGCCGTAGGCGAACAGGATCAGGAAGATGATGGCCGAGTAGGCGGCCGCGTACCCGTACCGGTACTGCTCGAAGGCCAGCTTGTACGACTGCGTGATCAGGATCTCGGTCGAATGTCCGGGATCGCCGGCCGAGACCAGATAGATGACGTTGAACTGGTTGAAGGTCCAGATCACCGACAGGATGATCGCCGGCACCAGCGCGGGCTTGAGAGACGGCAGTGTGATCGAGCGGAACTGCTGCCAGCGCGAGGCGCCGTCCACCCGCGCCGCCTCGTAGAGGTCGGCCGGGATCGACTGCAGGGCGCCGAGCGAGATCACCATCATGAAGGGGAAGGAGAGCCAGGCGTTGGTGGTCAGCACCGCCAGGAACGAGCTGAACGGGTGATCGAACCAGGCGACCGCGGGGAGCCCGGCGGTCTGTAAAATCTGATTGATCACGCCGAACTGGCGGTGGAACATCCCCTTGAAGATCAGCGCCGTGATGTAGTTGGGCATGGCCCAGGGGAGGATCAGCAGCACCCGGTAGAGCGGGCGCAGGGCGAAATCCTTCAGGTTCAGGGTCAGCGCCAGGGCGAGCCCGAGGGTGACGCCGATCGCCACGTTGGTCACCGTCCAGGCGATGGTGAACAGCAGCGTGTAATAGAAGTTCTGATAGTTCCAGGCGAGCCCGTTCGGCGTGTGCTGCACGATGTGGAAATCGCTGACGATCTCCTGGAAGTTCGAGAGGCCCACCCAGGTCTCGAAGATCGTCTTGTCGGTGTTGTAGATGTTGGCGTTGGTGAACGACAGGGCGATGCCGTAGAAGAACGGGAAGAAGACCAGGAACAGCATGCCGATCAGCGCCGGCAGGGTGTACGCGTAGGCCGCGCGGTACTCGACGAGGGCGGCGCCGGTGCGCGCCGCCCAGCCCAGCCCGACGAAGGCGAGCAGCACCAGCGAGAGGACGGCGAGCAGGGCCACCGAGCGGGTCATCCGCCCGGCGTCGACCTGGACGAGCTCGCCGAGCTTGCCTTCGTCGAGGGCGCCCGACGTGCCGATCAGGCCGCGCGACTGGCGATAGAGGTCGACGTCCCAGAGTGTCGGCGCCAGCGGCTCGCCGGCCGGGATCGACAGTTGCGCCAGGAGCGCCTCGGCCTTCTTCGACTCCTCGCCGATCTGGGCGGCCACCGACTGGGCCGAGATCCGGCGCTCGGCCTTCAGCACGCCGGCGGCGAAGCGTCCGTAGAAGAAGAGGGCGAGGATCAGGCAGAGGACGGCGGCCGCCGCCAGCAGCCACCGCCGCTCGCCAAGGACGAACGAGAGCAGGACCAGGGCGATCACCGGCGCCAGCCAGAAGCAGACGAACGGCAGAAAGAAGAAGGTGGGGGGCTCGGAGGTGGCCCGGGTCTCCATCTGCACCATGCCGATCACCTCGCCGCCGCGCTCCACCGGCGCCGCCAGCGCGAGCACGCCGTCCGCCCGCCGCTCGAAGCCGAGCTCGGGCGCGCGGGCCGCTCCCTCGGCTCCCTGGCGGTTGCTCTCGACCGCGGCGCGCAGCTTCTGGCCGAGGTCGTAGAGCGGCTTCTCGTCGCGCTCCAGCCGGCGCGGCGCCGCCTTGACGCCCTGGTCGGCGGCGGAGGTCGAGGCGGCGAGCAGGATGCCCTCGAACTCGACCACGCGGATGGCGGCCACCTCGGGGTGGGCGGCGGCGAAGCCTTCGACCGCCTTGCGGATGGCCCCGGCCTCGGCGTCGGTGGGCGCCTGGGCTTGCCCCTGCTCGGCCGCCGCGATCTCGGCGCCCAGGCCCATGCCGCCTTCGGAAGGCGTTTCGGCGGGTGTTTCGGCGGGAGCGCCGGTCGGCGCCGCCTCCCGCACGCTGCCGCCGCTCGCCCGGTCGACGACGGCGGCGAGGGCGGAGAGGGTGACCAGGGCCCGGCGCTCGGCCCGTTCGCGGTGCTCGGAGGTCTGCGCCCCGGCGAGGAGCACGGCCCCGAGCCCCACCCCGAGCAGGGCGGCGAGGGCAAGGCCGATCAGGAAACGGCGGCGGTGCGAGGCGGTGCGGGGCGCGTGGGGCATGGTTATTTTTTCAGCAGGCTGGCGATCCGCTCGATGACCTCTTTCTGCGCCTGGTCGAGAGCGGCCTTCGGGGCGGCCGCCTTCTTGACGGTCACGTTCATCGCCGTCGTCGCCGGCGACCAGACCATCGACATCTCGGGCAGGTTGGGCATCGGCACGGCGACGTCGACCTGCTGGCGGAAGGCCTTGAGGACCGGATCGGCCGCCACCTGCGGGTCGGCGTAGACCCCCTTGTTGGCCGGCGTCTGCCGCCCCTCGAGAGCCAGCACCTTGGCGGCCGGCACGTCGGTTAGGTACTTGAGCAGCGCGTAGGCGGCGTCCTTGTTCTTCGACGGCGCGGCGATATAGACCCCCTCGACGGTGATCCACGGCCGCATCGGCTTGTTGCCGGCCTCAGAGATCAGGGGCAACGGCGCCAGGCCATAGTCGATATTCTTGGCGACCTCGCCGAGGAACCAGGGGCCGGAGAAGACCATCCCCGCCTTCCCCTCGTTGAACAGCGAGGTGATCAGCGCCGTCGACGGCTCGGCCGGCATGAACCCCTGGTTGATCCACTTCAGCAGGTAGTCGAGCGAGGCGGCGTTCTGCGGCGAGTTGAGCGTCGGCTTGCGGCCGGCGAAGACGCCGCCGCCAAAGCCGTTCATCAGCGCCGCGTGGTAATAGAAGTCGGAGTACCAGTAGACCAGGCCGAACCTGCCGGACGGGGCGTTGGTGAGCTTCCTCGCCATCGCCTGGAGCTCGGCCGTGGTCTTCGGCGGTACCGGCACCAGCTTCTTGTTGTAGATCAGGGTGATCGTCTTGAAGTTGAGCGGCAGGCCGTAGGTGGTCCCCTGGTAGGTCATGGCGTCCAGGGTGGCCTTGAGATAGCGCCCCTTGGTCGGCGCGTCGAGGAAGAAGTCGAGCGGCTCGACCGTGTTGCCCGCCGCGACCCAGCCGCCGAGGCGGTCCTGGGCGAAGATGAAGACGTCCGGCCCCTTGCCGCGCGGCACCGCCGCCGTGATCTTGTCGGCGAAGGCGTCGTAAGGGACGGCGAGGGTGGTGACCTTGATCTTGCCGGTGTTGGTCTTGTTGAAGTTGTCGACCACCTTTTCGAAGGCGGCCTTCTCGCCGCCGCGGTAGCCGTGCCAGACCACGATCTCCTTCTGCGCCAGGGCGGCGAGAGGGAAGGCGAGCAGCAGCGCCAGAGCCAGGGTGCCGCGAACGAAGTTGGTTTTCATGCCGGTTCTCCTTGGTTGAAGCGGAATCCCGAGGCTCAGAGCCCGAGCCGTTTCTCGGTGGCGGTATCGAAGAGGTGAGCGGCGTCGGCCTCGACGACCAGGTTGATCGTGTCGCCCATCTTCGGCGAGCGGTGAGGATCGACCTTGGCGACGATCAGCTCGTCGCCGATCCGGCCGTGCACGATCACCTCGTGCCCCAGCGGCTCGACGAACTCGACTTTGGCGGTGACCGGCACGGTGGCGCCGCCGCTCTCCCGGGCGGCCTCGCGGATGTTCTCCGGCCTCAAGCCGAGGATGACCTTCATCCCGTCATGGCCGGCCGCGGCGGCGCGGAACGGCACCGGCATCCGGAAGCCGGAGGCGACGATCGTCGCGCCGCCGTCGGCGAGGACCGCCGGCAGGAAGTTCATCGGCGGCGTGCCGATGAAACTGGCCACGAACAGGGTGGACGGCTGGTCGTAGACCTCCAGCGGCGTGCCCACCTGCTGGAGCTCCCCCTTGTTCATCACGGCGATGCGGTCGCCCATGGTCATCGCCTCGATCTGGTCGTGGGTGACATAGACGGTGGTCGTCTGGAGCCGCTTCTGCAGCGTCGAGATCTCGGCCCGCATCTGCACGCGCAGCTTGGCATCGAGATTCGACAGCGGCTCGTCGAACAGGAAGACGGCGGGCTTGCGCACGATGGCGCGCCCGAGGGCGACGCGCTGGCGCTGGCCGCCGGAGAGCTGCTTGGGCTTGCGGTCGAGGAACTCGGTAATGCCGAGGGTCTGCGCCGCCTCGTTGACCAGCCGGTTCATCTCTTCCTTCGGCGTCTTGCGGATCTTGAGGCCGAACTCGAGGTTCTGGCGCACCGTCATGTGCGGGTAGAGCGCGTAGCTCTGGAAGACCATCGCGATGTCGCGGTCCTTGGGCGGGACGTCGTTGACCACCCGGTCGCCGATCTCGATCGTGCCGTCGGTGATCTCCTCCAGCCCGGCGATCATG
>JBDSHF010000415.1:0-17544 GCA_039918595.1 Thermoanaerobaculia bacterium
CTCCGACGCGGCGGATCACCTTGAAGGCGTCGTCGCGCATCGTCTGATACTCGCGGTCGGAGAGGGTCTGCTGCGGGGCGACGGTGATCGAGTCGCCGGTGTGGACCCCCATGGCGTCGAAGTTCTCAACGGAGCAGACGACGATGGCGTTGTCGGCCACGTCGCGCATCACCTCGAGCTCGAACTCCTTCCAGCCGAGCACCGACTGCTCGATCAGCACCCGGTGGGAGGGGCTCGCCTGCAGGGCCGAGGCGACCACATCCTCGAGCTCGTCCCGGTTGTAGGCGATGCCGCCCCCCTCGCCGCCGAGGGTGAAGCTGGGGCGGATGATCACCGGATAGCCGACCTCGGCGACGATCTCCCGCGCCTCCTCGAGAGTGCCGGCGTAGCCGCTCTTCGGCACCTTGAGGCCGATCTCCTCCATCGCCTGCTTGAAGAGGAGGCGGTCCTCCCCCAGGCGGAGCGCGGCGATCGACGCCCCCAGCACCTCGACGCCGTAGCGGGCGAGAGCGCCGCGTTCCTCGAGGGCGATCGCGAGGTTGATCCCGGTCTGGCCGCCGACGGTAGGAAGGAGCGCGTCCGGCCGCTCTTTTTCCAGAATTTTCTCAACCACCTCCGGAACCAGGGGCTCGACGTAGGTGGCGTCGGAGAATTCCGGGTCGGTCATGATGGTCGCCGGGTTCGAATTGACGAGCACCACCCGGTAGCCCTCGCGCTTCAGGACGCGGCAGGCCTGGGTGCCGGAGTAGTCGAACTCGCAGGCCTGACCGATGACGATCGGGCCGGAGCCAAGGACGAGGATGGAGTGGATATCGGAGCGTCTGGGCATGGCGGGGCGGAAGTGTATATCAGGGACTCCCCGGCCGCTGGCACGAAGTTGGCAATGGTTCCAAACAGGTTAGAAAAGGGAGCCAGAGACCATGAACGAAGCCAATCACGAACGGCTGCAGATGCTGCTCAAGGGACACGAGCAGATGATCGAGGAGAAGCGCCTTCGCCCCGAGGGAGTATTGCGGCAGAACGATGCCTTCCGCGAGCAGTTCAAGCAGGTGGCGCGGACCGTCATCCTCCCCGTTCTCGAGGAGATCAAGGACGCGATGGTCGGCAAGGTCGAGTCCGCCTCGATCTTCCATCGTTCGACCGCGGCCGGCCTGAAGATCAAGCTGGACCGCTGGGAGGACTACGACCGCTCGCTCCTCTTCTACGGCGACGACTCGACCAAGGTGGTGAAGGTCCTCCACGAGGGGATCGGTTTCGGGCTCCTGGTTGAAAAGATGCCCCTCTCCCAGCTCTCCTCCGAGCTGATCGAGGAGGAGGCGATGAAATTCCTGAAGCGCCTCTTCGGGCAGGAGCAGCTCCGCCGCCCCAACGGCCCGCCGGCCTCCGGCACCGGCGTTGCCGGCTCCGGCGGCACGCACCGGCCCGCGGGCTCCAACGTGGCCCAGCACGGCTACGAGTTCGTGCGGGTCTGAAGATCTGGACCGCCCTTCGGGGGCGGGCCCTCACTCCCCCAACCCCCTCTCTCCCAGCCTCCCCCCCGACCGCCGGGAGAGAGAGGGCTAAAAGGGAAGTTGTATTGCCTTTGACTAACTTCTCCCTCTTCTCCCGTCGGGAAGGGAGGGAGGCTGGGAGAAGAGGGCCGGGGTGATGAGGGCCCTCAGAACAGGTACGTCAACCCTGCATTCGCCCTTGCCGAGGTCGACGATCACCCGCGGGCCGGACCGCAACCCGCCCGGAGGATCTGCCTCACCCGCGCCGCGCCGCGCGGGTCGTACCCCGCCTCGGACACCAACCGGACGCCGATCCGGTCCGCCTCGTGCTCGTCCCTCTGGCTAAAGCGCAAATGGGTGAGCTGACCGACCAGAGCGGCGACGGCGGGGTTGCGCCGGCTCGCGGGGTCGTTCGGATCGTAGCGGGCGAGCACGGTGCGGGCGCCGGCGAGATGCTCGGCGCCGTGCCGCGCCACGACGTGGCCGATCTCATGGGCAAGCACGCCGGCGAGCTCGCCGTCGGTCCGTAGCTTCGCCAGCAGTCCGGAAGTCAGGAAGACCTGCCCCCCCGGCAGGGCGAAGGCGCCGGCCGTCCGCTCGTCGGCGAGCAGATGGCAATCGAAGTCATAGGGCGTGCTCTTGGCGTCGGTCTTCTCGACGAGGTCGTGGCAGATGCGGTCGACGTGCCGCTGGGCCTGCTGGTCGGAGGAGAGCCCGCCATAACGCTGGGCCATCGCGGGCGCCGCCTGCAGGCCGATGGCGACCTCCTGCTGCGGCGTGATCCTGAGGAGAAGCACCTTGGCGATGGGGTTGTAGCTATGGCTTCCGTAGTATCCGGCGACGGCCACCACGGCCATGGCGACGGCGACCAGCAAGCGGCGGCTGCCACCGCGAAATCTACGATCGAGAGGGCTCATGTCTCGCCCCTCCTTTCAAGCGACGACCGCCGTGAAGGCCGGTGTCTTTGGAGGAGAGCAAGAAGTGTACCGCTGGGGCAGAACCCCCTTTATCGAGGATCAGGCCGCCAGCAAAGGCGCTAGATCCGCATCCGTAGCAGGCGGGATTCCCAACTCTGCAAGCACATCGTTGATAGCCGAGAGCGTTATCTGACCAGGAGCTGTAATCTCGATACCGATCGGATTGCCACCAACGCCGAAGTCGACCACCATGCCGGGCTCGATTCGTTTCGTCCAGGAGCTCTTTTCCTCAGCCTGCCGGGGCAGGTAGAGGTAAGCAGCCATCGCGCGGCCGTGCCGAAAAGTGACTTCCAGATAAAGTTTTTTCATCTCTAGTGCTCTGTCAACCTTGAATGACAGATTCCGACATCCCGCAGTACCGGGCCAAAGGCCCGGGCTCCTTTAGCCCAGGGCAGCGCCCTGGGTATCCGGGTGGCCCTGGAACCCGATGCGGCCTGAAGGGCCGCGCTAACCGTCGGTCCGGATTTTCACCCAACCGATAGCGCGGCCCTTCAGGCCGCAACAGGCGATGAGGTGATGGCCCAATCCCAGGGCGCTGCCCTGGGCTAAAGGAGCCCGGGCCTTTGGCCCGGTACTGCGGGAATGTCGGAAACCTGTCATTTCAAGGTTGACAGACCACTAGGATACCGCGGTAGAGAGGCTCATTCTACCGGAACCCCAGAGCCATCACGTCCCGCACCACCTCGATCCACTCGCAGGGGACCTCGCGCGTATCGATGCGGCGGAGGACGTAGAGCTTCTCGCCGCTGTCGCGGCGCTCGAGGAGACGGAAGCCCTGGTCCTCGTAGAAGGTCTCGACCGGCTTGTTCTTGGCGGTCGGCAGGTAGCGGCCGCGCAGCTCCAGGTGGCCGGGCTCGTCGAGGAGGCGGTGCTTGACGTGATTCATGATCGCCGTCTCGATTCCGCGCCCCATGGCCCGGCAGCTCATCAGGAAGCTGTCGATGTAGACGACGCGGCCGTCGCGCCGGAGGAGCACGATGCCGACCGCTCCCAGGTCGCCGAAGCGGTCGCGCCCGCGGACCACCCAGAGCTCGCAGATCGGCGAGGCGATGAAGCGCTCGACCTCGGACGGCGTGTAACGCTGGGTGGTCAGATTGAACTGATTCGTCTTGGTGAAAAGCTGGTGGATGCGCGGCAGGTCTTCGCGCCTGGCGCGGGTGATCGCGAGCTCGGTGCGCAGGCTCGCGAGGTAGGTGCCGAGCTCCCCCGAGGCGGTCCGCAGCGCTTCGCGCTCGCGGTTCTCCCGGTACTGGGCGGTCTTTCTGGAGTCCTCTTCCAGCACGGTGGTCCGCTCGAAGTCGGTCAGCCGGTCGATCACGGCGACGTACTCGGCCGGATCGGGGGGGAGCAGCACGCTCTTCACCTCGGGGAGCATCTGCTGGATCAGGCTCACCTCGGCGGGGTTGTCGTCCATGAACATGAGGCTGTCGGTGCCGATGTTGAGCGCGGCGGCGATCCTCTTCAGCCCCTCGTGCTTCGGCTCCCAGGAGATCTCCACGGCGGCGAAGTCGGCCAGCCGGAGCGGGATCTCCGGCCGGCTGTCGAACAGCTCGGTCACATCGTCGAGGTTGTTCTTGCTGCAGACCGCGAGGAGCACCCCCTGGGCCTGGAGCGCTTTCAGGCGGTGGTGGAAATCGAGAAAGGCTTCCCCCTCGGGGTCCCCCGGGCCGATCTTGACGCCGGCCGGCCCCTCCTCCCCCACCACGCCTCCCCAGAGGGTGTTGTCGAGGTCGAGCACCAGGCACTTGCGAGCCTGAGCCCGCGCCGCCCGGGCGTGCCGGACGAGCTCCGCCGCCACGCAGCCGAGGAAGGCCGGGCTCCACTCCATCTTCGCCAGGTAGTACATGCGGCGGTCGAGCACGCGGTCCTTGCCGAAGCGGGAGGCCAGGCGGTCGAGATCGAAGATCTGGACCCGCGGGTGCCCCTTGAAACGGCGCAGCAGGTCGAGGTTCAGATCGAGGAAGAACTCGGTCTCGCCGTACTCGGTGTTGAGGTCCGCCACGCCGAAGGCCGGCTGCGCGGGCACCGGGAAGTTGGCGACCAGAAGCGTGGCCGGAGTCCGCTCCAGCGCCGCGAGCGCCCAGGACTCGACGTGCGAGGCGACGTCCTCCTTGAGATCGCGGCGCTCGGCGGCCGACAGCGCGGCGAAGGCGGCCCAGGCCTCGGGCCGCAGTTGGCGGAGCGACAGGGCGAGCAGCACGAGATCGGGTGAAAAGGCGGCGAGGCCGGTGTTCTCGCCCAGCACCTCCTGCACGTACTGGCCGAAGCCGCCCACGTAATGCGCGGCGCGCCAACCCTCGCGGGCGAAGTGGAGGTCTACCCAGCGCGGCAACGGATCGAGGGTGAAGTTGGCGAGATAGCCCAGGCGGACGTCCGGCGCCTCGGGACGCGCCTGGAGGGTGCGGGAGAGGAGGCTCACGTCGTTGCTGGTGAGCTTCTCCAGATCCAGGGGGAGGATCGCGCCCTGGAGCGCGGCGCTGTCCGGCGCCTTGGCGAGGGCCTCAGCTACGGCCCGGGGTTCGAGCTTGGAGTCCCGTGGTCTGTCCATCGTTCCCATCCTCCAGAATGCGATTCGCGACAGCGTCATAAAAACCAAGGAGCTTCCGGCGGAAGGCCTCGGGAGTGAACTCTCGTTGCGCGAACTGGCGGGCGTTGCCGGCGAGCCGGGCCCGCAGCTCGCCATCTTCCAGCAGCCGCGCGAGCCCCTCCCCCATCGCCTCGGGCTCGGGCGCGACGAGGAGGGCGGTCTCGTCGTCGAGCACCTGGGTGTGGGTCGGCAGCCGGGTCGCGACCAGCGGCACCCCCGAGTCCAGGTAGGAGTAGACCTTCATCGGCGTGTTGGTCCCGTGGACACGGGGGGAGACCAGCACGGTCGCCTGCTGGAGGCAGCGCCCCAGCGACTCGACCGGACGCGGGCCGGCGAAGTGCACGCCGGCGGCGATCCCCAGCCTGGCGGCCTCCCGCCGGTAGTGCGCGATCTCCTCCGGCGTCCCGCCGACGACGATCAGCTTCGCCGCCGGCACCCTCGCCACCGTCCGCGCGAAGCCGGCGAGGAGCAGATCGATCCCCTGATAGACCTGGAGATTGCCGACGTAGAGGACGAGCGGATCGCCCGCCCACTCCGGCGGATGCAGATCCAGGCTCTCCGCGCTCGAATCAGTATCCTCGTCAGTATCCTCGTCAATATTCTCTCCGAGGAGGCTCACATCCTCGAGGCGGGCGACGAGCCCCCGCGGATCGAAGGCGCGCGCCTGGGCTTCGAGCGAGCCGCAGACGGCGAGGGTGCCGCAGCTCCCGCGCACCGCCCGCCGCTCGAAGAAGTCGAGGAGCCCGCGCACGCGGCCGAGCGCCGGGAAGCGGTCCACCATCTGCTGGGCGAGCCCGGAGTCCATGTCGTAGACGTAGGGGACGCCGAACAGCCACTTGCCGAGCAGGGCCATGAAGGCCGACTCCTCGACGGCGTGGACGACGTCATAGCGGCGGGGCCGGATCATGCGCAGGGCCTTCCAGAGCATCCCGGCGTCGCAGACCAGCTTCTTCGGTGAGAAGCCGGGCCGCACGCCGCGCGCCCAGGCGGGAGCGGCGGCGCGGTGGACGCGGCAGCCGGGGACGCCGGGGTCCTCCCCCTCGGGGAAGGTGAGCACCTCGACCTCGTGCCCGGCGGCGGCGAGCACCTGGAGGAGCATCTTCTCGGCGATCGGCGTGCCGCGCTGCTGGAAGAAGGGGTGCGGGGCGAGGAGGAGGATTCTCATGGTGTGACCCCCTCCCCGGCCCTCCCCCGCAAGCGGGAGAGGGAGATTCCGGATTCCTCGATTTTTTCCTCTCCCCGTTTCGGGGGGAGGCCAGGAGGGGGGCTTACCGCCCTCGCGCTCCGCCGCCCCCAGGCGTAGACCGCCCCGCCCACCAGCGCTTGCAGGATCACCAAGCCATAGTCGAGCCAGGCGACCGCCACCCCGGCCGCCGCCGGGACGCCGAAAGTGACGAAGAAGAAGGCCCAGATGTTCTCCCGCACGCCGATGGCGTTGATCGAGACCGGCACCATCATCACGAAGAGGGCGAGCGGCACGATCAGGAAGAAATACGGCAGCGGGATCGGCACGTGCAGGGCACGGGCGAGAAAATAGCCGTTTAGCACGACGGCGGCCTGCAGCACCACCGACCAGGAGAAGGCGCGGCCCAGCACGCCTCCCTGCCCCTGGAAGGCGAGCAGGGCCGCCGTCGCCTTGGCGAACAGCGGCCGCAGCCGCCCCGGCAACCGCTCCCCCAGCCACGCCAGCAGCCGCGCCGAGCGCCGCGAGGGGAGGAACAGGAGCCCGGCGCCGAGCGCCAGGGCGAGGGCGCCGCCGATCACCCAGGCGTACAGGCCCGGGTCGCGCGCGGTGAGCCGGCCGGCGAACAGCAGGCTGCCGAGGGCGAAGAGCATCAGCGCCAGCAGGCCCACGAAGCGGTCCACGAAGACGATCGCCAGCGCCTTCGCCCGCCCCACCCCGGAGCGGGCGGTCTCGACGACGCGCACGGTGTCGCCGCCGATCGTCGAGGGGAGAAAGTTGTTGAAGAACACTCCCACCAGGAACGAGCGGACGAGAACGGCGAGCGGCGCGTCGCCGCCCTGGGCGCGGATCAGCAGGCGCCAGCGGCGGACGCTGGCGAAGTAGCCGATCGGATTGAGCGCCAGCGCCAGCAGTACGAAACGCAGGTCCGCCGAGCGGAACGCGGCAGCCACCTCGCGGAACGGGGTCTTTGCCAGGATCCAGGCGATCAGGGCCGCCGAGACGCCCAGGCGCAACGCCAGCCGGAGCCCGCCGCGGCGCGGTGCGGGCGGATCCGCGGCGGGACTGGGTGAGGCGATCGCCATGGCTTCAAGCCGCCGAGGCCTTCGACCCGAGCCGCTCGCGCAGCAGGCCGCTGAGGTCCTCCATGCTCTCGCCGCGCACGTACATGCGGTACCAGATCTCGACGTTGAGGATCATCCAGAGCCGCACGTGGTGGTCGGCGCGGTTGGCGACGTGCTCCTCGACCAGGCGCTCGATCGGCTCGCGGCGGAAGATCCCCTCCTCGATCAGCGTCGAGGTCGCCAGCAGATGCCGCAGCACCGGCAGCAGAGGGCCTTTCATCCAGTAGCCGAGCGGGAACATGAACCCCTGCTTCGGGCGCTTGAGGATCGTCTCCGGCAGGTACGGGGCGGCCACCCGGCGCAGCAGGTACTTGAGGGTCTTCCCCCGCATCTTGAAGCTCGCCGGGAGCGTGGCCACGAACTCGGCCAGCCGGTGGTCGAGGAAGGGGGAGCGGGCCTCCAGGCTGCGCGCCATGGTCATGCGGTCGGAGAGCATCAGCGAGTGCTCGGGCAGCCGGGTCGCGATGTCGGCCTGAAGCATGCGGTCGAGGTCGTTTCGCGCCTCGGCCTCGTCGAAGCCGCGGATCACCGACTCCATGGGATCGATCTCGGCCAGCTTGGCGGCGACGTCGGGGGCGTAGAGCCCCCCCTTGCCTTCCTGGCCGAAGCGGAAGAAGGCGGTCGCCTGGGCATAGCGCCGCCCCCCCTCGTGGAACGAGAGGTCGTGCACCCAGCGCGCCTTCTGGGTGATGTTCTTGTAGGCGGAGCTGTCGTGCATGGCGTAGACCGCCGGCCCCAGCAGATAGCGCCGGACCCCCTCGGGCAGCGCGGCGTAGAGGTTCACCCAGCGAAAGCCGAAGTAGCGGTCGTAGCCGGCGAAGATCTCGTCGCCGCCGTCGCCGGTGAGCACCACC
Source organism: Thermoanaerobaculia bacterium (assembly GCA_039918595.1). Lineage (GTDB taxonomy): Bacteria > Acidobacteriota > Thermoanaerobaculia > Multivoradales > UBA5704 > DATARR01. Next base: position 8,216 of record JBDSHF010000415.1, read on the forward strand.
TTGACGTGCTTGGAGGCGAGGGAGGCCGCGTGATACATGCAGGCGGCGATCGGGTCCGAGGGCTCGTCGAGGTGGTGGACCATCGACGGCAGGAGCTCGACCATGTCGGGCCAGACCATCTCCTCGTGATGCCGGGTGCCGCAGTGCTCGGCGACCATCCTGGCGTAGGGCAGCTCGTTGAACTGCGGGTCGTCGACGCCGACGGCGAAGGTCTGGATCGGCTCGTCGCGCATCTGCGCCATCATCGCGACCACCAGGCTGGAGTCCATGCCCCCCGAGAGGTAGGCCCCCACCGGGACGTCGGAGATCATGTGGGATTCCACGGCCTCGCGGATCCGCTCGCCGGCCTCCTCGATGATCTCGGCCTCGTGATCGCTCCGCTTGGGCGTGTAGCGCAGCCGCCAGTAGCGCCGCACCTCGATCGCGGGCGCCGGCGCCAGGTTCCCCGACCGCGACGGCTCGGTGTGGGAGGCGTCGAGCACCAGCAGGTGCGCGGGGGGGAGCTTGCGGATGCCCTGGAAGAGGGTGCGCGGGCTGGGGATGAAGCGCAGGGTCAGGTACTCGTCGAGCGAGCGCAGGTCGAGCTCCGGCCGCGCGCCGTCGGGCCCGCCGGCGGCGAGGATCGTCTTGATCTCGGAGCCGAAGAGAAAGCGCCGGCCGTCGAAGCGCCAGAACAGGGGCTTCTGCCCGAAGCGGTCGCGCGCCAGCAGGAGCTTGCGGCGCCGGGAGTCCCAGATGGCGAAGGCGAACATCCCCCGCAGGTCGTCGACCACGCGCTCGCCGCGGTCCTCATAAAGATGAAGGATGACCTCGGTGTCGCTGTCGGTCTTGAAGAAATGGCCGCGCGCCAGCAGGTCGCGCCGCAGCTCGCGATGGTTGTAGATCTCGCCGTTGAAGACGATCCAGGCGCTGCCGTCCTCGTTGGAGATCGGCTGGTGGCCGCGCTCCAGATCGATGATCGAGAGGCGGCGCATCGCGAGCCCCGCCTCGCCCAGCAGCACGGCGCCCTGATCGTCGGGGCCGCGGTGGACGATGGCGTCGTTCATCCGCTCGAGCGACTTGGGATCGACACCCGAGAGGTTCCACTCACCGCAGATTCCGCACACGTCTCGTTTTCCTTTCGTTCAGGACGCCTGCAGGGCGCCGTCCAGGCCGGTCCGTCCGTCGCCGACCCGCGCCAGCTCCGGCCGCGCGGGGCTGCTGATCACTTCGGCGACCTTGTATTCGCGGACGTTCCGCGCGTGGGTGAAGATGATGATCTCGCCGACCAGGCCGAGGGAGAGCGTCTGCACGCCGAGCACCATCAGCAGCACGCCGAGGAGCAGCAGCGCCCGGTCCGACAGGCCGGTCGAGAAGAAAACCTTTTCCACCGCGACGATCAGATCGATCACGAAGCCGAAGGAGAAGAGCGCGGCGCCGAGCAGGCCGAAAAATCGCAGCGGCGTGCGCGTGAACTTGGTGAGGAAGAAGATGTTCAGGATGTCGAGCAGCCGTCCGAGGTAGGTCGGCGTTCCGTAGTAGCGGGTGGGGCGGTCCTCCTGCCGCTGCGGGACCGGGATCTCGCGCACGGTGAAGCCGCGATGGACCGCCAGCAACGGAATGAAGCGGTGGAGCCCGCCGTAGAGGTTGAGATGGCGCGCCACGCGGCGCTTCATCACCTTGAAGCCGCAACTGATGTCGTGGAAGTCGGTCTGGGTGAGCCGGTGGATGATGCCGTGGAACAGCCGCGACTGCAGGCGGTTGAACCGCGAGTCGATACGCGGGTAGCGCCGCGCGACGACCATGTCGACCCCCTCGGCGAGGGTGGCGAGGGCGGCCTCGAGCCCGCTCGGCTCGACCTGAAAATAGGAGGCGAGAGTGACGACGACGTCGGCGCGCGCCCGGTCGAGGCCGGTGGTCAGCGCCGCCGAGGCCCCGAACGGTCCACCCAGAAGGATGATGACGACCTCCGGAGCGCGCTCCTGGAGGGCGCGCAGCGCCGGCACCACCTCGCGCATCTGTTCGTCGACCACGAACAGGAATTCGTACGTCTTGCCCAGCCGCGCCAGCTCGGCGGCGAATTCCGCATGGAGCTGCGCCAGGTCGCCGTGGCGCTCGACCACGGGGACCACGACGGAGATGTCGGGTTCGCTACGCGAACGCGCCTGTCTCATGATGCAAATCTCCTGAAGGCGCCGAGGCGAGCACCGCCTCCGTCTCCTTGAAGTCGCCCAGGCTCACCACCAACTCGGAAAACAGGCCGACGACCGTGAGGTGCGCGAAGGCGAAGGCGCAGAGAATGGTGATCGAAGGAAACACCAGCGGGTAACGTCCGCCCGGTGGAACGTTTAGATAGACGTACACGCTCGCGGTCAATGCGAGCAGCATGCCCGCGAGGAACGGCAGCGCCAGCACGGCGAACCATTTCGCCGGCCGCGTGGTGAAGCCGAGCAGCATCTTGACCGTCAGCAGGTCGAGGAAAACCTTCCAGATCCGCGAGATGCCGTACTTGCTGCTGCCGAACTGGCGGGCCCGGTGGTTGACCACCACCTCCTTGTAGCGGCAGCCGGAGAGGCAGAGCATCGGCGCCAGGAAGCGGTGCATCTCGGCGTAGAGGCGGGCGCGCTTGACGACCTCCGAGCGGTAGGCCTTGAGCGTGCAGCCATTGTCGTGGATGCGGGTGCCGGTCAGGCTGCCGATCAGCCAGTTGGCCGCCATCGAGGGGAGGCGGCGGGAGATCATCTTGTCCTTGCGGTCCCGCCGCCAGCCGCTGACGACGTCGTACCCCTCATCGAGGGTGGCGAGCAGCAGCCCGAAGTCGTTGGGATCGTTCTGCAGGTCGCCGTCGAGGGTGATGACGACCTGGCCGCGGGCCTGGTCGAAGCCGGCCTGGAGGGCCGCCGTCTGACCGTAGTTGCGGGAGAAGCGGACCGCCCGCACGCGAGGGTCCCGGGCGCAGATCTCCCGCAGCTTCACGGGCGTGGCGTCGCGGCTGCCGTCGTCGACCAGCAGCAGCTCCCAGGTCTTGCCCAGGCGTTCGGCCGCGGCGCGGACCTCCTGGTAGAGCGCCTCGACGCTCTCTTCCTCGTTGTACAGCGGGATGACGATGCTCACGTCCATGCCGCGATCCTCAGGGCACCCTCTTGACGATCGACGGCCCGAGCAGGCGGGTGACCGGCATCGGCAGCTTCTGCCAGAGGCCGATCGCCCGCTGGTAGCGCGGGTTCGCCGGGCTGACGTTGGGCAGCTCGCGGGCCTTGACGAGGTAGTACTGGTAGCCGAGCGGCACCTCGTCCATGCCCCAGCGGGCCTTGAACTTCCAGGCTCCGGTCTCGCGCTTGCTGCGGCCGAAGTCGAAGGTGCGGAAGCCGTTCTCCCGCCCCCACCGCATGATGGCGAGATAGAGGTAGTCGTCGACGCCGCGCGGCCGCTCGGTACGGTCCGCTCCGGCGTAGAAGGGCATCACGACATCGCGGAACAGGAGGTTGAGCACTCCCGCGACCGGCCGCCCCTCGTGATAGACAAAGAAAAGGTTGGTGTTCGCCGGATGGCGGTCGAGGATCTCGCGCAGGAACCGCTTCGGGTAGACCGGCGTGCCGTGGTGGCGCATGCTGGCGCAGAACATCTCGTAGAAGAGCGGCAGCTCCTCGATGCCGGCGACGCGGTGCTCGAAGGGGGCCTTCAAGACATAATTCATCATCTGCCGGCGCTTGCGATCCATCCGCTTCAGCAGCGCCTCCTCCCCCTGCTCCAGATCGGTTCGGAAGGTGACGTAGAGGTCCTTGCCGACGAGCTCGGGATCCTCGATCGGCGTTTCCGACCGCAGCTCCAGATAATCCACCTGCCGCTCGCGGGCGAGCTCCTTGGCGTGGGCGAGCAGGGCCTGGGCCGCCGCGTCGTCGTCCGCCACCAGGCCGCCGCCGATCGCGAACGGGATCGAGACCAGCGAGTGGCCGAAGAGCAGGCTCTTCAGCTCGAACATCGGCAGCACGCCGACGATGCTCCCCTCGCGCAGGGCGGTCAGATAGTGGGCGCGGTGGCCGAAAGTGCGCTCGACCAGCCAGCGCCAGCCGAGCTGATGGAAGAAGGTCCCCCCAGGGGCGCTCCGCACGTAGCGGTCCCACTCGGCCTCGCGATGGGCGCGCAGGGTCTCGACGGCGACCAGCGACGGCAGCGGCGCCGGAGTGGCCGCGGGCCGGACGGCGGGCTCAGTATTGGCCTCGGTACCGGTCAGGACGAGGGGCTCGGCGGTCAACTTATTTTCCTCATAACGCCAGGATCTCCCGGCAGGTCGTGAAGGCGTACTCGGAGAAGAGCCGCGCCAGCCGCCCCTCGGTCAGGTCGAGGTTGCGGTAGTGGCGCAGGCGGGTCATCGCGCCGACGGGCTGCACCGGCTGCCCGGGATCGATCTCCCATGGGTGGATGTAGACCACCGCCGGGCGCCGCTCGCGCTCGTTGAGCCAGCGCATCCCCCAGCGGATGAACGCCATCGGGAAATGGCGCAGGTAGCCGCCGCCGATGAACGGCAGGTTGGTGCCGGCGACGCGAATCGTGGAGATCGGAAACTCCTGAAGACCGCCGCCGCCATTTCCCCCACGCAAAGGCCGCGGGAAGCGCGGAAAGTCGGGGATGCCGTAATGATCGTGGCGGATCGGGAAGATGCTCGAGTCGTAGAGGAAACCCTCCTCGGCCAGGATGTCGACGGCCCACATCGTCTCGCGCACGATCGAGTAGCTCGGCGCCCGGTAGCCGATGACCTCCACTCCGGCGACGTCCTCGATGGTCCGCTTGGAGCGGCGGACATCCTCGCGGAACTGCTCGGGAGTCATCGACGTGACCCGGCGGTGGTCCTGGCCGTGGGTGGCCAGCTCGTGGCCGGCGTCCCGGATCTCGCGCACCAGGTCCGGCCAGCGCTCGGCCACCCAGCCGAGAGTGAAGAACGTGCCGCGCACCCCGTACTCGTCGCAGAGCTCGAGCAGGCGCCGCGTGTTGCGCTCGACCCGCGGCTCGAACGAGCCCCAGGAATCCCGCGGGATCGCGCTCTCGAAGGCATTGACCTGAAAGTAATCCTCGACGTCGACCGAAAACGCGTTCAGCACGGTGTCACCTCTCCATTCGCCACGGCGACGGCCGCCGCGGGCCGCCGGGTTGCCTCGGTCACCAGCTCTTCGACCCGCCGCGCGTTCTCCTCCCAGAGGTAGCCGCGCTCCAGGAGGCTGGCGCGGGCCGCCGCGCCGAGCCGAGTCCGCAAGGCCGGATCGCGGGCCAGCGCCAGCACGGCAGCGCCGAGATCCGCGGCGGCGGGGTTGGCGTCTCCCGGGCAGAGCAGCGCCGTCTCGCCATCGGTGAGGAGCTCGCGGACGTTGGCCGACCCCGGCGCGACGATGGCGCGGCCGGCGGCCATGTACTCCAGGATCTTCATCGGGCAGGCGTAGGCGGTCACCGCCGGCTGCACGGCGACGTCGAAGGCCGCGAGCGCCGACGCGATCTCGCCGCGCGGCACCGGGCCGCAGAGGACCACCCGCCGTTCGAGATCGGGGGAGGCGGCGCGCATCTCGCGCAAGGCGGGCATCGCCGGGCCGTCGCCGGCCAGCAGGAGATGGATCCCCGCCTCGCGCCACTCGGGCGAGGCCGCCACCTCGATCAGTTGCTCGAGGCCATGCCAGGCGCGGAACCAGCCGATGAAGCCGGCGACGATCGCCTCGGCGGGGATGCCGAGCCGGCGGCGGAAGCCGGCGCCGTCGCCGTCCGTGCCGAACTCGCGGCGGACGCCGTTGGGCATCACCACGATCTTCCCCGCCGGAACCCCCTGGGCTTCGAGGATGTCGCCGAGGACGCGGGTGACGGCGATCGTCACGTCCGCGCCGGCGCAGAGCCGGCGCTCGATCCGCCGCGTGACGCCGCGGAAGCGGAGGCCGTCGTGCTCGGCCTTCTCCTGGGCCAGCGGCGAGTTGACCTCCAGCACGAAGGGGACGCCGTGGCGGCGGGCGGCGGCAAGGCCGGCGAAGGTGTTGGCCGCGTAGCGCTCGTAGATGAAGTCCGGCCGGAACTCGTGGAGAGCCTGCGACAGCCGCCGGTAGGCGACCGCGTTGTAGGCGAGCTCCAGCGACTCCTTGACCGCGGCCGGCATGCGGGCGGCGGCACGGGAGGCGAGGCCGGCGAGACCGTGGGCCTCCCCCCCCTCGGCGTCGGCCTTCGCCTCGGCGCCGGCCTGGACGAGCGCCACCTCGCGCACTTCGTGGCCGCGCAGGCGGAAGGCGCGCTGGATCTCGGCGATGTGGATCCCCTGTGCGTCACCGGCGCGGGTGCGGTGGTGGTAGAGGATCTTCACGGCCTGACCTCCTCGGCGCCGTAGGGCGCGCTGTGCGCGCCTTCGGACGCCTCCCCGGTGCGCGCAACGCGCCCGACGGCAGCCCGCAGCTCCTCCGCCTGCTCCTCCCCCACCACCCGCCAGGTGCGAGCGGCGACGCGCGCGCGGACCCGGTCGCGGTCCCAGCCACGACTCAGGGCGGCGTCGATCCCGGCCGCGAGCGCGTCGACCGTCCGCTCGACCACGATGCCAACCTCGGGGGAGTCCAGCAGCTCGGGGATGTTCCCCACCGGCGTGCCGACCACCGGGGTGCCGCAGGCGAGCGCCTCCAGCACCACGTTCGGGCACCCCTCGTGGGCGCTGGCCAGCACGGAGAGATCGGCGGCGCCGTACCAGGTGGCCAGCTCCCCGCTCTTGCGGGCGCCGGCGAAGACCACCCGGTCCGCGATCTTCAGCCGGGCCGCGAGCTGGCGCAGCTCCCCCTCCATGGCCCCCTCGGCGCCGTCGCCGCCGACGATGGCGAAACGCAGCGTCGGCCAGCGTTTCCCCAGCTTCGCCATCGCCTCCAGCACCAGGTGAAACCCCTTGCGCTCCGAGAGCGTCCCCACCGAAACGAGCAGCGGTCCGTACTTGGGAAGCCCCAGGGCGCGGCGCGCCTCGGTGCGGTCGACCGGCCGGAAGATCCCGGGATCGGTCCCGTTCTCGATCACCCGCACCTTCTCCGCCGGAATGCCCAGGGCGACCGCATCGGCTTTCAGCGACTCCGAGACGGCGATCACCCGGGCCGCCCGGCGCAGGGCGAAGCGGAGCTGCGGCCGGCGCAGCCGGAAACCGGCGAGCTGCGGCAGCGTCCCGCGCAGCGTGATCGTCACCGGCACGCGCAGGACGAACCCGGCGAGCACGGCCGCCAGCCCCTCGGGGTAGGCGAAGTGGGCGTCGATCGCCTGGAAGGGGAGCTCGCGGCGCAGCCGGACCAGGACGGGCAGCGTGCAGAGAAACATCAGGAATCCGTCCAGGAACTTGAGGAGACCCGGGAAAGAGAAGTACCGCGGATGGAGCACCTGGACCCCGTCCTGGACCTCCTCGCGCGGGATCGCCGGCCGGAAGCCGGGGCGCAGGCCGGAGACCAGCGGGAACCAGGGGGCCGGAGCGACCACGCGGACCTCGACGTCCGCCGGGAGCCCGCGCATCCGCTCGCGCACGAAGACGCCGTGGTGCGGCTGCGCCCCGTTGGGGAAGACCGTGCTGAAGAGCAGCACCCGCAGCACCGGCCCGCCTCCCCGCTCCAGGCGCTCAGAGGCCGGCGGCACTCGGCACCTCCTCGAGATCGAACACCGGCGGCGCGGTCACCGCGCGCGCCACCTCGCGCCCCCAGACCTCGAGCATCAGCAGCGTCCAGAGCGCCCAGCCCGCCTCCAGCCGGTGCGCCGCGTGGTCGTCGAGCAGCCGCTCGACCTCCCGCCGCTCGAACAGGCCGCCGCCGAAGGCGTCGGCGCCGAGCAGCAGATCGCGCGAGAAGTCCCGCAGGTCCTCGCGCAGCCAGCGCGAGATCGGGGGGGCGAAACCGCGCTTCGGCCGCGACAGGATCTCGGCCGGCAGCCGCCGCTCGGCCACCCGGCGCAGCAGGACCTTGGTGGTGCCGCCGGCGAGCTTCAGCCGCGCCGGCAGGCGGGCGGCGAACTCGACGATCCGGTGATCGAGCAGCGGGCAGCGCACCTCCAGGGCGTGGGCCATGCTCATGCGGTCCACCTTGACCAGGCCGTCGTCGGCGAGCCAGGTCTTGAGGTCGAGATAGAGCGCGCGGGCGAGCGGCTCCTTGGGGGCGCGGGCGAGATGCGGCTCGATGGCGGCGAACGGGTCGAAACGCCGCCGCCGTCCGCTCAGCCCCTCGCCGAAGAGGCGCGCCTCCAGGTGGGGCGGGATCAGCCGGCGGTCGAAATCGTAGGAGCGCGGCGCGTCGACCGCCAGGTTGCGGAAGAGGCCGCCCAGCCGCAAGGCCCGCGGCAGGCCCGGCGAGCGCGGCCAGCTCCGGCCGAGGGCCGGGAAGAGGCCCTGACGCAACGGGCCGGGGATGAAGGAGCGCAGCCGCTCCTCCATCAGGTGCATGCGGTACTTCTCGCCGTAGCCGGCGAAGAGCTCGTCGCCGCCATCGCCGGAGAGGGCGACCGTCACCCGCCGGCGGGTCTCCCGCGAGACATACCAGGTGGGCACCGCCGAGGGATCGGCGAACGGCTCGTCGAGGTGCCAGGCGATCCGCGGCAGCACGCCGGCGAGGTCGGGCCGGACCTCGGTCGCCACGTGATCGGCGCCGAGGGCGCGCGCCACGGCGGCGGCGTCCTCCCGCTCGTCCGAAGCGCGGTCGGCGAAGCCGACCGTATGGGTGCGTACCCGGTCCGGCATCGCTTCGCTCATCAGCGAGACGATCGTCCCCGAGTCGATCCCGCCGGAGAGGAAGGCGCCCAGGGGGACGTCGCTCTCCAGGCGGTCACGCACGGAGACGGCGAGCAGCCGCTCGAGCTCCGAGGCCAGCCGCTCGTCGGCAGCGGGGCCGGCGTCCTGCGCCTCCTCGGTGGGGACGTCCCAGTAGCGTTCGATGCGCACGCCCCGCTCGTCGGCGACGGCGAGGTGGCCGGCCGGAAGCTTCGTCGCGCCGCGGAAGATGGTCCACGGGGCGGGCACGTAGCCATAGGCGAGATAGAGGTCGAGCGCCTCCGGGTCGATCTCGGGACCGGCGAGGCCGGCGGCGAGCAGCGACTTGAGCTCGGAGGCGAAGCCCAGCCGGCGGCCGTCGTCGGCCAGGAAGAGCGGCTTCTTGCCGATACGGTCACGGGCGAGCAGCAGCGTGCGGCGGCGGAAGTCGGCGACCGCGAAAGCGAACATGCCGGCGAGCCGCTCGACGCAGCCGGCGCCCAACTCCTCCCAGAGATGGACGATCACCTCCGAGTCCGAGCGGGTGGCGAAGCGATGCCCCCGCGCCTCCAGCCCCTGGCGCAGCTCGCGGTGGTTGTAGATCTCGCCGTTGCAGACCACCGCGACCGTT
>JBDSHF010000416.1:0-5536 GCA_039918595.1 Thermoanaerobaculia bacterium
GGAGCCGGGGAAGCCATGGCCGCCTCGCTCGCCGAGGCGCTCGACAAGACGCCCTATGAGGCGCGGGCGCGGCTCTCCGATCCGGAGGGGGGGCCGGCCGTGGTCGCCCGCTATGGGGAGATCGAGCCCGCCTGGGCGTGCGCCGGCCGGCTGCGGGCGAACGGCATCTCCCCCATCCTGCTGACCGAGGAGGATGTCGAGACCGACTCCCGGCGCTTCCTCGTCCGCGGCTTCGAGCTCAACGAGCAGGGGATCGCCGCCACCTCGCGCCGGGGGGAGACCGCCGAGATCGCCGCGCGCGACATCGCCCTCCTCCTGCGCGGGGTGCGGGTCGACGAGCAGACCGAGCTGAAGACGACCGAGCAGCGCAAGTTCAGCGCCAGCCGCGCCCTGCTGACCCAGGGCCTGATGATGACCAAGACCGTCCGCAAGACCGAGAAGGTGACGACCTCGGAGCGGGAAGAGTTCCTTCACCTCTACGCGGTGGGGCGCCCGCCGCTGGTGTTCCGCTCGGGCGCGCTCGATTACCGGTCGTTCGGGCATGCCCTCCAGCCCTCGGTGCAGGCCAACTTCACCCACCTGATCGCGGAGATGCGCCGGACCTTCCCCGGGGCCCCCTACAACGAGCGGCTGGCGAACCGCCCGTCCCGGCAGCGAATCCTGGGCCCGGGGCTGACCGACAACCACCTGGACATCGCCATCTCGCTGCTCTCCCACCTGCTGCTGAGCCCGCCGCCTTCCCGCTGATAGACCGTAAGCAGGCTCAGCGCCCCGGGTGGTGATGCTCCTCCGCCGCCTCGCGCTTCTCGTCTTTCGCGGTCTCGTGGTGCTTGGCGAGGACCTTGCCGGTGATCGCGCTGACGTTGACCTCGTCGATCCCGGCCTTGCCGGGCACCGCGATGTCGAAGGAATAGATCAGCTTGCCATGCTCTTTTTCGAGCTCCTCGGAACGCACTTCGCCGCGCGGCACCCTGGCGAGCGCCGTGGCGCGGGCGGCTTCGAGGCTGATCCTGGCCTGTTTGGCCAGATTGGCGGGGACGTCCTGGTGGATGGCGGGCTTGGTCTGTGCGTAAACGCTGCCGCCCGCGATGATCAGCGAGCCCGCCATGCAGGCCGCGGTCAAAATGTGTCTCACGCTCATGATGCTTTCCTTTCGATGGAGATGTCCATTGGAGAAGCCCGGGACGATCCTCAGTCTGACGGCTATCTCATGAAAGAAAGATGAAGCTGGAGGGCGAGGCTCTTCATCGATCCTTCATGCGGGCGTCCTTACGATCCGTTCGCCGATGAGGAGAACGGAGACCTTGGACCGCACCGCAGAGAGCACCGACAGCCCCGCGGTTTCCTGGCTTCGTCAGCCGCTGCTGCTGGCCGTGGTCCTGGCGTTCGTCGCCTGTTTCGCCGGCATCGGTTCCCACCACCTGTGGAGCCCCGACGAGCCGACCGGCGCCGCCGTCGGCCGGGAGATGCTGGAGAGCGGCGACCTCATCGTGCCGCGCCTGAACGGCCAGCCTTTCCTGGAGAAGCCCCCCCTCTACTGGTGGGTGCAGACGGCGGTCCTGCGGCATTGGGGCGTCACGGCGCCGGCGGCGCGGCTCCCCTCGGCCCTGTTCAGCGCCCTCACCCTGCTCGTCACCTTCGCGCTGGGGCGGCGGCTGGGCGGCCGGCGGAGCGGGCTGCTGGCGGCCGCCGTCCTCGGCTGCACGGCGCTGTTCGTGCTGGAGGCGCAGCGGGTGGTCGTGGATCCGGCCCTGGCGTTCTTCGTCGCGCTGTCTCACCTGGGGTTCGTGATCCTGGTTGACCCGCGGACTCCCGCCGAGCGGCGCCGGGCCCTCCTGCTCATCGCCGTCGCCGTGCCGCTCGCGTTCCTGTCGAAAGGTGTGGTGGGCGTCGGTCTCGCCGTGGTCCCGCCGGCGCTCTGGCTGCTGGTGACGCGGCGCCGGCGGGCGCTACGCGATCTCGTGCCCCTGGCGCTGCTGGGAATCCCGGTCTTCGCCCTGTTCGTCGTGCCCTGGGCCGCGGCTCTCGTCCGGGCCGGTGGCTGGCCGGCCCTCCAGGAGTGCCTCCTCAACAACACCGTGCAGCGCCTCTCGTTCCACGCCAGGGGCACCGTCTACGGCCATACCCGGCCCATCCTCTACTATCTGGCGATCGGTCCGGCCGTGCTGCTCCCCTGGTCGCTCGCCATCCCCGCGATGTTGCGGACCGGCGTCCTCCGCTTCGCTCCGAACCGGCCCGGCAGCGAGGCCAGGTCCCTCCTCTTCGGGACCTTCGCGATCGGCATCCTCCTGCTGTCGGCGGCGGCGAGCAAGCGGGAGCTCTACCTCCTGCCGCTCCTGCCGGCGTTCGCCGCCTGCGTCGCCTCGTGGCTGGACGGCGTGGCGATGGAGCGCAACGCTCGGGCCCGGCGCTGGGACCGGACCACCCTGGTCGCCCTGGTCGTGCTGGCGGCGCTGCTGCCGCTGGTTCTCTGGCTCGCGGCTCTCGCCGTCGAGTGGACGCCGCCGGCCCGCGGCGCCCGGATCGGTCTCTTGCCCCTCCAGGCGGCGCTGACTCCCGGCATCCTGATCGGGTTCGGGCTCGCCGCCGCCGGCGCCTGCGGGCTGCTGCTGGCGGCCCTCGTCAGATACCGGCGGAGCGGGCCGGGCGCGCAGCTCTCCCCGCTCTGGGTGGCCCTGCCCTTCCTGCTGCTCTTCCTGGTCGTGGAGACCGCGATCCAGGCCGCCGTCGATCCCGCCAAGAGCATGAGTGACATGACGGCCGCGGTGTCACGGCTGCTGCCCGGCAACGACCCCGTGCCGGCCTACCTGCCGCCTAAATTATCTCCGGAAAGCGTTTATGGCATCATCTCGTTTGACCTGGGGCGCCGGACCCTCCCGCTGAGCACTCCCGACCAGTTGCGGGCCTGGATCGAACAAAAACCTGGCGCGCGCGTCGTTCTTCGAGCCGATGAAGCCTCTCACCTCCCCGCCGACCTCCTTGGGCGCGCTGTCATCCTCTATGACGAGCGCGGCCGCAAGGCGTCTCCTTTCGTCATCGCGGACTGGAACCTTGCGCTTGCGGCTCGCCGCTGAAGGCCTCGCCGTAGTCCTCCTGCTCGCCGCGGCCCCCCTGCCCGGCCAGCCCCCTCCCGCTCCGGCCGGTGCGGCGGCCTCGCGGCAGGCTCTCACCCTGGACGACGCCATGACGGCCGCCGTCGCGGCCAGCCCCGCTCTCCGGGCGGCCGGGCTGGGACGGGCGGAAGCGGCGGCGCGCGGGGACGTGGCGCGCCAGCGGCCCAATCCGGAGATCTCGCTCGAGGAATCGCCGCAGGACTTTCCACGGGACGCGGCGACGCTCTCCGTGCCGATCGAGCGGGGAGGCAAGCGGCGCCGGCGGATCGAGGTGGCCACGGCCCAGGCGCGGAGCGGCGAGGCGGAGATCGCGCGCCTGCGGGTCGAAACCCGCAACCGGGTACGGCGGGCCTACTTCGACCTGTCGGCGGCGCAGCGCCGCGTCGAGGAGACGGCGGAGCTGCAGCGGCTGGCCGAGCGCGCCCGCGACGCCGCCCGCGCCCGCTTCGAGCTCGGCGACGTACCCCGCCTCGACGTGCTGCAGGCGGAGCTGGCGGCGGCCCAGGCGGCGGGTGAGACGGACAAGGCCCGCGGTCTCCTGGCGGGCACCCGCGGCACCTTGAACGCGCTGCTCGGCCGCGCGCTCGACAGCCCGCTCGCGGCGAGCGCCGCGCTGGACGCGGGATCGGTGCCCCCCGCCGACCTCGCCGCCCGGACGGCCCTCTCCTCCAGCACGGAGCTCGCGGCTCTCGAGCTCGGGATCGCCGTGCAGAGGGCGCAGGTGGAGCTGGCGCGAGCCGAGGCGGTCCCGGACGTCATCGCCGGCGCCGGGGTCCTCCACCACGCGCCTCCCGATTTCAACTGGGGGTGGCGCGCGGCGCTCACCATCCCGCTGCCGATCTTCACCCGCGGCCGGGCCCAGGCGCGACTGGAGGAGGCGACGCTGGCGCGATTGCAGGCGGAGCGCGAGGCCGCCGCCGCGCGGGTGCGGGGCGAGGTCTACGCCGCCACCGCCGCCGCCGAGACCCAGCGGCAGGCCTATCTGCGCTTCCGCGACGAGATCCTCCCCCGGGCCGCCGAGGTGGAGGGCCTGGCGGAGGACTCCTACCGCTCGGGCCAGACCGGCCTCGTGGCGCTGCTCCAGAGCCTGCAATCCGTGCACGACCTGCGCCTCCAGGCGGTGCAGGCGGGGACCGACTACCAGAACGCGCTCGCCGACCTGGAGCGGGCGATGGGAGCGCCGCTGCCGTGAGAGAACGCCTTTCAAACCCTTGTGCCAGACGGTGCGGCACGCCATGGATCCTCTCCGCCCTTCTTTTGGCCATGCTCCCCCTCGCCGCCTGCCACAAAGCCTCCCCCGAGGCCGTCGAAACCGCCGAGGCCGTTCCCGTGACCGTCGCCACCGCCCGCTCCGGTCCGATCCGCCCCGTGGTCGCCGCCACCGGACAGGTGAAACCCGCGCCCGGAGCCGAATTGCTGGTGACGCCGCCGCAGGATGCCCGCATCGCGGAGCTGCCGAAGGGAGTGGGCGCCTCGGTGCGCCGCGGCGAGTTGCTGGTCCGCTTCCAGATCCCGAACCTGGAGGCGGACGTCGCCACCAAGCGCTCGGACCTGGCGCGGGCCGAGGCGCAGCTCGCGACGGCGCGGAAGAACCTGGACCGCCTCTCCGCCCTGCTCCAGCGCGGCATCGCCGCCCGCAAGGAGGTGGAGGACGCCCAGCGCGACGTCGCTCAAGGCGAGGCGACCGTCACCGAAGCCCGGGGCACGCTGGCGGCCGCCGGCCAGCTCGCCGGACGCGAGGTGGTGCGGTCCCCCTTCGACGGCGTCATCGTCGCCCGGACGCGCCAGCAGGGGGACATCGTCTCTCCGGGCGCTCCGGACCCGCTCCTGCGCGTGATCGATCCGTCCCGCCTGCAGGTCGAGGCCGCGGTGCCCGCGGGCGACCTCGGGAAGATCGCCACCGGCAGCACCGCGCGGGTGCGCGGCGCCAGCTTTCCCGAGGAGAGCGCCCGCCTGATCGCCCGGCCGCCGTCGGTCGATCCGGCGAGCGGGACCGCCCTGGTCTGGCTGGCGTTCGACGCGCCCACGCGCCGGCCGGCCGGCTTGGCGGTGGAGGTCGAGATCGAGGGGGAGGAGCACCCCGCCGCGATCCTCGTCCCGGCCGAGGCGCTGGTGCAGGAGGGCACCGCCAGCTACGTGTACACGGTCGACGCGCAGAAGAAGGCCCACCGCCGCCAAGTCGAGGTCGGCGTGACGGCCGGTGGCCAGGCCGAGATCCTGACCGGCGTCAAGGCCGGCGAGATGGTGGTGGTGCGCGGCCAGACGGCGCTGCCGGACGGCGCCACCGTGGAGCCGACGGACGCGACGGAGCCGGCGCCTTGAACGTCGCCCGCCTCGCCGAGCGCCAGGGGCGCGCGGTGGTCCTGGTCACCCTGCTGCTGGCGGGGGCCGGGGCCCTGGTCCTCTCCTCGCTGCCGAGCGAC
>JBDSHF010000417.1:0-3821 GCA_039918595.1 Thermoanaerobaculia bacterium
GCGTCGAGCAGCCGCCGGATGCCCGCCGGGCCGTAGCGGTGCTCGACGTAGTGCAGCGTCCAGCGCGACTCGTCGTAGCCGATGGCGACGAGCGCCGGTGAGTAGCTGCTGATCGTTGCCTCGATCAGCGGGAAGCCGGCGAGGTTCTCCTTGTCGCGATAGCCGCCGATCGGGTTGACGTCGTCGTCCACCATCTCGAGGTGCTGCGCCAGCCCCTCCTGGAACCAGCGCGGCGCTTGGTCGGCCGTCTTCTCCGTGATCAGCGCGTGAGCCAGCTCGTGGGTCAGCAGGCTGACGATGAAGGGGACGAACTTGGGCGCGTTGCCGAGCGGCACCCGGATCTTGCCGTCATAGAGGCCGAGCACGTCCATGTCGGGGGAGTAGCCGAGCTTGAAATCGTCGAACGGCAGGAGATGGACCTCGATCACCCGCGACGAGGCGAGCGGGATCCAGGCCTGCAGGCGCTGGCGCTCGGCCTCCAGAATGCGCGCCGTCTCGCGGGCGAACTTCTCCCCCCGCTCCGGCTGGTAGCGAATGGCGAAATGCGGGCTGTGGAAGACCTCGGAAGAGGCCGCCAGGCGCTTCTCCATCCGGAGCTGGCGCAGCAGGTTGCCGCTCGACTCGAAGGGGAGCTGCGAGTCGGCCTTGGCGGCGAGCTTCATGGCGGTGTCGAAGCTTCCTTCATTGGCAAGCAGGTGGGCGAGGTCATACAGCGTCCCGGGGTCGGTCCGCCGGTCCGCCGTGTTCCCCTTGGCCAGCAGGATCAGCAGGTTGCGCGCCTCGGCGTCGCGCCCGGAGCTGCGCAGGGCCTCGGCGCGCAACCGCACCAGGTTGGGCGGCAGGCTGGCCGGCTCGCCGGAGAGCGACTCGGTGAGGGCCAGCAGGTCCGGCCACCGCCGGCGCTCCGCCAGGGCTTCGGCGGCGTCCTCCGTCCGCTGCCGCACGGCGGGCTGGGCCAGCGCTCCCGGCGTGCGCGCGGCCTTGAGCAGGGTGGGCAGGCGGGCCAGCAGGCTCTCCGCGCGCTGTTGCACCCAGACCCCCGCGGCATCGCTCGGCGTCCCCGCCGGAGCGAGATCGCAGCCGCCCGGCACCTGCAGCTCGGTCTCGCCGCGGTGGATGCGCAGCGTCCCGCCGAGCAGCCGCGCCTCGAAGCCGGCCGGCAGAGCGATCGCCCGGATGGAGGCCTGCGGGCAGGGGACCACCGGCTCCTCCGCGTCGCCGAGGTGGATGAGCTCGCGGATCTGGAGGTCCGCCAGCAGCGCGGTGAGCAGCGGCGTGTCCAGGATCTCGGCGCGCGGGCTCGGCTCGAGCTGCCAGGCGGTGCGGAAGTACTGCCCCGCGTCGCGGGTCTGGTCGTCGAGCACGGCGATCCGCGCCAGCGCGTACCAGGCCGCCGACCGCCGCGCGCCGAGCGCCCCGAGCTGATGCAGGAACTGCTTGGCATGCTCGTGGAAGCCGAGCAGCAGGAAGGCCTCGGCGGACTCGTAGAGCAGCCCCTCATGGGCCACGCCGGTGGCCGCCGCGCGCTGGTAGCCGGTCGCCGTGGCGAGCTCCTCGAGGCGCAGGAACGCGACGCGGGCGCGCAGCAGCTCGGCGAGCGGGAAGCCGCCGGGTGAGGGGAAGCCCTTCAGCACCCCGTCGACACCGCGCAGGTCCATCCCGCCGAGCAGGCTCTGGGCCCACCAGAGCTGGGCGACCTGACCGGCGACGCCGGCCGCCCGGGTCTCCGCCGGGACGGACGCCGGCACCGCTCCCTCCGCCTGAGTGAGGGCGCGCCGGAGCGGCAGCAGCGAGCGCAGCTCGGCAAAGTCCGGATCTCCGCTCTCCCCCACCGCCGCCGGCCCCGGCGCCAGCACGCGGGGCAGGAGCGCGGCGGCCAGGACGCTCGCCGCGACGAGGCTGCCGGCGAGCCCCAGCGGGATCGCCAGCGCCCGCTGATCCCGCTCGAGCACGGCGGCGGCCAGGAGCAGGGCGCCGGCGGCCGCGACGACCAGAAGCAGCCAGACGGGGATTTTGGCCAGCGACCGCGCCAGCGGCACCAGCGCGGAAGGGCGCGCCGGAGCGGCGGCGGCGGTCTTCCCGTCCGTCGCGTCGATCCCCTCGATCCCTGCTCCCTCGGTCCCCTCGATCGACCGTTGCGTTGCCACCGGCTCGGCGGCGGTCCGCAGCGAGCCGATCTTCCATCCGCCGTCCTCCTGGACCAGATCGAGCACCAGGGTGTCGTCCACCCCCGAGGGGAAGCCGAGCGCGAACACGGCGCCGCGGATCTCCCGGGGAGCCGCCTCGAGAGCCCACTCCGCTCCGGCCGGCGCGCCCGCCCGGACCTCGATCTCGGCCAGGGCGGCCTCACGGCCGAGCCGGCGCAGCGGCGAGCTGCGCGAGAGCCGGTCCCACCAGGCGGCGGGCCCCTGATCCAGGTACTCCGCGGCGAGCACGACCGCCTGCCGCTCGGCCTCGCTCAAGGCCCGCGGCGCCTCGGGCGCCGGGGCGGGCGCGGCGAGAGCGAGCCCGGGCAGGGTCAGGAAGGCCAGGGCCACGGCCTGGGTCAGGACGGATCGGATCATCGGCACACGGCCTCCTCAGAAATACTTCCAGGGGAACGGCCAACATTATATGGTTACGGCATCACGTTCAGATCAGAAGATCGCGGGGCCTTCGGGGTTCGCTGGCGATTCCCCGTATGTCGTGAGGGATGAGGAGATGAAGAGGATCACCCCACCGTGGCAGCTCCCGGCCTCGGGCCGGGCCCTGCTCGTGCTCGGCTCGCTCGGATGGATGGTGGCAGTGCTGGGCTGCGACCGTCTGCCGGGAAAACCGGCCGCCGCCGCGCTGACCGCGACGCCGCAGGCCGTCATCCTGATCCAGGAGGCCAAGACGCGCTGCGTCAGGGTCGCCAAGACAGGGCTCGAAAAGCTCCGCGACGCCGAGGAAGAGGCGAGGCGCAAGCAGCAAGAGGCTCTCGAATCGGGGAAAAGCTCCGAGCCCGGCCTGCGGTGGGGGGCGACGGAGACCATGGCCGAGGTGACGCTGGAGAAATACCTGAAGGACGAGGCCGCGCCGGAGCTCGCCGCGGTGGACCGGGCCGGCGATCTGATCCGCGGCCTGATGCCGGAGGTGGGCAAGGAGGCCTCGCCGGAGATCGCCCAGGCCGTTCAGGCCCTGCTCAACAGCGAGGAGCAGGTCTGCCAGCGCATCCGCGGCGCCCGGTCGACGCGGGCCAACTATCAGGAGAACCTCGACTACGTCGTCCGCGACTACGACGCCGCCGAGGCGAAGCTCCAGTTGCTCTACACGGTCAACGCCACCGACTCCCAGTTCGCCCTCGGCAAGTACAAGCCGATCCTCGACCAGGTCAGCGCCAGCGCGGATCGCCACTCGGGCAACCCGATGCGGCCGTTGACGCCCGACCAGCTCCGGGAGGAGCGGCGGGAGTGGGAGGCCACCCAGGAGCTCCTGCAGCAGCAGCAGGCCCAGCACGACGCCGCGGTCGTCCGCTGGCGGCAGCGCGAGGAAGGCAAGACGCCGATCATGGCGAAGATCGGCGACGCGCCCGAGCTGGCGGCCAAGGAGAACCTGTCGCCGGAGAAGCGGCAGCAGACGATGCAGGCCTGGTACGCCGGCTATACGAGCAAGGCCGCTCCGATCCGCGCGGCTCTCGCCAGCTTCATGAGCAACCGGCGGGGACCCGACGCGCAAGTGATGCCGATCTGCCAGACGCTGCTGGACGCCACGGCGGCCCTGAACGCCGATGCCGCCGCTCTCGATCCGCCGGACGTGACGGCGGCCCGGACCCTGAAGAAGGCCTACGCCGAGCTCCAGGA
>JBDSHF010000418.1:0-5115 GCA_039918595.1 Thermoanaerobaculia bacterium
CCTCCGCGAGCTTGGCCTCCTGATAGCGCCCATGGATCGCCTGCCCCAGCCAGAGACGCTCATAGCCGCCGCGGCTGGAAAAGCCGAGGCTGCGCAGGAACGGCGATTCAAGAAGATCGGCTACGGAGAGATCGAGCCTGAGGCTCTCGGGGTCGAAACGCGGGGCCATCGCGGGGAATTATACGTCTCAATGCCGCCTGGGGGGCCTTGAACGGCCGATTCGCCGCCGTTTATGCCACCTGGCTGCGCTGAGTGACCACGATAGAGACGCAGGCTCCCGCATGACCGAGCATCTCAATAAGGGTATCGACACTAAAACGGTCGATCTTCCCTCTCACGAGATCGCTGACCCTCGGCTGAGTCACGCCGAGAAGCTCGGCGGCTGCTGATTGCGTAAGCGCCTGGGCCTCGATCAACTTGGTCAGCTCGATCATCAAATCAGCACGAATCTTAAGGTTCTCCGCCTCGTCGTCGCTGAATCCGAGGTCCTTGAATACATTTCCGGTTGAGCGCCGAGCTCGCGCGGTCATCTGCCTCTCCTCTCCTCGCGACGGACGGTTCCAACCTGCTTGAGGCGCTCACGCGCCAGGGTGAGATCTGTGTCGCGAGTCTGCCGACTTTTCTTCTCGAATGCGTGCAACACGTAAATGGCCTCTTCAAACTTCGCCACGTACATCACTCTATGTTCTTCCTGCGTATGAACTCGGATCTCGTTAACACCTGGACCAACGCTCGGCATGGGGTTCCAGTCGGTAGGCATCAAACCGCACTGGATTCGGCGCAGCTCGTAGCCGGCAGCCCTCCGGGCTTCTGGGGGAAAGTCCCGCAGGTCCTCAAAGGAGGCCCCAATCCAGACAAGAATCTTATCAGGCACAGGGGGACTATACAAGTAGGTGTATAACCCGGCAAGGATAGATTTGCTGTGAACCTCACCGGGCAAATAAGGCAAGAGCCCGGGCGTTCGAAGCCCGGGCTCTCTATGGAACAACGGGGGAAATTTTACCTTCCGTCGCCGTCCGCATCCCCCGGAAGGGCGCGCTCGACACGGTGCCAGCTGTCCTTGACAGCGTGCTTGGCGTCGCTCCAGGCGAGCTTGGACTTGCCCTTGGCCTGCTCCCAGCCATGCTGGAGATCGTTCTCGACCTCGTCGAACTTGCGGCCAACATGGGTGCTGGCCGAGTCGTAGCCATAACGGTAGGCCGGGGCGTAGTCGTCGTCGTAGGTACTACCGCTCTTGTAGTAGTCCTTGGAAGCGTGGTTCTCCCGCCAGTAGTTGTCGTTATCGGTGCGGCTGGTGACCCGGTTCCAGGCATCTTTGGTAGCATTCTTGGCGTCGCTCCAGGCGAGCTGAGACTTGCCCTTGGCCTGTTCCCAGCCGTGCTGGAGGTCGTTCTCGACCTCGTCGAACTTGCGGCCGGCGTTGGTGCCGGCCGAGTTGTAGCCGTACTTGTAGGCCGGGGCGAGGTCGTCATAGGAACGGTTCGCCGCGTAGGGGCGCTTGGAGTAATTATTGCGCCAGTAAGCATCCTCCACGGTCGGATTCACGCCTTCGGCAACACCCTTGCCGGCCAGGCCGCCGGTGACACCGCCGATTGCGGCGCCGATCACCGCGCCCACCGGGCCGCCGACCGCGCCGCCGATGGCCGCGCCGGTCATCGCGCCGCCGGCCGCGCCGACGCCGGTTCCAACCGGATGAGCGCCCGGCGCGCCGGTGATGGGGTCAGGGTTGGCGTCGCGACGCGTTTCATGGTCCAACTCGGCCGTGGTGGTCCGGTTGCCAGTGGTGGGATACTTGTCGTCGTTCATGAGTGGTCTCCTGGAAGTAGTTGGACAGCCTTTACAGCTCGTCAGCCTACGCCCAGGGAAGATTGCAAAGGCGAGGCCAACTCGGCTCGCCTTGCCTTCTCCCATCCCGCGGGATACCCTCCCGGCACGGCTATGCGCTTCAAAAAGCTCTCGTTCGTCCTGGCGCTCGCGTTCGGTCTCGCCGCCGGAGGTTGCAAGAACCTCGAGAGCGCGGCGGGCGATCCCGGCAAGCTCCACGTCGGCATCGTTTTCGACAGCGGCGGCAAGGACGACCGCTCGTTCAACGCCGCGGCCTGGAAGGGCGTGCGGCGGGCGGCGAAGGATTTCCCCATCGTGCTGCGCGATGCCGAGCCGGGCGATCCCACCTCGCTCGAGCCCGCCATGCGTGCTTTCGCCGAGGTGGGCTACGACCTGGTGATCGGCATCGGCTTCGCCCAGACGCCGATCGTCGAGGCGGTCGCCAAGGACTACCCGAAGATCAATTTCGCCATCGTCGACGGCGTCAGCGACCTGCCCAACGTCGCCTCCCTTATTTTCAAGGAGCACGAGGGGAGCTATCTCGTGGGCATGATCGCCGCTCACAAATCGAAGACCGGCGTGCTCGGCTTCATGGGGGGGATGGACATCCCGCTCATCCACAAGTTCGAGGTCGGTTACGAGGAGGGGGCGCGGGCGGTCAACCCGAAGATCCAGGTGATCCAGAACTACGTCGGCGTCACCGAGTCGGCGTGGAACAACCCCGGCAAGGGGAAGGAGCTCTCGGTCGCCCAGATCGGCAAGGGGGCGGACGTGATCTTCGCCGCCGCCGGCAACTCGGGGCTGGGCGCCTTCGACGCCGCCGAGCAGTACGGCAAGTTCGTCATCGGCGTCGATTCCAATCAGAACTGGGTCAAGCCCGGCTTCGTGCTCACCAGCATGGTCAAGCGGGTGGACAACGCCGTGTACCAGATCGTCGGCGACATGGTGAATCACCGCTTCAAGGGTGGCATCCACGTCTACGGTCTGGAGAACGACGGCATCGGCTACGCCGTGGATCAGTACAACCAGAAGCTCATTCCCCCCGACGTGATCCGCCAGGTCGAGGCCGCGCGGGCCAGGATCATCAAGGGCGAGATCAAGGTCACCGACGCGATGGCGCAGTAGCCTCAAAGGGGCCTTAACGATCATGCTCGAGCTGCGCGACATCACCAAGCGCTTCGGCGACGTGCTGGCGAACGACCGCGTCAGCCTCGCCGTGGCTCCCGGGACGATTCACGCCATCGTCGGCGAGAACGGCGCCGGCAAATCGACCGCGATGCGGATCGCCTACGGCTTCTACGCCGCCGATTCGGGCGAGGTCGTGGTGGAGGGGCAGGCGCGCCGGCTCGCCAGCCCGCACGACGCGATCGCCCTCGGGATCGGCATGGTGCACCAGCACTTCATGCTGGTCGAGACGATGACGGTGGCCGAGAACATCGTGCTGGGGATCGAGCCGGGCTCGCCGCTGGCGCTCGACCTCAACGGGGCCGCGGCGCGCGTCCGCGCCCTGTCCAAAGAGTTCGGGCTCGAGATCGACCCCAATGCCCGCGTCGAGACCCTCTCCGTCGGCCAGCAGCAGCGGGTCGAGCTGCTGAAGGCGCTCTACCGCCAAGCGCGCCTGCTGATTCTCGACGAGCCGACGGCCGTGCTGGCGCCGCAGGCGGTGACCGACCTCTTCCGCATCCTGCGCGGCATGCGGGCGCAGGGGAAGACGATCGTCGTCGTCGCCCACAAGCTCGCGGAGGTGCTGGAGATCTCGGACGAGGTGACCGTGATGCGCGACGGCCGCGTCGTGGGGCATCGCCGGACGGCGGAGACGAACGCCGCCGAGCTCGCCCGCCTGATGGTGGGGCGCGACGTGCTGCTGCGGGTGGTCAAACCGGAGGCGAAGCCGGGCGGGCCGGTGCTGAGCGTGCGCGATCTCTCCCTGAAGGGCGCGGAGGGGGGGCGCCGGCTCGACGGCGTCGCCTTCGAGGTGCGCGGCGGGGAGATCCTGGGGGTCGCCGGGGTCGAGGGGAACGGCCAGACCGAGCTGATCGAGACGCTCGCCGGGCTGGTGGATCGCCGGAGCGTCACCGGCGCCATCGAGCTGGGCGGCACGGACGTCACCGCCCTCTCGGCCCGGGGCCGGAAGCAGCGGGGGATCGCCCACGTTCCCGAGGACCGCCAGCGGCGGGGCCTGGTGCTCGATTTCAACCTCGCGGAGAACGCCATTCTCGGCGTCGACGAGCGGCCGCCGATCGCGATCGGACCGGGCCGCTCCTGGCTCGACCGCGAGGCGACTTCCCGGCGCGCGAAGAAGATCGTCGACGCCTTCGACGTCCGCCCGCCGGACCTCGAGCTCCCCGCCCGCTCGCTCTCCGGCGGCAATCAGCAGAAGCTGATCCTCGGCCGCGAGTTCGAGCTGCCGCCGAAGCTGCTGCTGATCGCGCAGCCGACGCGCGGGGTGGACATCGGCGCCATCGAATTCATCCATCGCCGGCTGGTCGAGCTGCGGGATTCCGGGTGCGCCATCCTGCTCGTCTCCTCCGAGCTCGACGAGGTGACCGCTCTTTCGGACCGCCTGCTGGTCATGCGCCAGGGGCGGATCGTGGCCGAGGTGGATCCGGCGCGGACGTCGATCGCGGAGATCGGACTCCTGATGACGGGTGGAGAGGCAGCCTGACCGGCTCCTGAAAAAATCATGAAACTTTTGCGCGAGCTTCTCTTCCCCCTGATCGCGGTCGCCGCGGCCTTTCTCGTCGGCGGCGTCCTCGTGGCCCTCGTCGGCGACAACCCTCTGCACACCTACGAGCTGCTGATCGGCAGCGCGCTCACCTGGCCGGACGGCATCGGCTACACGCTCTTTTACGCGACGCCGCTCATTTTCACCGGCCTCGCGGTGGCGGTGGCCTTCCGCTGCGGCCTGCTGAACATCGGCGCCGAGGGGCAGCTCTACATCGCCGCCTTCGCCACCGCCTGGGTGGGGATCACGTTCGCGGGGTGGTCGGCCTGGCTGCTGGTGCCGCTCTGCTTCCTGGCCGCGACCCTCTCCGGGGCGGCGTGGGGAGCGATCCCGGGCGTGCTCAAGGCGCGGTTCGGGGCGCACGAGGTGATCACCACGATCATGCTCAATTTCGTCGCCGTCGCCCTGGCGAGCTACTTCACGCAATACCACTTCAAGCCGCCGGGCGATCCGATCCTCGAGACGGTGCCGATCGGCGAGGGGGCTCACATCGCGCGGCTGGGGCACTTCATCCCGGGGTTCCCGGAGCGCATCCCGCTCAACCTCGCCTTTCCGCTGGCGCTCGT
>JBDSHF010000419.1:0-9490 GCA_039918595.1 Thermoanaerobaculia bacterium
GGGCCGGAGCGGACGCTCGACCAGGTGATCCTCGAGTATCTGACCAGCGAGGCCGACCAGGAGCAGCTCGTCCTTCTGCTCGAGGAGGAGCGCGACCTGGTGCTCGGGGCTCGCGCGACGCTGGTCCTGCGCGCCAGCTCCAGCAAGAGCGGCCAGGCGGTCGCCGGCGTCCAGATCTCGGTGCGGATGATCTCGACCGTCGTCGAGCCGCGCGTGCTCGCCTTCGGCCGCACCGACGATCGGGGGGTGCTGTCGCTCGGCTTCGACATCCCCAAGATCGGCCGCGGCACCTCGGCGCTGATCATCAACGCGGTGAGCTCGATCGGCCGGGCCGAGCTGAAGCACCTGCTGTAGGGCGGCGGGGCTCCCCCACCCTCCCGACGGACACGGACGAACAGGGACGAGCACGGACACGGAAGACGCTCCGGCTTCGGCCGCCTTGTCTGTGTGGGTCCGTGAGGGTCTGTGCTCGTCCGTGTTATAACCTCCCCCCCATGGAAGCTGCCGCCTTCCTCGAAGTCACCCTCAACGGCGAGCCGCACCAGGTGCCGGTGGGCGCCACGGTGTCGGACCTGGTCACCGGCCTGGGGCGGGATCCGCGCACGGTGGCGGTGGAGCGCAACGGCGACCTCGTGCCGCGCGCCCGGTTCGCGGAGACGCGGCTGGGGTCGGGGGACCGGCTGGAAGTGGTCCACTTCGTGCAGGGTGGCTAACCCGGGTGCGGGAGACCCGTCTGAGGAGAACGACAGCAGCGGCCGGGTGGGAATGCGTGGCGATTTCCGGGCGTTGAAGCGGAGTACGAGGACAAAACAGCGGGTTTGCGCTTGGGGCGTTGTCACCGCAATCCTCTTTGCAGTAAGATCCAGACCGAACGGGCCGCTAGCTCAATTGGCAGAGCAGCAGACTCTTAATCTGCGGGTTGAAGGTTCGATTCCTTCGCGGCTCACCACCTCCCCAAACTCCCAATCCTCCTTGTTCCAGGAGGTCTCACTAGCGAAAGTGGCGGAATTGGTATACGCGCTAGACTTAGGATCTAGTCCCGAGAGATCGGGTTGGGGGTTCGAGTCCCCTCTTTCGCACCAGACGATGAGGTCAATCCACTGATGAGCGTCGTGCTTTCTCTCGAGGACGTCGGGCCCTGCCGCAAACAGATCAAGGTGGAGGTGCCCGCGCCCGCCGTCGAGGCGGAGACCCAGCGCGTGGTGCGCGATTACGGCCAGAAGGTGCGCCTTCCCGGCTTCCGTCAGGGCAAAGTTCCCTCCGAGCTGGTCCGCCGCCGGTTCGCCAAGGAGATCGACCAGGAGGTCAAGGAGCGCCTGCTCCCCCGCTACTGGAAGCAGGCACAGGCCGAGAGCTCGCTCGAGCCCCTGCTCCCTCCTGAGGTCGACGAGGTTTCCGAGCTCACGCCCGGCGAGCCCCTGACCTTCGTGGCCACGATCGAGATCCGCCCCGAGGTCGAGCTGCGCAACATCGACAGCTTCGATCTGCCGGATCCCGAGGTCGAGCCGGGGACGATGGAGATCGAGGAGACGATCGACAACATCCGCAAGCAGATGTCCGAGTGGGTGACGGTCGACCGGCCGGCCTCACGCGGCGATCAGCTCAGTTTGCAGGTGACCACCGTCGGCACGCCTGAGCATCCGGAGGAGCGGACCGACCCGGTGACGGTCGAGGTCGGCGATCCCCAGGTCTGGGAGGAGCTCTCGCTCGCCGTCCAGGGGCTGTCGGCCGGCCAGGAGACGACTTTCGAGCGCCGCCACGAGCACCCCGCCGCCGAGGAGGGTGGGGCGCCCGAGGTGCACGAGCAGAAGTTCCGGGTCAAGGTCGACGAGGTCAAGGAGCGCGATCTGCCGCCGCTCGACGACGCCTTCGCCGCCAAGGTGAACCCCGAGCTCGCGACCTTCGAGGCGTTGCGCGAGGCGGTGGTGGTCCGGCTGCGCCAGCAGAAGGACGAGCAGCGGCGCGAGGCGCGCCACCAGGCTCTGCTCAACCAGCTCCGTGACCGCCACCCGATCGATCTCCCCCAGGGGGTCGTGCGCCGGGAGGTCGAGGGGATGGTGCAGGACTACGCCGAGAACCTGTCGCGCCGCGGCGTCGACGTCGAGAAGGCCCATATCGACTGGAGCCGGGTGGGCGAGGAGATGGCGCCGATGGCCGAGAAGCGGGTGCACGCGCGGCTGCTGCTCGACGCCGTCGCCGACCACCGGGAGCTCGCCGTCACGGAAGAGGAATTCGAGCGCACCCTGGCGGTGTTGGCTCGCGCACAAGGGGTGTCGACCCCGGTGCTGCGCCGCAAGCTGGACGAGGACGGCCGTCTGACCTCGCTTCGCTCGCAGTTGCGGCGCGAGAAGACGATCCGTACCCTGCTGGGAGAACCGGACGACGACGAGACCGGCGCCTCCCGGCTGACGACCGAAGAAGGTTAAGGAGAGACTCAAGCATGCTGATTCCGATGGTGGTCGAGCAATCGAACCGGGGCGAGCGCGCCTACGACATTTACTCGCGCCTGCTCAAGGACAACATCATCTTCCTCGGCCGCCCCGTCGACGACGACCAGGCGAGCCTGATCATCGCCCAGATGCTCTTCCTCGAGGCGGAGAACCCGGAGAAGGACATCTCGCTGTACATCAACTCCCCCGGCGGCTCGGTCAGCGCCGGCCTGGCGATCTACGACACCATGCAGTACATCAAGCCGGACGTCTCCACCTACTGCGTGGGGCAGGCGGCGTCGATGGCGGCGGTGCTGTTCGCGTCGGGCACCAAGGGCAAGCGGACGCTGCTGCCCAACAGCCGGGTGCTGATTCACCAGCCCCTGATCTCCGGGCTGCAGGGGCAGCAGTCGGACATCGAGATCCACGCCAAGGACATGCTGATGATGCGCGACCGCCTGGACGAGATCCTGGCGTTCCACACCGGCAAAACGAAGGAGGAGATCCATCGCGACACGGAACGCGATAGGATTCTCTCAGCGAAAGAAGCGGTCGAATACGGAATCGCGGACCGGGTGATGATGCGGCGGCGGCCCGAGGCCACGCCGACCCCGGTTCGTTGACGCCTTTTTGGTGTCTCGCGACACCTTAAGGGGTAGCAGACCCCAGGTTGAGCCGGTGGACGTGGTGAAGGCGGGACGGAAATAGCCTCTGCCACGGTCCCTGTTCTATCTGGCAAGACGTTGACAGGCGTTGAGGAACGCACCTAGCATCGAGGAAAGCCTGATCAGCGTTCCGCCCACAACGGAGGAGAAATGCCGAAGAAAGACAGCGGCGATGAAGTCCTGAGGTGCTCGTTCTGCAACAAGAGCCAGCGCGAGGTCAAAAAGCTGATCGCCGGCCCCACGGTGTTCATCTGCGATGAGTGCGTCGACATCTGTCTCGACATCATCGCCGAGGACCGGATGCTCGAGCAGCAGCAGGACACGACGCTCCCCAAGCCCAAGGAGATCAAGGCGCTCCTCGACGAGTACGTGATCGGCCAGGAGCAGGCGAAGAAGAAGCTGGCCGTCGCGGTCTACAACCACTACAAGCGGATCGACTTCGCGGAGAAATCGCACGGCGAGGTCGAGCTCCAGAAGTCGAACATCCTCCTGATCGGCCCCACCGGGACCGGCAAGACGCTGCTCGCCCAGACCCTGGCGCGCCTCCTGTCGGTGCCGTTCACGATTGCCGACGCCACCACGCTCACCGAGGCGGGCTACGTCGGCGAGGACGTCGAGAACATCATCCTGAAGCTCTACCAGGCTTCGGGGAACGACAAGGAGAAGACGCAGCGCGGCATCGTCTACATCGACGAGGTCGACAAGATCTGCCGCAAGAGCGACAACCCCTCGATCACCCGCGACGTTTCGGGCGAGGGGGTGCAGCAGGCGCTGCTCAAGATCCTCGAGGGGACCCAGTGCAACGTGCCGCCGCAGGGCGGGCGCAAGCATCCGCACCAGGAGTTCCTGCAGATCGACACCACCAACATCCTGTTCATCTGCGGTGGCGCCTTCGTCGGCCTCGAGGAGGTCATCGAGCGCCGCATGAACCAGAAGTCCCTCGGTTTCGGCGCGGAGATCAAGGGCAAGCGCGATAAGAAGACGGGCCAGTTCCTGGAGAAGGTGTTGCCCGAGGACCTGATCAAGTACGGCCTGATCCCCGAGTTCGTGGGGCGTCTGCCGGTGGTCGCGACGCTCGAGGAGCTCGACGAGGAGGCGCTGGTGCGCATCCTTCACGAGCCCAAGAACAGTCTGATCCGGCAGTACCAGACCATCCTGGAGTTCGAAGGGGTGGAGCTGAAGTTCACGGACGAGGCGCTCAAGGAGATCGCCGGCGAGGCGCTCAAGCGCAACGTCGGGGCTCGCGGCCTGCGCATCATCCTCGAGGAGCTGATGCTCGACCTCATGTACACCATTCCCTCGCAACGCGACGTCAAGCAGATCCTCATCAATGAAGAGGTCGTTGCGAGCCGGATCCAGCCGATCATGCTCTACAAGAAGGCCGGCTGAGGAAAGGCGCGAGCACCCGACATGCCTGCATCATTCGTCACTAAGAAGCGCGAGACCCTGCCGCTGGTCCCCCTGCGGGACATGGTGGTCTTCCCTCACATGATGGCCCCGTTCATCGTGGGCCGTGAGAGCTCGGTGCTGGCTCTGGAGCGGGCGCTCTCGGGCTCCACCAAGCGGATCTTCCTGGCCGCCCAGAAGGACCCCCGGATCGACGATCCGCTGCGCGACGACATCTGCGATGTCGGCGTCATCGCGACCGTGATCCAGAACCTCAAGCTGCCCAACGGCAACGTGCGGGTGATGGTCGAGGGGGTCCAGCGCGGCAAGATCGTCAGCGTCGACGATACCGA
Source organism: Thermoanaerobaculia bacterium (assembly GCA_039918595.1). Classification (GTDB taxonomy): domain Bacteria; phylum Acidobacteriota; class Thermoanaerobaculia; order Multivoradales; family UBA5704; genus DATARR01. The sequence continues at coordinate 4,834 of JBDSHF010000419.1, forward strand.
CGGCGCCTTGAGCGTCGAGGTGGAGACCTACGAGGTCAACTACCCGATGGGCGAGGAGCTGCGGACCTACATGAGCAAGGTCCTCGCCGCCTTCGAGCAGTACGCCAAGATGTCGCATCACCTGGCGTTCGAGGGGCTAATGTCGACCCTGAAGCTCGACGACGCCGACCGCGTGGCCGACATCCTCTCGGCCCACCTGATGGTGGCGACCTCCGAGAAGCAGTCGCTGCTCGAGCTGGTCAATCCCTACGAGCGCCTGCAGCGCCTTCACGACCTGCTGGACGTCGAGATCGAGAAGATCAACATCGACAAGCGGATCAACGTGAAGGTCAAGAAGCAGATGGAGAAGGCCCAGAAGGAGTACTACCTCAACGAGAAGATCAAGGCCATCCATCAGGAGCTCGGGCGCAAGGACGACCGTGGCGACGAGCTGACCGAGCTGCGCGAGAAGATCGAGAAGGCGGGCCTCCCCAAGGACGTCAAGGAGAAGGCCGAGCAGGAGCTCAAGCGCTTGGAGGCGATGCCGCCGGTGTCGGCCGAGGCCACCGTCTCGCGCAACTACATCGACTGGATGGTCGCGGTTCCCTGGCGCAAGCGGAGCAAGGAGCGCAAGGACCTCGACCACGCCGAGCGGGTGCTCAACGAGGACCACTACGGTCTCGAGAAGATCAAGGACCGCATCCTCGAGTTCCTGGCCGTGCGCCAGCTCATCGGCCAGACCAAGAGCTCGATCATCTGCTTCGTCGGCCCTCCGGGCGTCGGCAAGTCGTCGCTCGCCAAGTCGATCGCCCGCGCCACCGGACGCAAGTTCGTCCGCCTGTCGCTCGGCGGCGTGCGCGACGAGGCGGAGATCCGGGGTCACCGCCGGACCTACATCGGCGCCTTCCCCGGCCAGATCATCCAGATGATGCGCAAGGCGGGGACGATCAATCCGGTCTTCCTGCTCGACGAGATCGACAAGATGTCGACCGACTTCCGGGGCGACCCCTCGGCGGCCCTGCTCGAAGTGCTGGACCCGGAGCAGAACGACTCGTTCCTCGACCATTACCTCGACGTCGAGTACGACCTGTCGAAGGTGATGTTCATCGCCACCGCCAACGTGACCCACTCGATCCCGGCGCCGCTCAAGGACCGCATGGAGGTGATCAGCCTCTCGGGCTATACGCTCAACGAGAAGCTGGCGATCGCCCAGCAGTTTCTGGTCCCCCGGCAGCTCCGTGACCACGGCCTCTCGGCCGACAAGATCACCGTCGAGGCCGAGGCGGTGCGGGTGGTCATCGAGAGCTACACCCGGGAGGCCGGCGTGCGCAGCGTGGAGCGCGAGATCGCTTCCATCTGTCGCAAGATCGCCCGCCGGGTGGTCCGCGAAGGGCCGTCGCTCACCCTCACGGTGACGCCCGAGACGGTCTTCGAGTTCCTCGGCAAGCCCAGGTTCCGGGCCCGCCGCAAGAACGAGGAGTCCGAGGTCGGCGTCGCGACCGGCCTCGCCTGGACCGAGGTGGGCGGCGAGCTGCTCGAGACCGAGGTCGGCCTGATGCCGGGCAAGGGGAAGCTGACGCTGACCGGCAAGCTCGGCGACGTGATGCAGGAGTCGGCCCGCGCCGCGGTGTCCTACCTGCGCAGCCGCGCCGACCTGTTCGGCATCGAGCCGGACTTCAACGAGAGCATCGACGTGCATCTCCACGTCCCCGAGGGAGCGATCCCGAAGGACGGCCCGTCGGCGGGTATCACGATGGCCACGGCGCTGATTTCAGCGCTGACCAAGATCGCGGTCCGCAAGGACGTCGCGATGACGGGGGAGATCACGCTGCGCGGCAAGGTTCTGCCGGTCGGCGGGATCAAGGACAAGGTGCTCGCCGCCTACCGCGGTGGCATCAACGAGATCATCCTCCCCAAGGAGAACGAGAAGGACGTCGAGGAGATCCCGGCCGAGGTCCGCGAGGCCATGGAGTTCCACCTCGTCGAGTCGATGGACGAAGTCCTGCGGCTCGCCCTGGACGGACCTCTCGTCCCGCTGCCGAAGAAGGACGGGAAGTACACCAAGGCGCCCTCCGACTCTCCGGTCGGCTCGGATTCCCTGGCCCATTGACGCCTGTTGACACCTGTCGACACCTGATTGACACCTAAGCCAGCCCGACCGCGCCGGTCTCCAGAAGAGCCGGCGCGGGAACGGGTTTCAGATTGAAAAAAATGATGAAGCCGCTGCCGGCGAAAGTCGGGTTCTCCGACCGCGAAGTGCGCGAACGCCGCGAACACAGGCAGAGCGCGTGAAGGTCGAGACCGCGGAGTTCATCCGATCCGCTCACGGGAGCGGGGACTACTTGCGCGACGGGCGTCCCGAAGTTGCTTTCGTCGGACGCTCCAATGTCGGCAAATCGACCCTGCTCAATGGTCTGCTGGGAAGAAAAGCCCTCGCCCGCACCAGCTCGACGCCGGGACGGACGCAGGCGGTCAACTACTTCCTGGTGAACCAGCGCTTCTACTTCGTCGACCTGCCGGGTTACGGCTATGCCAAGGCCGGCAAGGACGCGCGGCGGGAGTGGGCGGCGCGAGTCGAGGGGTACTTCCGGGAGACGCCGCCGGATACGGTGGTGCTCCTGGTGGACGGCAAGGTGGGAGCCACCCCCCTCGACGTGCAGGCGTACGAGTATCTGGAAGGCCTGGGGCTGGCGGTCATCGTGGCCGCCACCAAGATCGACCAGATCACCCGCGGCCGGTGGACGTTGGCGATCCGCGACGTCTGCCAGACGCTGGGCTTGAAAGAGACGATTCCCGTCATCCCTGTTTCCGCTCGCTCGGGAAGTGGGATCAAAGAACTCTGGGGAGCGATTACACCCCACCTCGAGGCGAGTGCAAGATGATCAGCGATACGAAGAGGAACGACATGGCTAAATCTCAACAGAACCAGGCGGAGAAGGTGAATGTGGAGGCGCTCGACATTCGGGCCCTCAAGGAGATGAACATCACCCAACTCACCCAGATCGGCAAGGATCTGGGGGTCGAGGGCGCCACCGGCATGCGCAAGCAGGAGCTGATCTTCAAGATCCTCCAGGCGCAGACCGAGAAGAGCGGCCTGATCTTCGCCGAGGGGGTGCTCGAGTGCCTCCCCGACGGGTTCGGCTTCCTCCGCGCCCCTGAATACAACTACCTGCCGGGTCCGGACGACATCTATGTCTCCCCGAGCCAGATCCGGCGCTTCGATCTGCGCACCGGCGACACCATCTCCGGCCAGGTGCGGCAGCCGAAGGAGGGCGAGCGTTACTTCGCCCTGATCAAGGTCGAGGCGGTCAACTTCGAGCATCCCGAGGTCGCTCGCAACAAGATTTTCTTCGACAACCTGACGCCGCTCTACCCGCAGGAGCGGATCAAGCTCGAGGTCGCCGGCGACATGTCGTCGCGGGTGATGGACCTCTCGACCCCGATGGGCAAGGGGCAGCGCGCGCTGATCGTGGCGCCGCCGCGCACCGGCAAGACCATGCTGCTGCAGTCGATCGCCCACTCGGTCGAGAAAAACCATCCCGAGGCGATGCTGATCGTGCTGCTGATCGACGAGCGGCCTGAAGAGGTCACCGACATGCAGCGCTCGGTGCAGGGCGAGGTCGTCTCCTCGACCTTCGACGAGCCCGCCACCCGCCACGTGCAGGTGGCCGAGATGGTGATCGAGAAGGCGAAGCGCCTGGTCGAGCACAAGAAGGACGTGGTGATCCTGCTCGACTCGATCACCCGCTTGGCGCGCGCCTACAACACCGTCCAGCCCCCCTCGGGCAAGGTGCTCTCCGGCGGTATCGACGCCAACGCGCTGCACCGGCCGAAGCGGTTCTTCGGCGCCGCCCGCAACATCGAGGAAGGTGGCTCGCTGACGATCATCGCCACGGCGCTGGTCGACACCGGCAGCCGCATGGATGACGTCATCTTCGAGGAGTTCAAGGGCACCGGCAACTGCGAGATCCACCTCGACCGCAAGCTGGTCGACAAGCGTGTCTTCCCGGCGATCGACATCAACAAGTCGGGTACCCGCAAGGAAGAGCTGCTGATGCCGGAGACCGAGCTGCACCGCGTCTGGGTGCTGCGCAAGGTGCTCAACCCGCTGTCGACGGTGGAGAGCATGGAGCTGCTGCACGACAAGTTGTCGAAGACCAAGACCAACCAGGACTTCCTCAACGCGATGTCGAAGTAGGGGAGCCGAGAGCCCTTGCCCAAGCTGCGTGTAGGCATCGTCAACTTCCTGAACAGCAAGCCGCTGGCCTGGGGGTTTCTCAAGGGCCATCACGCGGACCTGTTCGCGCCGAGCTACCACCCACCGTCGCTGGTGGCGCAGTTGCTGGCGCAGGGCAACCTCGAGATCGGTCTGATCCCGTCGATCGAGGTGCAGCGCATTCCCAACCTGCGGGTGCTCCCCGACATGTGCGTGGCGGCGCATCACGAGGTGCGCAGCGTGCTCCTGGTCTCCCGCGTGCCCATCGAAGAGGTCCGGCGCGTCGCCCTCGACACCAACAGCCGCACCTCGGCGACCCTGATCCGGATCCTGCTGCGCGAGCGCTGGGGGATCAACCCCGAGTATCTGCACGAGCGTCCGGACCCGGAGCGTATGCTGGCCGAGGCGGACGCGGCCCTGGTGATCGGCGATCCCGCGCTGAAAGTCGACCGCGAGCGGTAC